>CBRG010000312.1 GCA_000470535.1 Streptomyces sp. AW19M42
GACGGCCGGCACCGCCGACACGAGCACGGCGGCGCCGGGCGCGGCCGGTTGACGGCGCGCCCGGCGCCAGCGCGCTCACGACGGCCGCCAGCACCAGTTCGGCCGGCAGGCAGGGCGGCGGCCGCTCCGGCCAGGAGGCAGGCCCCACCGTGCCGTGTACGGCTGCCGACGACCTGCGGCGGGCGGGGGCGGGCGCGCGTGAGGGGAACACCGCCGCCCCCTTCCGGAGTGACAACCACACAAACAGGCCCGCGACGTCCACGACGCCATCGAACATTCACCCGGAAGGACGCATTACGGCAGGCGCGAACGTTTCTGCATCCCCGCCCGGCGTGAGCCTCGGGTTAGGTTCACCGACTGTCACCCCACTGACAGTCACCCAGGCCCGGGTGCCTCCGCGGATTCGGCGCTGCGAGGAGAGGCATCATGACCGAGAGGCTGTCCCCCACGGCATCCCCCACCCTGGTCCCCCTGCCCGAGCCGTGCGGCCACGTGTACCGCAGGAACGGCCGGACGGTGGTGGCACTGCGGGACGAGATCGACATCGCGACCGCGGCGCTCATCGCACCGGCCCTGGACGGCGCCACATCGAACGGGTCACCGCATGTGGTGGTCGACCTGACCGAGGTGAGCTTCCTGGACTGCTCGGGGCTGACGCTGCTGTGCCGGGCCCGGCGGCGGGCGCTGGACCGGGACGGGCGGTTCTGGCTCGTCTGCGACTGCCCGCGGATCCTGCGGCTGCTGCGGGCGGGCCGGCTGCACGACCTGTTCCGCCCGGTGGCGACGCCGGACGACGCCTTCGGCGCGCAGGAGGCGTCAGGACCGCAGGACGGGCGGACCGGCGCGTCCGGGCCGTGAGCGTGGCGGGTCTCCCGCTGCCCCCGGCCCGCCGGCCGGGGGTCCTGGGCCGGCCGTCAGCCCTTGTTCTGCGCGGACCAGAACTCGTCGAAGGTGAGCAGCCCGTCACCGTTCGCGTCGTGGGAGTTGATCACGGCCTGCGCGACCGGCTCGGTGACGTAGGGGTCCCCCAGCTGGGCCATGACGCTCTTGTACTCGGCAGCCGAGATCAGCCCGTCGCTGTTGAGGTCGTACCGCTCGAACGCCTTGCGCGCCGACTCGATGTCCGCCACTGTTCCGCCCCTTCGTAATGCCTATATGACGGAGGTCAGATTAACGGGCGGGAGGGATGGCGATCGCGGCGGCCGGTCGTCGATCATGGGTGGGACCGTCCGCCGCCCGGCGGACGGCGGTCCGGGACGGGGAGGGTACGGCGCGATGACCGACGCACTGGCGGGGATTCTGGCAGCGGCGGCACAGGGGCGGTTCCCGCCGCCGGACGGGTCCACGACGGTCGTCCGGCAGCCGAACGCCCGGGATGCCGGGGTGCTGGCGTTCACCGCGCACTCGGTGGTGTTCACCGACGAGGACCCGCGGTGGGTGCGGGCGGCCCTGGCCGGCACCCCCGGTGACGCCCTCGCCGCGACCATGAACCCGCATTTCCTGGGCGCGCTGATGACCCGGACCGGCCGGCACATGAACACGATCGACCTGCTCACGGTCGCACCGGCGCTGCCGGGCGCTCCGGAGCTTCAGCTGCGGGAGATCCGGGACCCCGGACACCCCCGGGTGGCACGGGCGATGGGCTTCCGCGACGAGGTACGCGTCTGGCGGACGGAGGGCGGGGTGCTGATCCTCGGGCGCGGGGTCGCGGGGCGCTGGGAGGCGGCGATCGAGGTAGCGGAGGAGGCGCGCGGGCAGCGGCTCGGCGAGCGGCTGGCGCGGGCGGCCCGGCAGCTGGTGCCGGGCCCGGTGGTGTGGGCGCAGCAGTCGCCGGGGAACGCCCGCAGTGTGCGGACGTTCCAGGCGGCGGGCTACCGGCCGGTGGGCTCGGAGGCGCTGCTGATCAAGGGGTGAGCCACCCGCGATCAGCGGAAGACGCCGGTGTGGCCGAGCGAGTAGCGGCCCGGCTGCGGGTAGACGGCGAGGCCGTGCGGTCCGCTGCCCACCGGGATCCGGGCGAGCTGTCTGCCGCTGGTGGTGTCGATCGCGTACACCTGCGAGTTGTAGCGCCCGCTCAGCCAGAGGACCTTGCCGTCGGCGGAGACGCCGCCCATGTCGGGGCTGCCGCCGCCCGGCAGCTGCCACTTCTTCGCCAGCTTCTTCTGTGCGAAGTCGAAGACGGAGACGGAGCCCTCGCCGCGGTTGGAGATGTACATCTCCTTGGCGTCGCGGCTGACGTAGAGCCCGTGGCAGCCCTTGCCGGTGGGCAGCAGCTTCGGGGTGGTGAACTTCCTCCCGTCCAGCACCCACATGCCGTTCGCCATCATGTCCGCGATGTAGAACGTGCTTCCGTCGGGCGACAGCTTCACGTCCTGCGGCATGGCGCCCTTGAACGGGAGCTTCTGCTGGGCCACCACCTTCATCCTCGCTGTGTCGACCTTGAGGAGTTCGCCGGAGAACTCGCAGGAGACGATGAAGTAGCGGCCGTCGGCCGAGAAGTCCGCGTGGTTCACACCCGCGCAGCTGACCGGGACCGCCTTGGCCGTCTTCATGGTGTGGGCGTCGCGGAAGACCAGCTGACGGTCCATCGAGGCCATCACGATGGCGTACTTGCCGTTCGGCGTGAAGTAGAGGTTGTACGGGTCGGAGACGTCGACCGTCTTCCCTGCCTCGCCGGTCGCCGGGTCGATCGCGGTGAGGCTGTCGCCGACGTCGTTGTTGACCCAGAGGGTCTTCAGGTCCCAGGACGGGACGACGTGCTGCGGCTGCCGGCCGACCGGGATGGTCTTGATGACCTTGTACGTCGCGGGGTCGATCACCGTGACCGTGTTGGAGTTGGTGTTGGGGACGTACACCCGGGACGGGAAGCCCTTGACGGCCGGCGACAGCTTTCCGGCGGCGTCGGCCGCGTAGACGTTCGCGGGATCGAGCACCGGGGGCATCCCGGCCAGTCCGGGCGGCGCGGGCGGGGTGACGTGCTTGGTTCTGGCGGGTGGTGCGGCGGCCTCGGTCGCGGTGTCGGACGCGGACTTGCCGGCGGGGGTGCCGCAGCCGGTGAGTGCGGCGAGCAGGACGCCTCCGAGCAGGGCAGCGGCGCGCGTGGTGGAGGGATGCATCAGGTCAACAGCTCCGTGGTCGTCACCGCACGCAGTCCGCGGCGGTCGAGTTCGGTGAGAAGGAGGGGCAGCGCGGCGACCGTGTCCGCGTAGCCGAAGTGCATGCTCACCACCGATCCGTGGCGGATCTCGCCCGTCACCTTGCGGGTGACGGCCGCGGCGCCGGGCGAGGTGAAGTCGAGGGAGTCCACGTCGTAGGAGAGGACGTGCGGGTAGCCCGCGCGGACGGCGAGCCGCTGAACGAGCGCAGTGGCGTACTGGGTGCGCGAGGGCCGGAACCAGGTTCCGATGGAGCCGGTGAGCCGGCGCAGCCGCTGGGCGCAGCCGGTGATCTCCGCGTACGCCTGCGCCTCGTCCATCGAGGAGATGCCGACATGGCGCTGGGTGTGGTTGCCGAGGTCGTGGCCGCCGTCGAGGATGCGACGGGCCATCTCGGGGTGTTCGTCGAGCCAGCTGCCGACGGCGAGGACGGTGACCCGCGCTCCGGCCCGTTCGGCCTCGGCCAGCACGGTCCTGGCGATGGCGGGGTCGCCCTGGCCGTGGAAGGTGAGGGCGACGCGGGCGCGGTCGCGGGGGCCGTGGCCGATCTGCACCGGCTGTCCGCAGAAGCGGCGCGGGGCGGGTGCGGGGGCGTGAGCTCCGGCGGTGGCGGCCGGCCTCTTCGGTGCCGGGTGGGTGAGGGTCTTCGCCGCTTTGCCGGCTGTGTCTCGGTCCCCGCAACCGGCGGCGAGGCCCGCGGCGAGGGCGGCCCCGGCTCCTGCGCGCAGGGCACTTCGGCGGTGCACCGGTGTGTCGGAGACGTTCATGCGCAGAACAGTAAGTGCGGACTGTCAGGAAAATAACAATTGACCCTTTTCGCCACTTCCGCCGGTCACGCGGATGCGCATGATCGACACTCTCAGCGATCAATGAATCACCCGCGAAGCCGGGGCGTCACTCATTGATTCCCAGGCAAGTGACCCAGCACACCTAAGATTCAGCACAGAAATCGCTAGAACTATATGACTATGGGCGTTTTGCGGCTTTGGCGATGTAGTCGCCCGTCTGCCATAGTCGGTGACACGACCCGCACTGACCCGGGCCGGGTCGTCATAAGCGGCCGTGGACACACCCCCCATTTCACGGCCCCCACACAGCAGCCCCCGCAGCGCCGCACCACGGCCGAACCGGGGGCTTCTGTGCGTCCGGAGCCCGCGCGGCCGGTCAGCCGGGGGCCGTCAATGGTCGGAGATCCGCATCTCGAACCAGGTGATCTTGCCGCGCGGCAGCAGATCCACACCCCACCGGTCGGAGAGCTTGTCGACGAGGAAGAGGCCCCGCCCGCTGACATCCATCGCCTGTACGGGCATGAGGCAGGGCAGTCCGCGCGAGGGGTCGCGCACCTCGATCCTGATCCAGCCGCGGCGGCGCAGCATCCGCAGACCGAAGACCCTGGCACCGGTGTGCCGCACCGCGTTGCCGACGAGTTCGGAGACGAGCAGCACGGCGTACTCGCCGGTCTGCGGGGAGAGCGCCCACTGGCGCAGCACCACGCAGGAGGTGAGCCGGCGCGCGGTGGCCGCGGATTCCGGACGGGAGGGCAGCCGCACCTCGTCCTCCGTCGGGTTCCCGAACAACTCCAGCGCCTTGAACGCCTGTTCGTCCTCGACGGCCGGCACCCTCCGTGCCGCTGTCGCGCCGCTGCGCTGTCGCGGCTGCTCCACACCCTCCAGGCCCGCCATGGACACCATCATGGCCGCAAGGGGGACACTCCGGGGCCGTTCCGAGGGAATCCCCGCCCCGGAATCAGCAATTCCGCAGCGGCCTGCTGGCATATGCCACTGGCAGAATGCGCCCCGCCACACCCCCGCCGACCTGCGCCGACACCGACCCCGAAGGGGTTTGCTGACGCCGACGGAACACTGAGCCTTAAGGTTGCCTTAAGGCTCAGCTAATCCGCCCGCACGGATGAACGCGCCGTGATCTGTTCCCAACTGGCGTTCGGTCAGAGGAATTTGGCCTTGCCCGGTCCTTCGTCCACAAAGCTACGCATACCGCGCTCCCGGTCCTCCGTGGCGAAGAGTCCGGCGAACCAGGTGCGCTCGATCGTGAGGCCCGTGTCGATGTCCGTCTCCAGCCCGGCGTCCACCGCCTCCTTGGCGGCGCGCAGCGCGAGGGCGGGGCCCTTCGCCAGCTTCGCGGCCCAGGCGTGCGCGTGCTCGTACACCTCGGCGGCCGGCACGACCCGGTCCACCAGGCCCATGGCGAGCGCCTCCTCGGCCTTCACGTGCCGGCCGGTGAAGATCAGGTCCTTGGCCTTGGCGGGGCCCACCAGACGGGCGAGCCGCTGGGTGCCGCCGGCCCCCGGGATCAGTCCGAGCATGATCTCCGGCTGCCCGAGCTTGGCGTTGTCCCCTGCGATCCGGAAGTCGGCGCAGAGGGCCAGCTCGCAGCCGCCGCCGAGCGCGTAGCCGGTGACGGCCGCGACGACGGGCTTGGGGATCCTGGCCACCGCGGTGAAGGACTCCTGCAGCGCCTTGGACCGGACCACCATCGCCGGGTGGTCCATCGCCTGCATCTCCTTGATGTCCGCGCCCGCCGCGAACACCTTCTCGCCGCCGTAGAGCACCACGGCGCGCACGTCGTCGCGCCCGGAGGCCTCCTCCGCCAGCTCGCGCAGCCGGTCCTGGGTGGCGATGTCCAGGGCGTTCATCGGCGGACGGTCCAGCCGGATCGTGCCGACGCCGCCGCTTACTTCGAGGGTTACGGTCATGGGAGGCAGGTTAACCGGCGCTAACACCGGGCCGGACAGTCCCGTGCCTTTCTTCACGGCCCCCGGGCGGCCTCCGACCGGCTCTCAGCCCTCGACCCAGCCGTGCTGCTTGGCGAACTGCAGCAGCCCCTGGCGCACCTGGAGGATGTGCGCCGCGGTGAGACCGGGCGCCGCCTCCAGCAGCACCTCCGTCACGTCCCGCACGTACTCCTGCGAACTGAGCACATCGCACAGCACGTCGTCGCCGTCCGCGACCTGCCTGGCAGGGGACTCGGAGCGCCCCTGGAACGCGGAGGCCGGGGCCGCGTTGCCGCCGCCGGGGGCGAGTTGCACCGAGGACGCCTTCAGGCCCCGGTCGCCCTGCTCGATCTCGAACCCGACCATCAGACCGGGCCTGAGGGAGGCCTCGGGGATACGGAGGTCGTTCACATGCAGGAAGACGTCCTCGCCCCCGTGATCGGGAGCGATGAACCCATAACCCTTGACGCCGTCGAACCGCACCACACGACCGGTGACCATCGGAACCAACCTCTCAACGAAACCCCGGACCCGTGCCCGGGATACCCCTGCCGCAGCTGCCGGGCCCGGACCTCGTACACCCCTGCGGACCCGCCGTGCGACTACCTGCGCACCACTGTGCCAGGAGTTGTGGCCCGGCAGCCACCGGTCCGCGGCGGTTCACGGGTAACACCTGGAACCGCGCCCGGGAGCCGCCGCGCGAGGGCGACCGACCCGGATCCGGCCCGCCGGACGCCATACCCGCGCGGAACACCGAGGTATACGATTCCGGCATCCCGGTCTCTACAACGAAGCCGAGCGATGCCGAGCGCCGGGTGGCCACCCCTCACGGCGAACGGCCGCACCCACCGCGAGAACTCCCTGAAGCCGCACATCACGTCAGCACGGACTGGAAGGACTGGCCTCGGTGTCCCACGGAAAGCTGCTCGCGCTCAGCGACCAGCACATCGCCCACGCGGAGAACCGGCGCATCACGGAGTCGCTCCGGCCGGAGTCCGACGACGACTGGCTGCTCGTCGCCGGGGACGTCGGCGAGAAGTTCGAGGACATCGCGTGGGCGCTGGAACTGCTCGCGAAACGTTTCAGCAAGGTCATCTGGACCCCCGGCAACCACGAGTTGTGGACCCACCCCTCCGACCCCGTCACCCTGCGCGGCGTCGCCCGCTACCAGGCCCTGGTCGACGTGTGCCGAAGCATCGGCGTACTGACCCCAGAGGACCCGTACCCGGTCTGGCACGGCGGGGAGGAACCCGTCACGGTCGCCCCGCTGTTCGTCCTGTACGACTACTCCTTCTTCGCGCCCGGGACCAGCACCAAGGACGAATCCCTGCGGGTGGCCCACGAGTCGGGGGTGGTGTGCACCGACGAGTTCCTGCTCCACCCCGACCCGTACCCGTCCCGTGACGCCTGGTGCCGGGCCCGGGTCGCCCTCACCGAGGAGCGGCTCGCGGCCGTCGACCCCCGGTACGGCACGGTGCTCGTCAACCACTATCCGCTGGTACGGGACCCCACGCGGGTGCTGCGCCACCCCGAGTTCGCCCAGTGGTGCGGCACCACGCTGACCGCCGACTGGCACCTGCGTTTCCGGGCGGTCGCCGCCGTCTACGGCCACCTCCACATCCCCAGGGTTACCTGGCACGACGGGGTCCGCTTCGAGGAGGTGTCGATCGGATACCCGCGGGAGTGGCGCCCCCGGCCGGCCCGCACCCCGCTGCGCCAGATCCTGCCCCGGACCGACTCGCCGCAGGCGGAGTGACCCCGAGGGCTGTCCCGCACGTATGACGCCGGCCCCGGACCACAGTGTGGTCCGGGGCCGGCGTCATACGTCTCCGTGGTCAGTGCCGCGGAGCTACTTGGTCCACTGCGACCAGTCCATGTTCCAGCCGTTGAGGCCGTTGTCGGGCTGGATCGTCTTGTCGTGGGAGTTCGTGACGACCACGACGTCGCCGATGAGCGAGTTGTTGAAGAACCAGGCCGCCGGCGTGCCCGGGTCACCGCCACCGCGTGCGTCCAGCATGCCGACGCAGCCGTGGCTGGTGTTGGTGTTGCCGAAGACGCCCGAACCGCCCCAGTAGTTGCCGTGGATGAAGGTGCCGGAGGTGGACAGGCGCATCGCGTGCGGCACGTCCTTGATGTCGTACTCGCCGCCGAAGCCGACGGTGTCACCGTTCATCCGGGTCACCCGGAGCTTCTCGCTGATGACCATCTTGCCGTTGTACGTGGTGGTGGCCGGGGCGCCGGCGGAGATCGCGATGTCCTTGATCTGCTTGCCGTCGCGGACGACCTTCATCCGGTGGGTGTTCGCGTCCACGGTGCTGACCTGCCGGCGGCCGACGGTGAACGACACCGTCTTGGCCTGCTTGCCGTAGACCCCCGGGCGTCCCTCGACACCGTCGAGGTCGAGCTTCACGGTCACCTTGGTGCCGGCGGCCCAGTAGTCCTGCGGCCGGAAGTCCAGGCGGTCGTTGCCGAACCAGTGGCCCGCGATCTCGACGGCCGGGTCCGCCGTCACCTCGATGGCCTTCTCGACGGCCTCCGGGTCGGTGATGCCCCGGGTGAAGTGGATCGAGACCGGCATGCCGACCCCGACCGTGGAACCGTCCTCCGGGGTGTACTGCCCGATGAAGGTGTTCTTCGGGACCAGCGTGGTGAAGGCGGTGTCCTTGGCGGACTCACGGCCCTTCTCGTCCTTGGCCACGGCGTGGACCTTGTACTTGGTCGCCGAGGCCAGGTGCTGGTCCGGCTCCCAGCTCGTGCCGTCCGCCGCGATCTTCCCCTCGACCTCGGCCCCCTTGGGGTCGGAGACCTTGACCATGGAGAGCTTCCCCTGCTCGGCCGAGATCTTCAGCGCCCCGCTGGTGGCGACGGAGTCGGCACCGTCCTGCGGGACGACCTTCACCACGGCCTGGGAGGCGCTGGTGTCACCGGTCCTCGCCCCGCCCTTGCCGGCGCCGCCCTTGCCCGCGTCCCCGGTGTCCTCGCCGCCGCATGCCGTCACCAGCAGCAGCAGCGCGCCCAGCACCAGGGCCGACAGTCCGGTGGCCCCGCGTCCGCGCCGCCCGCTGTCCGCCCTGACCGATGTCCCCGATATCGGCTGCCCGTTCAATGTGGTCGTCTCCCCTCGCACGGCCTGGCCCCGCCAAGGCCGGCCCTGGGAGCTCGCAGGCTCCCGCCCCCGCGCGCTGCATATGCGCGCTCAGCGAAAGATAATCACACCGGCTGCGGACAGATCTCCCCCGGGATGTCACCGTTCCGTCCCAACTGATTCAGGACTTGCCCTGGTCGGGGGCGTTGCCCGCGCGAGGGGCTGTACGGCGCGGCGGCCCGGCCCCCCCCGGAGGGCTCCGGGAGGGGCCGGGAGGGCCGCCGAGGGTCAGCGCACGGCGGAACCCGCCTTCCACTGCTTCCAGTTCAGGTTCCAGCCGCTCAGCCCGTTGTCCGGGGCCACCTGCTTGTCCTTGGAGTTGACGACCTCGACGACGTCACCGATGAGGGTCCGGTCGAAGAACCAGCCGGCCGGGGTGGACCCGCTGCCGCCCTGCTCGTCACGGAGCCCGACGCAGCCGTGGCTGACGTTGGTCGAGCCGAAGACGTCGTCGTCGGACCAGTAGTTGCCGTGCAGGAAGGTGCCGGACTCGGTGAGCCGGATCGCGTGCGGTACGTCCTTGATGTCGTACTCGCCGCCGAAGCCGACGGTCCGCCCGTCCATCCGGGTCACCTCGTGCATCTCGCTGACCACCATCTTGCCGTTGTACGTGGTCGTCGTCGGGGAGCCCGCCGTGATCGGGACCGTGGAGACGATCTGCCCGTCCCGGCGCACCTCCATGGTGTGCGCGGCCGAGTCCACCCGGGACATCTGCTCCCGGCCCACGGTGAAGCGGACGGTCTTGCGCTGGCTGCCGTACACCTGCGGCGCGCCCTCCACATCGCGCAGCCCCACCTCGACGGTGACCTCGGTGCCCGGCTCCCAGTACGCGGCCGGGCGGAAGTCCAGCCGGTCGGCGCCGAACCAGTGCCCGGCCACCTCGACCGGCGGGTCGCTGGTCACCCGGATGGCCCGCTGCACGGCCGCGCGGCGGGTGACCGGGCGGTTGAACTCGAAGGAGACGATCATGCCGGTGCCGACCGTGGACCGGTTCTCCGGCTTGAAGTAGCCGATGAAGCGGTGCTCGGGCACCACCGTGGTGAAGGTGGTGTGGCGGGCAGAGCGGTGCCCCGCGTCGTCCAGGGCCACCGCGTCGACGCTGTACTTGGCGGCGAGCCCGAGCCGACCCGCCGCGCCCTGCGGTGTCCACGAGAGGCCGTCCTTCGCGATCAGCCCCCTCACCTCGTGCCGTCGCGCGTCCTCGATCCGGGTCACCCTGACGCTCTCCAGCCGCCCGTCCGGGACCTTCACCTCGACCTTGGCGTCCGCCTTCACGTCCTCGGCCCGGTCCTGCGGGGTGATCCGGATCGCCTCCTGCGGCGACCGGGACTTCCCGCCGATGATCGAACCGGCGCCCGAACAGCCGGTCAGAACAACCAGTACGGCCAGTACGACGAGCGGTCCCGACCGTGTCAGTACGGTGGGCCGGCTCGCGCCTGCCTTCTTCGCTACGTGGTTCACGTCCCCCCAACGACCGGGGCCGCCGGAGGGAAACGTGAGTGCGGGGCCACTCGTGGGCAGAACAGAGGGGACGACCACACTCGGGGAGCCGCGGCCGGGACGCCGCGCGCTCCCTTTCGGTGCCGGTCCCCCTGAGCCGCGGGAGGCGAGCAGGTGTCGAGCGCAGCCGAGCAGGAGGCAGTGCCGAAGACGTTCCCGGGACCGCCCGGACAGCCGGCGCACCAGGCGGTGAGGCAGGCGGCCACCGGGCACGGACAGCGGCCGCCCGCCGTGTGGCCCGGTACGCCGATGCCGCTCGGAGCCCGCTTCCGGGTGGGGCCGGACGGGGTGGCGGGCACCAACTTCGCGCTCTGGGCGGGCGGGGCGGAGGCCGTGGAGCTGTGCCTCTTCGAGGAGGACGGCGCCGAGACCCGGCTGCCGCTGACCGAGCTGACCCACGAGATCTGGCACGGCTTCGTGCCCGGTGTGCGGGCCGGTCAGCGCTACGGCTACCGGGTGCACGGCCGCTGGGACCCGTGGACGGGCGCCCGCTGGAACGCGGCGAAGCTGCTCCTCGATCCGTACGCCCGTGCGGTGGACGGTTCCTTCACCCTTCCGGCCGAGGTGTACGGCCATGTGAGGGACTGGCCCCAGCAGCAGGTCGCGGACACCGTGCGCGACGAACGGGACTCCGCTCCGTACGTCCCCAAGGGGGTGGTCGTCCACGATGACGACGACTGGGCGCAGGACCGGCGGCCCAAGACCCCCTGGGCCGACTCCGTCATCTACGAACTGCACGTGCGCGGCTTCACCGAGCGCCACCCGGGCATTCCCGAGGAGCTGCGGGGCACCTACGCCGGACTCGCGCACCCCGCGGCGATCGGCCATCTGAAGCACCTCGGGGTGACGGCCGTGGAGCTGCTGCCGGTGCATCAGTTCGCCCATGAGGACCATCTGCTGCGGCGCGGGCTGCAAAACTACTGGGGTTACAACTCGATCGGCTACTTCGCCCCGCACGCCGGCTACTCCGCGAGCGGCACCGCGGGCCAGCAGGTCGGCGAGTTCAAGCGGATGGTCCGCGCGATGCACGACGCCGGCATCGAGGTGATCCTCGACGTGGTCTACAACCACACGGCGGAGGCGGGCGAGCTGGGCCCGACGCTGTCGCTGCGCGGCATCGACAACCGCGGCTACTACCGGCTCCAGTCCGACGCCCGCAGATACGCGGACTACACGGGGTGCGGCAACACCCTGCACGTGGTGCAGCCGAACGTGCTGAGGCTGATCACCGACTCGCTGCGGTACTGGGTCACCGAGATGGGCGTGGACGGTTTCCGCTTCGACCTGGCGGCGGCGCTCGCCCGCTCGATGCACGACGTCGACATGCTCTCCCCGTTCCTCGCGGTGATCGCCCAGGACCCGGTACTGCGCCGGGTGAAACTGATCGCGGAACCGTGGGACGTGGGCAACGGCGGATACCAGGTCGGCGCCTTCCCACCGCTGTGGACCGAGTGGAACGACCGCTACCGCGACGCCGTACGGGACTTCTGGCGCGGCGCGCTGCCCGACGTACGCGATCTCGGGTACCGGCTGACCGGATCGAGCGATCTGTACGCGTGGGGCGGCCGCCGCCCGTACGCCTCGGTCAACTTCGTCACCGCGCACGACGGCTTCACCCTGCGCGACCTGGTGAGCTACGAGCAGAAGCACAACGAGGCCAACGGTGAGGGCAACCGCGACGGCACCTGCGACAACCGGTCGTGGAACTGCGGCGCCGAGGGCGAGACCGACGACCCCCAGGTCAACGCGCTGCGCCTGCGCCAGCTGCGCAATCTCCTCACCACCCTGCTGCTGTCGACCGGGGTGCCGATGCTGGTCGCGGGTGACGAGATGGGTCGCACCCAGGGCGGCAACAACAACGCCTACTGCCAGGACAACGAGGTCAGCTGGGTGGACTGGTCGCTGCTGGAGCAGCCGCGGTGGCGGGCGCTGACCGAGCTGACGGCCCGCGTGCTGACCCTGCGCCACACCCATCCGGTGCTGCGCCGCCGCGCCTTCTTCTCCGGCCGGGCGCAGGCCCCGGACGGGCTGCGGGACCTGGCGTGGTTCACCCGGCAGGGGGCCGAGATGGCGGAGGAGGACTGGTACGCCCCGGCCGCGACGGTCGGGCTCTACCTCTCCGGCCGCGACATCCCGGGCCGGGACGCCCGGGGCGAGCAGGTGACCGACGACAGCTTCCTCGCGGTGCTGCACGCCGGTGACCGCCCGGTGGACTTCCGGCTGCCGGGGCCGCCGTGGGCGCGGGAGTACGAACTGGTCCTGGACACCTCACGGGAGGACCAGTCCACCGCACCGGGCACGGTCCACCGGGGCGACTCGGCCCTCACGGTGCCCGCGAGATCGGTCCTGCTGCTGCGGGTACGGGAGTGAGCCCGGCGCTCAGCCCAGGATCCCCCGGTCGTACGCGACGGCGACGGCGGCCGCGCGGTCCTTGGCGCCCAGCTTGGCGAAGACATGGGTGAGGTGGGTCTTCACCGTGGCCTCGCTGATGAACAGCACGGCGGCGATCTCCCGGTTCGACGTCCCCCTGGCGACGAGTTCGAGCACTTCGCGCTCCCGCGCGGAGAGCGTCTCGCTGCCGGCCGCGGCGGGCGCGCGCACCCGTGAGATGAGCCGGGAGGCGATGGCGGGCGACAGGACGGTACGGCCGTCGGCGGTGGCGCGCACCGCGGTGAACAGCTCCTCGCGCGGGGCGTCCTTGAGGAGGTATCCGGTCGCACCGGCCTCGATGGCGGGCAGGGTGTCGGAGTCGGTGTCGTACGTGGTGAGGACCAGGACCCTGGAGCGGGCGCCGCGCCGGGTCAGCTCGGTGATCGCCGCGACTCCGCCGCCGCCGGGCATCCGGAGGTCCATCAGGACGACGTCGGGGTCGAGCCGGACGGCCATCTCCACGCCCTCGACGCCGTCGGCCGCCTCACCCAGCACCTCGAACTCCGGGGCGGACGCGAACATGCCGCGCAGCCCGTCCCGTACGACGGGGTGGTCGTCGACGACGATCAGCGTGATGACGCGCGGGGGTTCCTCAGCCATAGCGGCCCACCGTACTGTGCCCGCGGCGGTGCGGCGGCTCAGTCGTCGCGGACCAGCGGGACCCGGGCGCAGACCGCGGTGCCGAGGCCGGGTCCCGTCTCCACCTCGACCGTGCCCGCGATGCGTTCGGCACGCGCCCGCATGCCGCCGAGCCCGAATCCACCGGCGCCCCGGTACGGCTCCAGCGTGCCCGGGTCGAAGCCGCGGCCGTCGTCCCGCACGTCGAGGGTGATCTCGTCGCCCATGTAGGACAGGGTGACGCCGGTCCGGGAGGCGGCGGCGTGGCGGCCGGCGTTGGCGAGGGCCTCCTCCGCGATCCGGAGCAGGGTGGCGCCGACCTCGTCGTGCAGCGGCTCGGCCGTGCCGGTGACGGTGAACTCGGCCCGGACGCCGCTCCGTTCGGACCAGCTGGTGACCGTCTTCTTGAGGGCGCCGGGGAGGTCGTCGTGCTCCAGCGCGGCCGGCACCAGATCGTGCACGGAGCGGCGCGCCTCGCCCAGGCTGTGCCGGGCCAGCGCGGTGGCCCGGAGGAGGTGGTCCCCGGCCAGCTCCGGATCGGTGACCGCTGCCGACGTCACGGCCTGGAGCTGGGCGATGATGCCGGTCAGCCCCTGGGCGATGGTGTCGTGGATCTCGGCGGCCATCCGCCTCCGCTCGTCGGCCACCCCGGCCTCGCGGGCCTGGACCAGGAGCTGGGCGTGCAGTCCGGCGTTCTCCGCCATGGCCCGTTCGAGCCGGGCGTTGGCGGACTCCAGCGCGGCGATGGTCTCGTCCTGGGTGCGGGACTGTTCCGCCTCCCGGTTGCCGATCTGCGCGAAGACCATCGTGAGGGTCCCGTGCAGGGCGAAGAGGATGACGAAGGCGATCCAGTTCATGAGGGTGACGGGCGGCAGGCCGCTGCCGGACTGCGAGCCCGCCATGATGGCGGCGGTGGCCAGCAGCCCAGCCCTGACGCCCCTGCGCGGAAGCAGCCGGGCGGCGTCGAAGTAGCCCAGCGTCGTGAAGATGGCGAAGAACGGGTTGCACCAGGTCAGCCCGAAGGCGAGGAGCGTACGGGCGACGAAGTAGAACTGCGGTCTCCGGCCCGTTGGAGGCCGTACCCGTCCCCACCAGAGCTGGAGCACGAGCGCCGACGGCACGAGGACCGCGACGACGTGCACGTCCTGGCGCGACATGATCAGGTCGCCGGTCACGGCCGAGACCGCGGAGGCCAGGGCGAGCAGCCCGTACGGGCCGTAGCGGAAGAACCGCTCCCACCACTGCTCGGCCGTCGCCACCCGGATCACGGCCTCCGTCTTCCCCGCGCTCATGGCTGAAGTCTCCCCGCACTCGTGGCCGAAGTCTCCCCCGGCGGCGGCTACTCCCACCGGAACGTGCGGATCGCGACCCCCGCCACCGCCGCGGCCCACAGCGCCATCACCCCGAGGTGGGCCCAGCTCGGCCAGGCTCCGGAGGCCGCCCGGTCCAGCGCCTGGGAGGCCGCGCCGAACGGGGTGACCTGGACGATGCGGCGCAGGGTGTCGGGCATGGTCTGCACCGGCACCCAGACACCCGCGGTGAACATCATCGGGAAGAAGACGACCGAGCCGATGGCGGCCGAGATCTTGGTGGTGCGGGATACCGCGCAGACCAGCGCGCCAAGGGCCAGCACGCAGGCGACGGCCAGCAGCAGCGCCAGCGCGTAGCCGAGGGGCTGTCCGGGCAGCCGCACCCCGAACGCGATCCGGCCGACCACCATCACCAGCAGGGCGGAGCCGAGCGCGGCGACGCCGTGCAGGACGATCTGCGCTCCGAGCACGGCTGCGGGCCGCACCGGGGTGGTGGACATCCGGCGCAGGATGCCGCGCTCGCGGTAGCCGGTCAGTACGGGCGGCATCGCCTGGAGCCCGGCCATGATCATGGCGAGCAGCACCGCCACGGGGACGTAGAGGTCGATCACTCGCCGGCCGCCGAGTCCGTCGTCGTGCTGCCGGAAGGACGGGATCAGTCCCAGGACCGTCATCAGGACGGTGGGGAAGACGAGGATCCAGAAGAGGCTGCCGGGTTCGCGCAGGAAGAGCCGGGTCTCGGACCGCAGGACCGCGAGCGGGGCGCCGGTCGAAGTGGCGCGGGGGGTGCGCGCGGGGGCGGTGGGCGAAGCAGCCATCTCAGACTCCCCGTTCCGTGAGGTCGCGGCCGTCGGCCGGGGCGGAGTGCTCGGTGAGGTCGAGGAAAGCGTCGTCCAGGGTGGCTTCGCAGACGCGCAGTTGGTGCGCGGTGACACGGAGCCGGGCCAGCAGCGAGATCACCGCGTTGACGGTCTCGTCGGTGCCGTTGATGACGACGCGGCCGTTGCGGCTCTCGTACGAGGCCGCGCCGGGCAGCCGGGTCAGTTCGTCGTCGAGCGGCCGCGAGGGAGTGAAGGAGATGACCGTGGAGCTGCCGGCCTTGGCGATCAGCCCGGAGGGGGTGTCGAGGGCGGCGATCCGGCCCTTGTCGATCACGGCGATCCGGTCGCAGAGCCGCTGGGCCTCCTCCATGAAGTGGGTGACGAGCAGGACCGTGACGCCGCTGTCCCGTACCTCCTCGATCAGCTGCCAGGTGTCGCGCCGGGCGCGCGGGTCGAGGCCGGTGGTCAGCTCGTCGAGGACCACGACCCGGGGGCTGCCGACGAGGGCGAGCGCGATGGACAGCCGCTGCTTCTGGCCGCCGGAGAGCAGGCCGAACCGGCTGGTGAGCTTGGTGTGCAGGCCGAGGCGTTCGGCCAGTGACCGCCAGTCGGCGGGGTCCGGGTAGAACGCGCTGTACAGCTCAAGCGCCTCGCCCACCGTGATCTTGGGCTGGAGTTCGCTCTCCTGGAGCTGGGCGCCGAGCAGCAGAGTCACCCGGTCGTGGTCGGCGACGGGGTCGAGCCCGGCGACGCGGACCGTACCCGCGTCGGGGATCCGCAGTCCCTCGACGCATTCGACGGTGGTGGTCTTGCCGGCGCCGTTGGGGCCGAGGATTCCGAAGATCTCCCCCTCCTCGACGGTGAAACTCACTCCGTCCACCGCGGGGCGTCCGGCGTAGGACTTGCGCACCCCGTCCACTTCGATGATTGCCATGCCGCCAGCATCCCGGCCCCGGCCCGCGCGCGGCATCCGCCATCGCGCTCGAACCGGCATCAGCCGATCGGCTGATGCCGGACTACGACCGTCACGGTCCCGGCGGCCGCCGGGACCGGAGGGAAAACCAGATGAGCGATGTCAGTGGTGAACCGTAGGCTCGCGCCTGATGCCCGAAAAACATGTAGAGCCCAAGGACCGGTCCGTCGCACGCTCCCTGATGCGGCTGTGGCCGTACGTGAAGCCGGTGCGGGGCCGGCTCTCGTCCGCCGTCCTGATCGCGGTGCTCGCCTCGTGCCTCGGGCTGGTGATCCCGCTCGTGCTGAAGTGGATGGTCGACGGCCCGGTCGCCGCCCGGGACCCGGGCGGCGTCTGGCTCGGGGCGCTGTACCTGCTGCTGCTCGGGGTCGCGGAGGCGCTCCTGTTCGGCCTCCGGCGCTGGGTGGTGGCGCGTCCGCTGGCCGGGGTCGAGGCGTCGATGCGGGCGGCCCTGTACCGGCATCTGCAACGGCTGCCGGTGGCCTTCCACGACCGGTGGCCATCGGGCCAGCTGCTGTCGCGCGGGACCACGGACCTGATGCTGGTGCGGATGTTCCTGGCCTTTCCGCTGACCTTTCTGGTGGTCAACTCCAGCACCATCGTGGTCGGATTCGTGATCCTGCTCGGCCAGGAGTGGACGCTCGGTCTGGTGCTGCTGGTCCCTGTCGTGCCGCTGATGATCATCTGCTCGGTCTTCGAGGCGAAGTACTCGCTGGTGGCGCGCAGGGCCCAGGACCAGGTGGGAGACCTGACGACGGTGGTCGAGGAGAGCGTGCTCGGCATCCGTATCGTGAAGGGCTTCGGCCGGCACCGCAGCCAGGCGCTGGCGTTTAGCGCCCACGCGGAGCGGCTGCGGACCACGGAGCTGGACAAGGCGCGGCTGCTCGCGGGCATCTGGGCCCTCATCACGACGATCCCCGAACTCGCCATCGGGGCGGCGCTGGTGCTCGGCACGATCGAGGTGGCGGACGGCGGTCTTTCGGCGGGCACGCTGGTCGCCTTCCTCTCCACGGCGCTGGCGCTGCGCTGGCCGGTCGAGTCGATCGGCTTCCTGCTGGCGATGAGTCAGGAGTCCGCGTCGGCGACCGATCGGTTCTTCGAGGTGATGGACGTGGCCGAGGAGGAGGAGACCGCGACGCACGGGCCGACGGGCTCGTCCGGTGCGGAATCCGGGACGGGTGGCATGGCCTTCGAGGGGGTCCGGTTCCGTTACCCGGACGCGGCCCCGGGCTCCGCTCCCGTGCTGGACCGGATAGATCTGCGGATCCGTCCCGGCGAGACGATGGCCCTGGTCGGAGCCACGGGCAGCGGGAAGACCACGCTCACCGCGCTGGTGCCCCGGCTGCACGACGCCACTTCGGGGCGGATCACCCTGGACGGCGAGGACATCACGGCGATGCCGCGCGAGCGGCTGCGGGAGCTGGTGTCCGTGGCGTTCGAGGAGCCGACTCTCTTCTCCGCGAGTGTCGCGGAGAACGTCCTGATGGGCGCGGAGGGCGCCGGCGCGGACGCGCTGCGGCGGGCGCTGTCGGTCGCGCAGGCCGACTTCGTCCACGATCTGCCGCACGGGACCGGCACCCAGGTCGGCGAACAGGGGCTGAGCCTCTCCGGCGGTCAGCGCCAACGCCTCGCGCTGGCCCGCGCCGTCGTCGGCCGGCCGCGCTTCCTGGTGCTCGACGACCCGCTCTCCGCGCTGGACGTGCACACGGAGACGCTGGTCGAGGCGGCGCTGCGCAGTGTGCTGCGGGAGACCACGGCCGTGGTGGTGGCCCACCGGCCGTCCACCGTGATGCTCGCGGACCGGGTGGCGCTCCTGTCGGAGGGCCGGATCAGCGCGGTCGGCACCCACCAGGAACTGCTGCGCGGCAACGCCGAGTACGCCTGGCTGATGTCCGGCGCGGACATCCCGGACGGCGAGGACGCGTTCCCTCCGGGCCCGAGCCCCACCACCGACATCCTGGGCTCGTACGCCCCTGCCGAGGAGGGCAGCAGCCGATGACCAGCACCACGACGGGGCGACCGGAGAACGGTGACGGCGGCGGGGACGGGACGCAGGACCGGCCGGACCCCGCCCGGGGCACGGCCCCGGCCCCCAGGGACTCCTTCGACCGCGACGACCTGCCCACTCCCCGTAGCGCGACGCGCGAGCTGCTCCTGTCGCTGCTCCGCCCGCACCGCGCCCGGGTCGTGGTGGCCGCGCTGTTCCCGCTGGTCCAGCAGGTCGCGGTGCAGGCGGGTCCGCTGCTCGTCGCGTACGCCATCGACAGCGGGGTGCCCGCGTTCCGGGACGACGACTACGGGCCGCTGATCGCCGTGGGCCTCGGCTACGCCCTCTGCGCGGCCGGCGCGGGAGCCATGCAGTACGCGTTCATCAAGGCCTCCGCGGGGGTCAACCAGGACGCCCTGCTCGATCTGCGCGGCCGGATCTTCCGCCATGCCCAGGCCCTGAGCGTGGACTTCCACGAGCGGTACACCTCCGGCCGGCTGATCTCCCGTTCCACCACCGATGTGGAGTCGCTGCGGGAGCTGCTCAGCGAGGGGCTGCAGGAGCTGATCGGGGTCGTCCTCTCCTTCGTCTCCATCTCCCTGCTGCTGCTCTGGCTGGACCTCGCGACGGGCGCCGTCGCCGTGCTCTCCTTCGCCCCGCTGTATCTGCTGGTACGGCAGTACCAGCGCCGGGCCGGAGTCGTCTTCGCAGCCCGGTCGACGGCGATCGCCGCGGTCATCGTGAAGTTCGCGGAGACGATGAACGGCATCCGGCCCGTCCAGGCGTTCCGCCGGGAGCCGGTCAACGACGCGGTGTTCCGGGAGCTCAACCACGAGCACCGGCGCACCAACGGCGACGCGATGATCGAGAACGCGCGTTACGTCGTCGGGTCCCGGCTGATCGCCAACACCGCGGTGGCCGCCATCGTGCTGTGGGGCGCCTACCGCGTCGCCTCCGGCACCCTCGCCCTCGGCGTGCTGGCGGCGGTGGTGCTGTATCTGCGGCGGCTGTACGACCCGATCGACCGGCTCAGCATGTTCCTGAACTCCTATCAGTCGGCGGCGGCCTCACTGGCGAAGATCGCGGGCCTGCTGGCCCAGACCCCGACGGTCCCGGAGGCCCTGGAACCCCGGGAGCTGCCGCCGCTCAAGGGCGAGCTGCCGGGCCGCGAGGTGGTCTTCGACGCGGTGAGCTTCGCCTACCGCACGGGCGGTGAGGTGCTGCCCCGCTTCGATCTGACCGTTCCGGCCGGCCAGACGCTGGCCGTGGTCGGTTCGACGGGAGCAGGCAAGTCGACGCTCGCCAAGCTGCTGGCCCGCTTCTACGACCCGACCGAGGGCCGGGTGCTGCTGGACGGCACCGACCTGCGGGATCTCGCCGTCCCCGAACTGCGTCGCGGGGTGGTGATGGTGACCCAGGAGGCGTTCCTGTTCTCGGGGACCGTCGCCGAGAACATCGCGATCGGCAGCCCGGACGCGACCCGCGAGGAGATCGAGCGGGCCGCGAAGGCGATAGGCGCCCACGAGTTCATCAGCGGCCTGCCCGACGGCTACGACACCGACGTACGCAAGAGGGGCGGCCGGATCTCGGCCGGCCAGCGCCAGTTGGTCGCCTTCGCCCGCGCGCTGCTGGCGAACCCGGCGGTGCTGATCCTCGACGAGGCGACCAGCTCCCTCGACATCCCGGGCGAACGCGCGGTGCAGCGGGCGATGGACACCGTGCTGCACGGCCGCACCGCGGTGGTCATCGCCCACCGGCTGTCGACCGTGGAGATCGCGGACCGGGTCCTGGTGATGGAGCACGGCCGCATCGTGGAGGACGGCGCCCCCGCCGCGCTCATCGGCGGCACGGGCCGGTTCGCGGGGCTGCACCGCGTGTGGCGGGAGAGCCTGGTCTGAGCGGCGCGTGCGCGATCACCTTCAGCACGCCGCCCCGCAGCCCTTCGTCATGCTCTGGTCGGGCGTGGCAGCAAGGGCACCGGGGCGATGACGGCGAGTGGGTAGATGACGGTCGCGGCGGTACTGAGGGTGAAAGCGTGCGGGCAGGAGCCGGAGCGCCTCTCCTGTCCGAGAGCGCCGTGGAAGACCATGCCGACGATCGCGACGCCCAACGCGGCGGCGCCTTCCATGGCTGTGGACAGGGCCCCGACGCCGAGGCGGCGTGACGCGGTTCGGCGCCTGCCGGCGCGACGGGCCGGTCCGCGAAGCAGGCCGCTGGTATCTGGTCGCCCACGGCCGCGAGGGGACCCGGACCTACCGGGACTCCCCCGTTCTGGAATGCCAGGTGATCGACGAGCCGTTCGCCCGCCCGGAGCCGTTCGATCTCGTGGGCTACCTGTCAGCGCGGACAGCGGCGCACCCGACCAACAGCCCGCACAGTGCGGTGACCGGCTCCAAGTGCCGGAGCACACCGCCCAGGAGGCGGGCGGACCCGGTATGTGGTGGGCAGGCACCAGGACACGTGGGTTGCTGGTGCGGGTGCACCAGGGCAGGACGGTGGCGCGGGACGATGCCCGGCGAGGCGTCGGAGGGAAGTGTGGGAGGCGCGCGAATCCCGCGCGTTCCCCTTGCCCAGCCGTGTCTGGAGTGATCAACACATGGCGACCGTTCTTCACCGGATCGAACAGTGGACCGTTCGGCGACGCCCCTCGGCGGATGCGCCACGCGTTCCCCCGGCCCGCACCGGCAGACTGCCGATCGTCGCCCTCGGCGTCCTGGCACTCGCCCTCGGCACCCTGCAGTCGGTGGTGGAGCCCGCGCTCCCGCTGCTGCAGAAGGAGTTGGGGATCGGCCCTGCCGAAGGGGCCCTGATCGGAAACACCTTACTCATCACGGGCGCGGTCATCACGCCCGTCGCAGGCGGACTCGGCGACCGCTACGGCGCAAAACGGGTGCTGGTCCGGCTGATGGCCGTGGTCTCGGCCGGTGGTCTGCTGGCCTGCCTGGCGCCGAACCTGCCGGTGTTGCTGCTCGGTCAGGTATTGCAGGGCGTCATGGTGGGTGCGCTGCCCCTCTCGTTCATCCTGGTGCGCAAACACCTCCCGGCAGGAGCGACACAGGCGGCGATCGGGCTGGTCGTCGCACTGTTCACGGGCGGCGGCATGGTGGGGACGCTGATGGCCGGGCCGATCGCGGAAGGACTGTCCTGGCACTGGATGTTCGCGCTGCCGACCATCGTGATCATCGTGACGACACCGGTCGTGGCCCGGCTGCTGCCACATGATCCGCCGATCCCGTCGGACGACAGGATCGACTGGCCCGGCCTGCTCCTGCTGAGCGGCACGTTGCTCGCGTTCATGCTCGGGCTCGTGAGGGTGACGAGCGCCGGCCTGTCGCCCGGGGCCGGTGCCATCGCGATGGTCGTGGTCGCCCTCGCCGGCGGATGGGTCGTCGTCGAGCGCCGGGCGGTCTCACCGATGGTCGATCTCCGCATGCTGGCCAAGCCCACCATGAGGAACGCGTGCGCGCTCACCTTCGTCGTCACCGTCGGTTCGGGGATGGTGATCTTCCTGCTCCCGCAGCTGTTCGCGGTATCGGGCGACGGGTACGGCTTCGGGGTCGGCACCACCGACATCGGACTGTTCCTGTTGCCCGGCGCCGTAGCCGGGGCGTTGAGCGACTCGGTCGGCGGGATCGCGGCGCGGCGTTTCGGTCCGCGTGCGGTGGTCGTCGTGGGCACCGTCGTCACGGCGGCCACGATGATCGCCCTGGCCTCGCTGCACACGGCGGCATGGCAGCTCGTCCTCGCGAAGGTGCTGACCGCGTTCGCCGCGGGCGTCGGTACCACGGCGTTGCTCGCCGGCACCGCCACCGCCGTCGAGACCAGGGACATCGGCATCGCCACCGGCCTGCTCGTGGTGACACGGGTGATCGGCGTCGCCCTGGGCGCCCAGGCCGGCGGCGCGATCCTCGCCTCCGGGACCGACCCGCTGACGGGCCGGCCGGCCGAATCGGCGTTCGTCACGGGTT
This sequence comes from Streptomyces sp. AW19M42, assembly GCA_000470535.1. Lineage (GTDB taxonomy): Bacteria > Actinomycetota > Actinomycetes > Streptomycetales > Streptomycetaceae > Streptomyces. Next base: position 22,639 of record CBRG010000312.1, read on the forward strand.
TCGCCGTCGCGGGCGTCGTGGCCGCGTTGTCACTGTTCGTTGTCCGTCTCACGAAGAAGGAGTTCCAGGCATGACACCTGACGGTCGGTCGATGAACGCGAGTACCACCGCGAAGCGCGAGGTCCTGGTCTCCGGGGCCAGTATCGCCGGACCAGCTCTGGCGTACTGGCTGCACCGGTCCGGATGCGCGGTCACCGTGGTGGAGAAGGCGAGCGCGCTGCGCGGCGGTGGTTACCCGATCGACATCCGAGGTACCGCGACAGAAGTGGTCCGGCGGATGGGGATACTGCCGCGGCTGCGGGACGCGCACATCGACTCGCGTCGCTGCACCTTCCTCGACGCCGAGGGCGGCGAGGTGGCCTCGGTCATCCCGAGCGCCCTTGCCGGCGGGGTCGGGGGGCAGGACCTCGAAGTGCGTCGCGGGGACCTGGCCGAGATCCTCCACGCGACGGTTCGCGACGACGTGGAATTCCTGTTCGACGACTCCATCGACACCCTCGACCAGTCCGGACGAGGGGTCGACATCACCTTTCGCAGTGGACGGCAGCGCACGTTCGACCTGGTGGTCGGCGCCGACGGAACGCACTCGCACACCCGGGAGTCCCTGTTCGGCCCCGAAGAACGGTTTCACCGCTATCTCGGCTACTGCTTCGCCCTCTTCACCATGCCGAACACCCTCGGGCTCTCCCACGAGGTCATGATGTGGAACACCCCGGGGAAGGCCGCGGCCCTCTACGCGGTCGGGGACAACGACGAGCTGCACGCCTTCCTGAACTTCCACCGGCCGGAGCCGCCGTTCGACGCGCTCCGCGACCCCGACGCCCAGCGGGACCTGGTCGCCACGGTCTTCGCCGGCGCGGGGTGGGAGGTCCCCGGCATGGTCAACGCCATGCGCGACGCGGATGACCTGTTCTTCGACACGGCCTCTCAGATCCGCATGCCCCACTGGTCCAGCGGCCGCGTCGCGCTCGTCGGCGATGCCGCGTACGCACCCTCGTTCCTCACCGGACAAGGTTCGAGCGTCGCGCTGGCCGGTGCCTACATGCTCGCCAACTCCCTGGCCACGCACCGGGACCACACCGCGGCCTTCGCCTCCTACGAACGCGACGTCCGCGGGTTCGTCACCATGAATCAGGCGCTGGTCGACAACGGCGCGGCCACGCTCTTCCCCACCACGGTGCGGGCCCTGGAGCAACGCAACACCATGCTGCGTGGCCTCGTCACCCTGCCCTCCGCGCCGGCCCGTCCGGCCCACTCAGCGCTTGCACTGCCCGAATTCGCCCCGCTGCCGTGACCTGCCGGGCCGGCCGCCACGCGTCACCGGGCTTCCGCGTCCGCGTGCCGAAGCGCTCCTCCCGGCGGCTCCTCGCCGAGCCGGTCCGCCGCATCGGCCGGTGCGGATTCACCGGCCCGCCGCAGCACCACGACCGAGATCAGCGCGGCCAGCACCATCGCCGCGGCCGCGCCCGCCGCCGCCGTGTTCAGGCCATGGGTGAAGGCCCTGAACGCGGCGGTGAGCAGGGCGTCCTGGCCGGACGACGGAAGCTCCCGGGCGACGGCCACCGCGCCGCCCAGGGTCTCCCGGGCCGCGTCGGGGGCGCCCGGTGCGGCGTCGGTCATGTCGCGCCCGTAGACGACCGCGCCGAGCGAGCCGAGCAGGGCCATGCCCAGCGCGCCGCCGAGTTCCTGGCCGGATTCGAGTACGGCGGCCGCGGAGGCGGCGCGCTCGGGCGGTGCGGCGCCCAAAGCGAGTTCGTTGGCCAGGGTCATCGCCGCGACCAGGCCGCCCGCGTAGACGGCCGAGCCCGCCAGCGTCACCCAGAGCGGGGAGCCGAGCCGGGTCCCGGTGAGCCAGAGGAAGCCCGCCGCCGAGACGAGGAATCCGCCGCCCATGACGTATCCGCGGTCCAGGCGCTTGGCGAGCGCGCCCGCGGCGGGTGCGGCGACGATGACGCCGACGGATGGCACCAGGCTCCACATCGCGGCCTCGAACGGGCTCTTGCCGAGTACCGACTGCACGTACTGGGAGAAGAAGGCGGCGAAGCCGATCGTGGCGCCCATCGCCAGCAGGTTGACCAGGACCGAACCTCCGTAGGCGCGGCGGCGCAGGAGTGCCAGGTCAACCATCGGGTGGGCGAGCCGGCTCTGCCGGTGGACGAAGACCAGGCCGAGGACGAGACCGACGGCGACGCCGGAGGCGGGCAGCGGCCGGTAGCCGTGTTTGGCGAGCTCCTTGATGCCGTGGATCACCGGCAGCAGCGCGGCGAGGGAGAGCACCGCGCTCAGCACGTCGAACCGCGCCTTCACCGGGCTCCGGGACTCCGGGAGCAGGACCGGCGCGAGCACCAGCAGGAGCGCCATCGCGGGCAGGTTGATCAGGAAGACCGTGCCCCACCGGAAGTGTTCGAGGAGGATCCCGCTGACGACCGGGCCGAGCGAGATCCCGGTGGCCATCACCGTCGTCCACAGCGCGACGGCCCGGGACCGCTGGTCGCGGTCGTGGAACAGGTTGCGGACGAGCCCGAGCGTGGACGGCATCAGGCAGGCGCCGCCCACCCCGAGCAGTGCGCGGGCCGCGATCAGCGCCTCCGGGGACCGCGCGAGGGCGGCGGCGAGGGACGCGACGGCGAACACGACCGTGCCGACCGTCAGCACCTTCCGGCGGCCGATCCGGTCACCGAGGGCGCCCATGGTGATGAGCAGCCCGGCCAGCACGAAGCCGTACATGTCCAGGATCCACAGCTGCTGGGTGGAGCCCGGTTCCAGGTCGGCGCCGATGGCGGGCAGTGCGTAGAAGAGGATGGAGACGTCCATCGAGACGAAGAGCAGCGGCAGCATCAGTACGCCGAGTGCGGTCCATTCACGGCGGCCCGCGAGGGCGGCCGGCGGTGGGGAAGTCATGTCGCGAGCACAGCAGCGGGCCCGCGTACACCACAAACAGCGCCGTAGTGCATGCCCCCTCCGGGTCCAGTGAGTTGACCGGACCGGCCAGTTCGGAGCGGTGTACGACGTCCTTGGTGCACTAGTACAGTCCGCTCCGTGCCGACCGAACCGCCCTACCTCAGGATCGCCGCCGAGCTGCGCCGGCGGATCGTCTCGCGTGAAATCGCCCCGGGTGAGCGGGTGCCCTCCACCCGCGCCGTCGTCCGGGAGTGGGGTGTCGCCATGGCGACGGCCACGAAGGCGCTGTCCGTGCTGCGCGCGGAGGGTCTGGTGCGGGCCGTGCCGGGGGTCGGCACGGTGGTCGCGGAGCGCGGGCCGCGGAGCGCGGCCGCCGGGGAGGGCCCGGCGCTGAACCGCGAACGGATCGTCCGCACCGCCGTCGGCCTGGCCGATGCCGAGGGGCTGCCGTCCGTGTCGATGCGCCGGGTCGCGACCGTGCTGGGCACGTCCACGATGGCGCTGTACCGCCATGTCCCGGGCAAGGCCGAACTGGTGCGGCTGATGTCGGAGGCGGCCTTCGGTGAGCGTCCGCTGGGCCCCGCACCGCAGCACTGGCGGACCGGGCTGGAACTCGCCGCCCGCTGGCTGCGCGCGGTGTACGGGCGGCATCCGTGGATGGTCCAGGCGATGGCCTCCTTCACCCGGCCCACCGCCTCACCGCACGCGATGGGTTACACGGAGTGGGTACTGCGGGCCCTCAGGGGCACCGGGCTCCCCCCACACGCCATGCTCCACACCCACCTCATCCTGTTCGCCTATGTGCAGGGGGTGGCGCTGGCGGCCGACATGGAGGCGCAGGCGCTCCAGGACACCGGGCTGTCCGACGAGGAGTGGATGACGCGGAACGAGCCACAGTTCGAAGCCGTCTCGACAGGTGGTCACTTCCCGGTTCTTCACCGCCTTTTCGAACACGACGACTTCGAGCTGGACCTCGACGTCCTCTTCGAATTCGGGCTCCAAAGGACTCTGGACGGCATCGCGGTGATGATCGGCGAAACGTCCGCTTAACGAACATGACCACTACGGCAACGGACGAATTCCGGCCATCTTATTGACGCGGTCCTGACAGTAAGACCTTTCTGCTGACACTGTTCACCCCGTTCTGCGCACTGCCTGCTCTGCCCGGACGGCTCACTCAGCCGCCGGTACCCCCCTTGCAGAAGGAGTCCGCGTGAGATCCACGCCCAGCCGTCGTACCACCGCGACCGGCGCTCTGATAGCCGCAGCAGCTCTTCTGGCCGCCGGAGTCCAGACCGGCACAGCCACCGCTACACCGGCCGGCGCGAACAGCGCCGCCGCCATCACCGCCGCGGCGTCCGCGGGCGCCGACCACGGTGCGCTGCCCAAGCAGCTCTCCCCCTCCCAACGCGCGGAGCTGATCCGCGAGGCGAACGCGAGCAAGGCGGCCACCGCCAAGGACCTCGGTCTCGGCTCGCAGGAGAAGCTCGTCGTCCGGGACGTCATCCAGGACAACGACGGCACCACGCACACCCGTTACGAGCGCACCTTCGGCGGGCTCCCGGTGCTCGGCGGCGACCTGATCGTCCAGGCGTCGAAGGCAGGCGCGACCCAGGGCGTCACCAAGGCGTCCAAGGCGACCACCGCCCAGCTGAAGTCCGTGGACACGACCGCGAAGGTCGCCCCGGCGGCGGCCGAGAAGCAGGCGCTCGGCGCGGCGAAGGCAGACGGCTCGGCCAAGGCCGCCGCCGAGAAGGCGCCCCGCAAGGTCGTCTGGATGGCGAGCGGCACACCGCAGCTCGCCTACGAGACCGTGGTCGGCGGGCTCCAGGACGACGGCACCCCCAACGCGCTGCACGTGGTCACGGACGCGACCACCGGCGCGAAGCTCTACGAGTGGCAGGCCATCGAGAAGGGCACCGGCAACACCGAGTACAGCGGGCAGGTCACCCTCAACACCTCGGGGTCCTACAACCTGACCGACACCACCCGTGGCAACCACAAGACGTACAACCTGAACCACGGGTCGTCCGGCACGGGCACCCTCTTCTCCGGCTCGGACGACATCTGGGGTGACGGCACCCCCCAGAACGCCGAGACCGCCGCGGCCGACGCGCACTACGGTGCGGCCGAGACGTGGGACTACTACAAGAACGTCCACGGCCGGACGGGCATCCGGGGTGACGGCGTCGGTGCTTACTCCCGCGTCCACTACGGCAACAGCTACGTCAACGCCTTCTGGGACGACAGCTGCTTCTGCATGACGTACGGCGACGGCAGCGGGAACGCCTCGCCGCTGACCGCGCTGGACGTGGCCGCGCACGAGATGACGCACGGCGTCACCTCGAACACCGCCGGCCTGAACTACAGCGGTGAGTCCGGCGGCCTCAACGAGGCGACCAGCGACATCTTCGCCACCGCCGTCGAGTTCTACTCCAACAACGCCAGCGACAAGGGCGACTACCTCATCGGCGAGAAGATCGACATCAACGGCGACGGCACCCCGCTGCGCTACCAGGACAAGCCGAGCAGGGACGGCGCGTCCAAGGACGCCTGGTACTCAGGCATCGGGAACGTCGACGTCCACTACTCGTCGGGCCCGGCCAACCACTTCTTCTACCTGCTTTCGGAGGGCAGCGGCGCCAAGACCATCAACGGCGTCTCGTACAACTCCCCGACCTCCGACGGCCTGCCGGTGACCGGCATCGGCCGCGCCAAGGCCGAGCTGATCTGGTTCAAGGCGCTCACCACCAAGTTCAGCTCCACCACCAACTACGCGGGCGCCCGTACGGGCACGCTCGCCGCGGCCGGTGAGCTGTACGGCACGACCAGCGCCGAGTACAAGGCCGTGGCCGACGCCTGGGCCGGCATCAACGTCGGCTCGCGTCCCGGCGGCACCGACCCCGGCGGCACGGTCTTCGAGAACACCACCGCGACGGCCATCCCGGACCACGGCTCCGCCGTCACCAGCTCGGTCAACGTCACCGGCCGTACCGGCAACGCCCCCAGCACCCTCAAGGTCGGCGTGGACATCACCCACACCTACCGCGGTGACCTCGTCATCGACCTGGTCGCCCCGGACGGATCGGCCTACCGGCTGAAGAACTCCTCCTCCAGCGACTCGGCGGACAACGTCAACACCACGTACACGGTCAACGCCTCCTCCGAGGCGGCGAACGGTACCTGGAAGCTGAAGGTCCAGGACGTCTACTCGGGCGACACCGGGAAGATCAACAGCTTCAAGCTCACCTTCTGAGACCGACCGCACCCCGGCTGACACAGTACGGCTGACGCACCGGAACCGCCCGGGAGGAGTACCCACTCCTCCCGGGCGGTTGCGCGCTCAGCCGGGGTTGTTCGCGTGGGTCAGCGTCTCCCAGGCGACGAACAGGTTGTCGGTCCCGGCGGGCCTCCGCTGCTCCGTGAGGGCCTGGGTGTTGGTCATCGCGATGCCCATCCGGTTGTGCAGCGCGTTGAACCCGACCTCGGTGACCGGCCCGAGGCTGTCCTTGAGCGATCCGCCGCAGAGCGAGGACGGAACGGCCTCGCCCAGCTGGTACTTGGCGTGCAGCCCCAGCGCGTGGCGCAGCCGGTCCGCGATCTCCGGGTAGAGGTCCTGTCCCTGGATCCGGCCGGTCTCCGCGATGTGCGAGATGGCGGAGAGGCCGTAGCCGGTGTGGGTGAGGTCGCGGCAGGTCTCCTGGGAGAGCCCGTCCATGAACGTCGACTGGCCCTGCCAGTAGTTGATGATCTTGTCGCGGGTGTCGAGCCCGCTGCCGGGCGCGGTCTTGGGCAGCGCCCCGTCCGAGGTCAGATAGATGTACGCGGGAACCCGTCCGCGGAACTTGCCGACCGCCTTGTCGTACGAGGTGCGGTCCTCCAGGAAGACCGAGATGCCGATCGCGGCCTCGGTCATGCTCAGTTCCCAGTTCCCGTTGCTGTTCGACCCGTTGATGACCTTGGGCAGGTAGACATCGCGCAGCATGGTGGCGAACCGGCCCGCGTTGGGCCAGCTGCTGTACGTGTACTTGATGATCTCGGCGGCCCTCGGCCAGGAGGAGCCGGCCCAGCCGGTCTGGAGCGGGGCGTTGCTGTTGGTGTGGTCCTTGATCACGGCCGACCAGGCGTCCATCAGCTCGACGGCCTTGGCGGCGTAGCGGCTGTCCTGGGTGATGTACCAGGCCAGCGAGAGCGTGTAGGCGGCTATCGCGTCCTCGCGCTCGTCGGTGCAGCCGTAGTTGGGGTTGGAGTACGAGCCGCACTCCACGACGGCCCGGGGTTTGGCCGTCCGGCTGAGCGAGGCGTACTTGCTCGCCATCATCTGGTCGTACGCGCCCTTCCAGGGCTGCGCGCCCGCCTGCACCTTGGCGCGCACGAAGTCCAGCTGGGGACGGCTGACGAGTACGCCGGGGTGGGTGAAGGCGGCGGGGGCGGCGGCCACCGCCGGGGCCGGCTCCGGGGCGGCCCGGCCGGCCGAGGCCGGGGCCATGGAGAAGCCGGTGATCAGTGCCGCGAGAGCGGTGGCGAGGCCGAGGCCGCGCGCGATGGTTCCGGTGCGCATGTGGGGGTGCCTTCCGGTGCGGGAGAGGTCCGACAACTCGACCCGAAACCAACGAAGTTCACACTTGTGAACTCTGAGTCGAGTTGTGAACCCTGCGATGAGTGAGGAACTTAAAGGCATCGCATGAGCACGTCAAGCACCTGTGTTCAGAAGACGAAGGGCTCGGCACCGGCCGACGGAAACCGTCGGCCGGTGCCGAGCCCTCGCGGGAGCGCGAAACGCGACGTCAGCGCATCAGCAGCCCCGCGCCCTCGCCCGTGGCCCCCGTCGGCTGCGCGACCAGGCCGAGCTCGGCGCCGCCGGCCAGCAGCCGGTGGGCGGGCAGCACCCGCACCGTGTACCCGTAGGGGCCCGTGCGGTCCAGGGCCAGCGGGCCGTCGTACAGCCAGCGCCCCTCCAGGTCCTGGCCGCCGGCCGGCTTCAGCGGGAAGATCTGGGCGTCGGTGATGGCGTCGGCTGCGTCCACCCGGCCGGCCACCGCCTGCACCTCCACATCGTCCGGCTCCAGCGCCCCGAGGGTGATCCGGACCCGCAGCGCCAGCGTCGAACCCAGCTCCGCCGAGCCGCCCGCCCCGGTGGGCGTCACCGCCTCGACGTGGTCGACCGCCACCCGGGGCCAGGCCGCCCGGACCCTGGCCTTCCAGTCGGCCAGCTCCCGTGCGGTGGTGGCGTCAAGGGAGCGCTGGGCGAGGGCCGCGGGGGCGTACAGCCGCTCCACGTACTCACGGACCATGCGCCCCGCGAGAACCTTGGGGCCAAGGGTGCCCAGGGTGCGGCGGACCATCTCGATCCAGCGGTCCGGGAGCCCCTCGCCCCCGTGGTCGTAGAAGCGTGGGGCGACCCGGTCCTCGATCAGCTCGTAGAGCGCGTTGGCCTCCAGATCGTCACGCCGGTCCTCGTCCATGGCGGAGCCGTCGGCCGTCGGGATCGCCCAGCCGAAGTCCGGCTCGAACCACTCGTCCCACCACCCGTCCAGGACCGACAGGTTGAGGCAGCCGTTGAGCGCCGCCTTCATCCCGCTCGTACCGCACGCCTCCAGCGGGCGCAGCGGGTTGTTCAGCCAGACATCGCAGCCCGGGTAGAGCTTCTGGGCCATCCCCATCCCGTAGTCGGGCAGGAAGACGATGCGATGGCGCACCCTGGGGTCGTCCGCGAACCGGACCAGCTCCTGGACCAGCCGCTTCCCGCTGTCGTCGGCCGGATGCGCCTTGCCCGCCACGACGATCTGGATCGGCCGCTCCGAGTGGAGGAGCAGCCCCCGCAGCCGGTCGCGGTCGCGCAGCATCAGCGTCAGCCGCTTGTACGAGGGCACCCGGCGGGCGAACCCGATCGTCAGCACGTCGGGGTCGAGCACGCCGTCGATCCAGCCGAGTTCGGCCGGTTCCGCGCCCCGGGTGCGCCAGGAGGCGTGCAGCCGCTCCCGCACCTCGGTGACCAACTGCTCGCGCAGTGTCCGCCGCACGTCCCAGAGCTGCCGGTCGGGGATGTCGGCGGCGGAGTCCCAGCGGCCCGGGGTGCCGCCGGACTCGGTGCGCAGCCGGTAGATCTCGGGGGCGACCCAGGTGGGTGCGTGGACCCCGTTGGTCACGGAGGTGATCGGCACCTCCGGGGCGTCGAAGCCCGGCCAGAGCCCGGCGAACATCTCCCGGCTGACCGCCCCGTGCAGGGTGGAGACCCCGTTGGCCCGCTGGGCGAGCCGCAGGCCCATCACGGCCATGTTGAAGACGCCGGGGTCGCCGCCGTCGTACGTCTCCGTGCCCAGGTGCAGGATGCGTTCGGCCGAGACGCCGGACAGCTCTCCGTCGTCACCGAAGTGACGGGCGACCAGTTCGCGGTCGAACCGGTCGATCCCGGCCGGCACCGGGGTGTGGGTGGTGAAGACGGTGCCCGCCCGTACGGACTCCACCGCAGAGGCGAAGTCCAGGCCGTCGCCGGAGAGCTCCCGGATGCGCTCCAGGCCCAGGAATCCGGCGTGACCCTCGTTGGTGTGGAACACCTCGGGTGCCGGGTGGCCGGTGAGCCGGCAGTAGCTGCGCACGGCGCGCACGCCGCCGATGCCCAGCAGTATTTCCTGGAGCAGCCGGTGCTCGCTGCCGCCGCCGTACAGCCGGTCGGTGACCTCGCGTTCGCCGGGGGCGTTGCCCTCCACGTCGGAGTCGAGCATGAGGAGCGGCACCCGGCCGACCTGGGCCTGCCAGATGTGGGCGCGCAGCGAGCGGCCGCCGGGGAGCGCGAGGACCACCTCGCTCGGTGTCCCGTCGGCTTCGCGCAGCAGGGTGAGCGGCAGCTCGTTGGGGTCGAGGACGGGGTAGTGCTCCTGCTGCCAGCCGTCCCGGGAGAGGCTCTGGCGGAAGTAGCCGTGGCGGTAGAGCAGGCCGACGCCGACCAGGGGAACGCCCAGGTCGCTGGCGGCCTTGAGGTGGTCCCCGGCGAGGATGCCGAGTCCGCCGGAGTACTGGGGCAGGGCCGCGGTGACCCCGAACTCGGGTGAGAAGTAGGCGATGGCGGCGGGCAGCGACACGCCTTGTGCCACCTGTTCCTGGTACCACCTGGGGCCCTGGAGGTAGTCCCGGAGACCGGCGGACACCTCGGCCAGCCGCCGCAGGAACTCCTCGTCCCGGGCCAGCTCGGCGAGCCGGCCGGCGGACACGGCGCCGAGCAGGCGCACGGGGTCGCCGTCCGCCGTACGGCCGGCCACCGGATCGACGGCCTGGAAGAGTTCACGGGTCTCGGTGTGCCAGGACCAGCGCAGGTTGCGGGCGAGGTCGCTGAGCGGTTGAAGGGGGTCGGGAAGGACGGGACGCACGGTGAATCGACGAATGGCCTGCACGTGTTCCACCTTTACAGGGGACGTCCGGATCCGAGGGGACGCACCACGGTGTGCGCCGCTCCGTCACCCTCGACGTTAGCCGGGCGCGGCCCTCGGCAACCACGGCGCACGGCCGTGCGGCGGCGTGCGACCCCGGGCGGGCCGACCGCCCCCTCCGCTCCTCGCCCCCGTGCACCGCCAGGCACGGGACGCTGGTCCAGGCACACCCGTCACAGGCGTTATGGCCGATTCCCTCCCCGCGTACGGCCTTGTGGGCCTTCGCCCCAGAGGGAAGGCTTTCCAGTGGCGCCCGTCGTCCCCGCGTGCGCCGGCTTTCCGCAACCCCGCGCACGCGCGGCGGAGCCCGGCGCATTCAGATCGTCACAGATACGCCCGAGTAGTTAACAAACCACCGGATTGGCCCACCGGCATCCGTGGGAAGGCTTCTCCGGTACCCGTAACGAATGCGTTCGGACGACAGCTCAAAGTGATCCGGCTCGGACCCCGAAGCCGGTTCATCCGCCGTTCGGCGGCTATCCGCCCCACGGTTCGTATGCAATCGGTGCGGCCCGTGCGCATTCGATCCACACCCGTGCACCACACCCGCGACCCATCCATTCGAGTGCCATTCGAGTGAACGCGGACAGGAGCGGCCATGCCCACACCCCACCAGTCGTCAACGGAGCAGCTAGAAAGGACGGGACCCCACCATCGCGGCGCGCGCGTTCAGCCCTCCGCGGCCGCAACGCGCCCGGTTGAGTCCGAGCTCCAGTCCCCAGGTGATTTCATGATCGGTCGCATTCCCGTCCTCGACGTCCGCCCACTCGTCGATTGCGGAAGAAGGCCCGCGAAGGCGGTTTCCGGCGAGACCTTCGAGGTCTCGGCGACCGTCTTCCGCGAGGGTCATGACGCGGTCTCGGCCAATGTCGTCCTGCTGGACCCGAACGGGCGCCCCGGCCCCTGGACGCCGATGCGCGAACTCGCCCCGGGCACCGACCGCTGGGGCGCCGACGTGACGCCCGACGCCGAGGGCCGCTGGACGTACACGGTCGAGGCCTGGAGCGATCCGGTGGCCACCTGGCGGCACACCGCGCGGATCAAGGTCCCGGCGGGGATCGACACGGCCCTCGTCCTGGCGGAGGGCGCCGAGCTGTACGAGCGGGCCGCGGAGGGCGTGCCCAAGCGGGACGGGCGCGAGGCGGTACTGACCGCGGTCGACGCCCTGCGCGACACCTCCCGCCCGGCCGCCGCCCGGCTGGCCGCCGCGCTCGCCCCGCAGGCGGCGGCGGCCCTGGACCGCCATCCGCTGCGCGAGCTGGTCACCGCCTCGCGTCCGCACCCGCTGGTCGTCGAGCGCCGGCGCGCCCTGTACGGGTCCTGGTACGAGCTGTTCCCCCGGTCCGAGGGCGCCAGGACCGTACCGGCGAAGCCCGCCGGGAAGGGCCGCTCGGCCAAGGCGCGGGGGGCCGCGGCGCAGCCTCCCCGGATCGTCAGCGGCACCTTCCGCACGGCGGCGGAACGGCTGCCGGCGGTCGCGGCGATGGGCTTCGACGTGGTGTACCTGCCACCGGTCCACCCCATCGGGACCACCCACCGCAAGGGCCCGAACAACTCCCTCTCGCCCGCCCCGCACGATGTCGGGGTGCCCTGGGCGATCGGCTCCCCCCC
>CBRG010000313.1 GCA_000470535.1 Streptomyces sp. AW19M42
CTCCGCCTTGCGATCGCACGCACCAGGCGCGCCGAGTCCGCCCGTCAGGCGGACGGCGCTACTTTCGAAACACGCCCTGGTCCGGGCTAGCCGACCACGGTCCAGTTGTCGTTGCCCGCGAGCAGCGCGCTCAGGTCGCCCTTGCCGTTCTGCTCGATGGCGGTGTCCAGCTGCTCGGCCATCTGCGTGTCGTAGACCGGCCGTTCGACGCTGCGCAGCACCCCGATCGGGGTGTGGTGCAGGGTGTCCGCGTCCGCCAGCCGGGACAGTGCGAACGCGGTGTTCGGGCTCGCCGCGTGCGCGTCGTGGACCAGGATCCGCGAGCGGTTCTCCTCGGTGACCGCGACCACCGAGAGATCACCCGTCAGCGAGTCCCGTACGACGCCCTTGGCGTTGTCGGTCCCGAAGACGATCGGCTGCCCGTGCTCCAGCCGGATCACGGCCTCCTGGGCCTGCTCCCGGTCCTTGAGGACCTCGAAGGCGCCGTCGTTGAAGATGTTGCAGTTCTGGTAGATCTCCACCAGCGCCGTGCCGGGATGGTCGGCCGCCGCCCGCAGCACGCTCGTGAGGTGCTTGCGGTCGGAGTCGACCGTCCGGGCGACGAAGGACGCCTCCGCGCCGATGGCCAGCGACACCGGGTTGAAGGGGGAGTCCAGCGAGCCCATCGGCGTCGACTTGGTGATCTTCCCGACCTCGGAGGTGGGGGAGTACTGGCCCTTGGTGAGCCCGTAGATCCGGTTGTTGAAGAGGAGGATCTTCAGGTTCACGTTGCGGCGCAGTGCGTGGATGAGGTGGTTGCCGCCGATGGACAGCGCGTCGCCGTCACCGGTGACCACCCAGACGCTCAGATCCCGCCGGGAGGACGCGAGCCCGGTCGCGATGGCCGGGGCCCGGCCGTGGATCGAGTGCATCCCGTAGGTGTTCATGTAATAGGGGAAGCGGGAGGAGCAGCCGATGCCGGAGACGAAGACGATGTTCTCCTTCGCCAGCCCCAGCTCGGGCATGAAGCCCTGCACGGCGGCGAGGACCGCGTAGTCGCCGCAGCCGGGACACCAGCGCACTTCCTGGTCCGACTTGAAGTCCTTCATGGACTGCTTGGCCTCGGACTTCGGCACCAGCTGAAGGAGCTCGTTGGTCTCTGTGCCGGGCTGCAGGAGCTCGTTGGTCTCAGGCATCGATGGCCTCCTTGAGGGCCGTCGCGAGCTGCTCGGCCTTGAACGGCATACCGTTGACCTGGTTGTAACTGTGCGCGTCCACCAGGTACTTGGCCCGGATGAGGGTGGCCAGCTGTCCCAGGTTCATCTCCGGGACGACCACCTTGTCGTAACGCCTCAGCACCTCGCCGAGATTCCGCGGGAACGGATTGATATGGCGCAGATGTGCCTGGGCGATGGGCTCTCCGGCCGCGCGCAGCCGCCGGACGGCGGCGGTGATGGGACCGTACGTGGAGCCCCAGCCCAGGACCAGCGTCCGGGCCTCCGCGGGGTCGTCGACCTCCACGTCCGGGACCTCGATGCCGTCGATCTTGGCCTGCCGGGTGCGGACCATGAAGTCGTGGTTGGCCGGGTCGTAGGAGATGTTCCCGGTGCCGTCCTGCTTCTCGATGCCGCCGATGCGGTGTTCGAGGCCGGGGGTGCCGGGGACCGCCCAGGGCCGGGCCAGGGTCTGCGGGTCGCGCTTGTAGGGCCAGAAGACCTCGGTGCCGTCGGCCAGCTCGTGGTTGGGACCGTGGGCGAACTGGACGCGCAGGTCCGGGAGCCCGTCGACCTCGGGGATGCGCCAGGGCTCGGAGCCGTTGGCGAGGTACCCGTCGGAGAGCAGGAAGACCGGGGTGCGGTAGGTCAGGGCGATCCGGGCGGCGTCGAGCGCCGCGTCGAAGCAGTCCGCCGGAGTCCTGGGGGCGATGATCGGGACCGGGGCCTCGCCGTTGCGCCCGTACATGGCCTGGAGCAGGTCGGCCTGCTCCGTCTTGGTGGGCAGGCCGGTGGAGGGGCCGCCGCGCTGGATGTCGATGATCAGCAGCGGCAGCTCCAGGGAGACGGCGAGCCCGATGGTCTCCGACTTCAGCGCCACCCCGGGCCCCGAGGTGGTCGTCACCCCGAGCGCACCGCCGAACGCGGCGCCCAGAGCGGCGCCGATGCCCGCGATCTCGTCCTCGGCCTGGAAGGTGCGTACGCCGAAGTTCTTGTGCTTCGACAGCTCGTGCAGGATGTCGGAGGCCGGGGTGATGGGGTACGAGCCCAGGTAGACCGGCAGGTCCGCCTGCCGGCCCGCGGCGATCAGCCCGTAGGACAGCGCGAGGTTCCCGGAGATGTTGCGGTACGTACCGGTGGGGAAGGCCTGGGTGGCCGGGGCCACCTCGTAGCTGACCGCGAAGTCCTCGGTGGTCTCCCCGAAGTTCCAGCCGGCCCGGAACGCCGCCACGTTCGCCTCGGCGATCTGCGGCTTCTTCGCGAACTTGGCCCGCAGGAAGGTCTCGGTCCCCTCGGTCGGCCGGTGGTACATCCAGGAGAGCAGCCCGAGCGCGAACATGTTCTTGGAGCGCTCGGCCTCCTTGCGGGGGAGCCCGAAGTCCTTCAGCGCCTCGATGGTGAGGGTGGTCAGCGGCACCGGGTGGACGTTGTACGCCTCCAGCGAGCCGTCCTCCAACGGACTTGTCTGATAACCGACCTTGGCCATCGGTCGTTTTGTGAACTCATCGGTGTTCACGATGATTTCGGCGCCGCGCGGCACATCCGCGATATTGGCCTTCAGCGCGGCCGGATTCATCGCCACCAGCACGTTGGGCGCGTCGCCTGGGGTCAGGATGTCGTGGTCCGCGAAGTGCAGCTGGAACGACGAAACCCCAGGCAGAGTCCCTGCGGGGGCCCGGATCTCGGCGGGGAAGTTCGGCAGGGTGGAGAGGTCGTTCCCGAAGGAAGCGGTCTCCGAGGTGAACCGGTCACCCGTGAGCTGCATACCGTCACCGGAGTCACCTGCGAAACGGATGATCACCCGGTCCAGACGGCGGATCTCTTTGTCACCGTTGTCTGTTGCGGACTGGGGGGCACGCTGTCCCCCTACGAGAGCCTCACTGGCCTCATCGGCCTGTTCGGCTGGGCTGCTGACCTGGCTGGTCACTTACTGGACCTCCCTCGGCGCGGTGGCTCGGAACCATCCGGCCCGCCGGCGGTCCCAGGCTCCACCCTACGTCTGTAAGGGTCGCCTTCCTCTGGCCGATCATAAGTTGGACGACATTTTGAGACGCCTGACCGGCGCCGTTACGTCATGATTCATCAGCCACCCGGATCCTCGTCGGACCCTCACTGGAGAGGGTGTGGAGCGAGTCGCACGCGTTTGCGGGTCCGGCGGCCGGACGCGCCGCCGGGAAGCGTCAGGAATTCAGATAGGTCAGCACGGCCAGCACCCGCCGGTGGTCGCCGTCACTGGGGGACAGCCCCAGTTTCTGGAAGATGTTGCTGACGTGCTTCTCCACCGCGCCATCGCTCACGACCAGCTGTTTCGCCACCGCGGAGTTGGTCCGCCCCTCCGCCATCAGGCCGAGGACCTCGCGCTCACGGGGCGTCAGCCCGGCCAGCACGTCCTGCTTACGGCTCCGGCCCAGCAGTTGCGCGACCACCTCCGGGTCCAGCGCCGTACCGCCCTGAGCCACCCGGACCACCGCGTCCACGAACTCCCGCACCTCGGCGACCCGGTCCTTCAGCAGATATCCCACGCCCCGGCTGGATCCGGCCAGCAACTCGGTCGCGTACTGCTCCTCGACATACTGCGAAAGCACCAGTACCCCTATGCCCGGGTACTCCTTCCGGAGCCGCACCGCGGCCCGCACGCCCTCGTCCGTGTGGGTCGGCGGCATCCGCACGTCCGCGACCACCACATCGGGCAGCGCGTCCTGCCCGGCGAGGTCGCCCACCGTCTTGATCAGCGCCTCCGCGTCCCCGACCCCCGCCACGACGTCATGACCGAGATCGGTCAGCAGCCGGGTGAGTCCCTCCCGGAGCAGTACCGAATCCTCGGCGATGACCACGCGCACCCTGTCCTCCACCACGACGTCTGTTCCCCCACCGCTCGCTGTTCCCGCCCGAATGCCGTTCAGCATCCAGCATCCCAGTATCGGCGGTGACGCCGCGGGCGTTCGAAGGGTTGCGTCGCCCGGGGCGGCGGGCGGGGAGGCGGCTGCCGGGGGTGGTCAGCCGCGCCAGGGGAGTTCGGCCGTGATCCTGGTCGGGCCGCCCACCGGGGACTCGACGACCAGGATCCCGTCCACCGCGTCCAGCCGCTCCGTCAGACCTGCGAGACCGCTGCCCGACGTCAGGCCGGCCCCGCCGCGCCCGTTGTCGGTGACCTGGAGCAGCAGCCGGTCCGCCGTCCGCCACACGTCGACGGACGCGCGGGTGGCGTGGGCGTGCTTGCTGACGTTCTGGAGGAGCTCGGACACGGTGAAGTAGGCGATGCCCTCGATGGCCTGCGCGGGCCGGGACGTCAGGTCGACCTCGACGGTGACCGGGACGGTGCAGCGGGAGGCGATGGCGGAGAGGGCGGCGTCCAGGCCTCGGTCGGTGAGGACGGCGGGGTGGATGCCTCGGGCCAGGTCACGCAGTTCCTGGAGGGCGACCTTGACCTCGCCGTGCGCCTCGTCGACCATCCTGGCCGCGGCCTCCGGGTCGGCGGTCAGCTTCTCCTTGGCGAGCCCCAGATCCCATGGCGAGGGCGACGAGCCGGGCCTGGGCGCCGTCGTGCAGGTCGCGTTCGATGCGGCGCAGGTCGGCGGCGGCGGTGTCCACGACCAC
>CBRG010000314.1 GCA_000470535.1 Streptomyces sp. AW19M42
GAGAGGCGGGTGTCCGGGCGGGTGGGCGTCGGCGCGGCTGGCGGGCACGGTGTGGCCGTGGTCAAGGTGTTCCTTCCTCGGGTTCCGCCGTGCGCGATGAGCGGCCGGATCGCCGCGTGCCCGTGGGGGAACCGCACGAGTTAGGTTAGCCTCACCTAACCATCACGCCAAGTCGGCACTCCGGGAACGGCGCTCGGGACCGCTCAGCGCACGCGCCCGCCGGTCTCGGCCATCACGGGGCCACCGGGCGCACCGGAGTCCGCGTCGTCGGCCGGGGCGTCCTCCGGCACGTAACGCCGGGGCGCGGCGGGCACCATCAGGGGCGTGCCGGTCTCCGGGTCGGGGATGATCCGGCAGGGCAGCCCGAACACGTCCTCGACGAGTTCGGCGGTCATGACGGTGGCCGGGTCGCCCTCGGCCGCGATCGTGCCGCCGGGCCGCATGACGATGAGGTGGGTGGCGTAACGGCACGCCTGGTTGAGGTCGTGCAGCACCGCCACGACGGTGTGCCCCTTGCGGGCGTGCAGGTCGGCGCAGAGATCGAGCACCTCGACCTGGTGGGCGATGTCGAGGAAGGTCGTGGGCTCGTCCAGGAGCAGGATCGAGGTCTGCTGAGCCA
Organism: Streptomyces sp. AW19M42; assembly: GCA_000470535.1. Classification (GTDB taxonomy): domain Bacteria; phylum Actinomycetota; class Actinomycetes; order Streptomycetales; family Streptomycetaceae; genus Streptomyces. Next base: position 620 of record CBRG010000314.1, read on the forward strand.
GCACCATGGAGAGCCAGACCCGCTGCCGCTGGCCGCCGGAGAGATCGTCGACCGGGCGGTCGGCGAGATCCAGCACACCGGTCTGCCGCATGGCGTCCAGCACGGCCGTCTCGTCGTCGGCGGACCACTGCTTCAGCATTCCCTGGTGCGGATAGCGGCCCCGCGCCACCAGGTCCCCCACGGTGATGCCGCCGGGCGCGGTCGAGGACTGCGGGAGCAGGCCCAGCCGCCGGGCGACCTCGCGCGAGCGGTACGTGGCGATGCCCGCGCCGTCCAGATACACCTGCCCGGAACGGGGTTTGAGCATCCGTGCGAGCGCCTTCAGGAGCGTGGACTTCCCGCAGGCGTTCGGCCCGATGACCACGGTGAAGGAGCGGTCGGGAATCTCGACGCCGAGCGAACTGACCACGGTCCGCTGCTCGTAGGAGAGCGTCAGGTCCTCGGCACGCAGCCGCGCGGCCTGCGCCGGAGGCCTCCCGTTCACGTGAGTCCCCTCCGGCGTCGCGGGGTCCGTGTCCGGGCCGGTCCAATCGGACGTACGGGTCGGGTCCGTCGTGCGTGACGTGCCCGTCGTGCGTGTCGTCTTTCGGGTCATGCGCGGCTCTTTCGCGACTCGGTGATCAGCAGCCAGATGAGGTACAGCCCGCCGATGGTCCCCGTCGCCGTGCCCACCGGGAGCAGTGAGGGGGCGAACAGGCGTTGGGCCAGCAGGTCGCTGGCGGCGAGCAGCAGGGCTCCCATGAGCGCGGCGGGGACCAGTGCGGGGCCCTGGGCCCGAGTGAGCCGCCGGGCGAGCTGGGGCGCCGCCAGCGCGATGAACCAGATGGGTCCGGTGACCGCCGTGGCGAAGGCGGCGAGCGCGACGCTGATGACGAGCAGCAGCGCCCGGGTTCGTGCCACGTCGACGCCGAGCGCCATGGCGGTGACGTCGCCCATCTCCACCATGGAGAGCCGGCGGGCGAGGAAGAACGCAGGCGGGAGCAGGACGAGGACGGCGATGCCGATGGTGTTGGCCTGCTGCCAGCCCCGGTTGGTCAGGCTGCCGATCAGCCAGGCCTGTGCCTCCAGCGCCTCCTGCCAGGTCGCCCGGGTGATCAGGTACGAGTTGACGGCGAGCAGCAGCGCGCTGACCCCGATGCCGACGACGACCAGCCGGAAGCCCTGAAGTCCCCTGCCCAGCATGAGGAGGTACATCGCGGCGGCGGTGGCGAGGCCGCCGACCAGCGCCCCCACCGCGATCTGCGTCATGCTGCCGTGCAGCACGATGATGACGAGGAGTGCCCCGACGGCCGAGCCGTTGGTGAAGCCGATGATGTCCGGGCTGCCGAGGGAGTTGCCGGTCAGGCTCTGCAGGATGGCCCCGCTGACCGCGAGGGCCGCTCCCACGCACATCGCGGTCAGCAGGCGTGGCATGCGCAGGGTGTTGACGATGAAGTCGGCGCCGCCGGAGCCGTGGCCCAGTACGGCCCGCAGGACCTCACCGACGGAGAGTTCGAAGTCGCCGGTGGTCAGGGTGACGAGCGCGACCGCGACGAGCGCGACGAGCATCACGGCCGTCACCACCAGGACGCGCCCCTGGACCCGCACGGACAGGCCGCCGGGCCGGGTGCGCAGGACCAGTCCGCTGACGACCCGCGGCTGCGTGGTCTGCGCACCGGCCCCGGCGGGGCGCTTCTCCCGTACCGCGCTCACAGCATGACCAGCTTTCGACGGCGGCACAGGGCGATGAACAGCGGCGCCCCGAGGAAGGCGGTGATGATCCCCACCTGGACCTCGCCCGGCGACCCGAGCACCCGCCCGAGGACGTCCGCGCCGATCAGCAGGACCGGGGCGAGCAGCATCGAGTACGTCAGCACCCAGCGCTGGTCGGGGCCGACGACGAACCGGGCGACGTGCGGCACCGCGAGGCCGACGAAGCCGATCGGTCCGGCGGCGGCGGTGGCGGCGCCGCACAGCAGCATGACGGCGACGGCGCCCAGCACCCGGGTGCGGCCGACGTTCAGGCCGAGGGCGCGGCCGAGCTGGTCGCCCATCGCGAGGGCGTTGAGCGAGGGCGCGAGACCGAGGGCGATCAGGAGGCCCACCGCGATGAACGGAAGGATGACGTAGATGACGTCGTAGTACCGGCCGGACAGCGAACCCACCGTCCAGAAGCGGTACTGGTCGAAGGCGCGCGGATTGAGCAGCAGCACCGCCGAGTTGAAGGCGTACAGCACCGCGGTCATCGCCGCCCCGGCCACGACGAGCCGGTCGGGGGTGGCCAGGGTGCGGCCCGACGAGCCCAGGAGGTACACGGCGACGGAGGCGACGGCCGCACCGATGAAGGCGAACCACACATAGCCGAGGACCGAACCCACCCCGAGGAAGGCGATGGCCACCACGACCCCGGCGGAGGCGCCCAGGCTGATGCCGAGAATCCCCGGGTCGGCGAGCGGGTTGCGGGTCAGGGCCTGCATCAGCGCGCCGGACAGGCCGAGCGCCATGCCCACGAGCATCCCCAGGAGCGTCCTGGGGATGCGGTAGTCATGGATGATGATCGAGGTCTCGGAGCCGTCGGGGTGCCAGAGCGCGCTCCAGGTGGCGGTGAACGGGATGCCCCGGGTGCCGACCCACACGCTGAGCAGTCCGACCAGGACGAGGGCGGCCAGCGCCGCGATCAGCCCCAGGGCCCGCAGGGTGTTCGCGGTCCGGGCGGGCGGCGCGGCTTCGGGTGCGACGGTCCGGTCCTCGGGAGCCGTCCGGGTTTCGACCGACAACGACAACTCCCCCTGACGGCGGTTCGGGTGCACCGCGAGCGATAGGGCGCCGGAACGTGACGCAGGGACCCGGATAGAACTTAGGTGAGGCTAACCGAACACCCCCGGATGGTCAACGCGCCCGCCCCGCAGGCGCAATGACCGGCGCCGCCGCGACCGGGGACATTGCGGACGGCGTGCCACCTCGACCACCCATTTAGAGTAGCCTTACCTAACTTTTTCTTACCCATATTCCCAGACTCTTCGCGGAGGCCCGCATGCCAGCTGGAGGACCGACCGGGGGGCACGTCCTCCGCAGGGCGATCAGGGGGCAGCGGCGGCGCGTCGTCACCGCCTCGCTGCTCGGCACGGTGCACCAGGGCTGTGAGGCCCTGGTGCCCGTCGTCATCGGCGCGGCCATCGACACGGCGGTGGCCACCGGCTCCTCCCAGTCGCTGCTGCGCTGGCTCCTGGTGCTCGCGGGGCTGTTCCTGGTGCTGTCGAACTGCTACCGCATCAGCGCCCGGCTCGCCGAAGGGGCGGGGGAACGCGCCGCGCACCGGCTCCGGATGGAGCTCGGCGCCCGGGTGCTCGACCCGCGCGGCGGCGCCGACGCGAACCGGCTGCCCGGCGCGCTCACCAGCATCGCCACCAACGACGCCCGCCGGGTGGGTTCGGTGGCGACGGTCCTGGCGTACGGGGTCGCGGCGACCTCCGCGCTGGTGATCAGCGCGGTGGCCCTGCTCAGGATCTCCGTCCCGCTCGGACTCCTCGTCCTGCTGGGCATTCCCCCGCTGCTGTGGCTGGGACACCGCATCAGCCGACCGCTCGAACGCCGCAGCGAGACCGAACAGGAACGGGCCGCGCACGCCTCGGGCGTCGCCGCCGACCTGGTCGCCGGACTCCGTGTCCTCAAGGGGATGGGCGCCGAGTCGGCCGCCGTCGCCCGCTACCGCACCACCAGCCAGGACTCGCTCGCCGCGGCGTTGCGGGCGGCCCGCAGCCGGGCCGGTCACGAGGGCGCCGTCCTCTCCCTCACCGGCGTCTTCATCGCGGTCATCGGCATCGTGGGCGCCTACCTCGCCATGCGCGGCAGCATCAGCATCGGTGACCTGGTGGCGGCGGTGGGCCTGGCGCAGTTCCTCCTCGGCCCGTTCCAGCTGCTCACCTACGTCAACGCCGAGTTCGCCCAGGGCCGCGCCTCCGCCCGCCGGATCGCCGAGGTGCTGGAGTCGCCCGCGGCCGTCGAGGGCGGCGACTCCGCGGTGTCCGACGACGCGGCGGGGCGGCTGCGCCTCAGCGGGGTCCGGCTCGGCTCGCTGCGCGGGATCGATCTGGACATCCGGCCCGGCGAGCTGATCGGAGTGGTCACCGGCGATCCGGCCGCCGCGGCCGATCTGCTGCTCTGCCTGGCCAGGGAGCGGGACCCGGCCGACGGACTGATCGAGCTCGACGGCGTACCGCTGACCGAACTCGCCCCGGACGCGCTGCGCCGCGCCGTCCTGGTCGCCCACCACGACGCCGACCTGTTCGAGACCAGCCTGCTGGACAACGTACGGGCGGGGGCCCGCGACGATGCGGCGGCGGTCGACGGGGCCCTCGCCGCCTCGGCGGCGGACGAGGTCGCACGGCTGCTGCCCGACGGCGGCGACACCGTCCTCGCCGAACGCGGCCGCTCCCTCTCCGGCGGGCAGCGGCAGCGCGTCGCACTCGCCAGGGCGCTCGCCGCCGACAGCCCCGTGCTGGTGCTGCACGACCCGACCACCGCCGTGGACACCGTCACCGAGTCCCGGATCGCCGCCCGGCTGCGGGAGGTCCGCGACGGGCGCACCACCGTACTGATCACGACCAGCCCGGCCCTCCTCGCGGTCACCGACCGGGTCGTCGTGCTCGACGGGGGCACCGTCGGCGCGACCGGCCACCACACCGAACTCGTCGCCGGTGACGAGCGGTACCGGGCGACGGTGCTCGCATGACGTCCACGTACGAGGGAAGCGCGGAAGAGCCGGACACCCGCGCCGAGAAGGCCCGCACAGGAGAAGCACGCACGGGGAACGAGGGGGAAACGGTCATGAGCACACCCGGCGCGGACCGCGCGCTGCTGCCGACCGCGAGCGGTGCGGAGAGCCTGGCGGCGCTGCGCACCATGCTGCGCGGCCACCGGCGGCTGACCGCGGCCGCCGTCACGGTGCTGGTCGCCGGGACCGCGATCGGTCTGCTGACCGCTCCCCTGCTCGGCCACATCGTGGACCTGGTGGTGGAGCGGCGGGGTTCAGGGGCGCTGACGGTACCGCTGGTGCTGCTCATCGTGGTGGCCCTGGTGCGCGGCGTCGCGGCAGCGGTCGGCAGCACGCTCGTGGCCCGGCTCGGCGAGACCGTACTCGCCGCCGTGCGCGAGCAGTTCATCGAGCGGGCACTGCGGCTGCCGCTGGAGCGCGTCGAGGCGGCCGGTTCGGGAGATCTGGTCTCCCGGGTCACCAGCGATGTCTCCATGATCGCGAAGTCGGTGCGCCAGGCGCTGCCCGAGTTCACCCGCTCCGCGCTGACCATCGTGCTGACGTTCGTCGGACTCGCCGTGCTGGACTGGCGGTTCCTGGTGGCGGCGCTGCTGGCGATGCCGGTGCAGGTGCTGTCGGTGCGCTGGTATCTGCGCCGGGCGGCTCCGGTGTACGCCGAGCACCGCGTCGCGACCGGTGCGCTCCAGCACCAGCTGCTCGACAGCGTCGGCGGGGTGCGCACCGTACGAGCCTTCCGGCTGAACCGTGCGCACACAGAGCTGCTGGAGCAGCGATCCGCGTCGGCGCGGGACCTCGCGCTGGGCGGCATCCACATCGTCACCGGCTTCTTCTCCCGGCTGAACCTGGCCGAGTACATCGGTCTGGCCGCCGTGCTCGGCGCGGGCTTCGTGCTGGTGGACAGCGGTTCGGTGAGCATCGGTACGGCCACCGCCGCCGCGCTCTACTTCCACAGCCTCTTCAACCCGGTCAACGCCACGCTGTTCCTCATCGACGACGCCCAGTCCGCGGGTGCCAGCTTCGCCCGGCTGGTCGGGCTGTCCAAGCTGCCGGCCGAGCAGGCCGCTCCGGGCGGCAGTGCTCCGGCGGACGGTTCGGTCGGCGTGAGCGCGGTCAGCTACGCCTACGGCGGCGGGGCACCCGTACTGCGGAAGATCGATCTGGAGGTGCGCAGCGGGGAGCGGGTGGCTCTGGTGGGCGCCAGCGGCGCCGGCAAGACGACGCTGGCCAAGGTCATCGCGGGCGTCCACGAGCCGCACGGCGGGACCATCTCGCTGGGCGGGGTCGACGCGGCAGAGCTGGGCGCCGCCGGGGTACGCCGAGCGGTGACGCTGATCAGCCAGGAGGTGCACGTGTTCGCGGGCACGCTGGCCGAGGACCTGCGCCTCGCCCGCCCGGAGGCCACGGAGGAGGAGGTGCGCACGGCGCTGGACCGGGTCGGCGCCCTGGAGTGGGCGCTGGCGCTGCCGGACGGCCTGGACACGGTCGTGGGCGAGGGTGGTCACCGGCTGACGGTGACCCAGGCGCAGCATCTCGCGCTGGCCCGGCTGGTTTTGGCGGACCCGCCGGTCGCGATCCTCGACGAGGCGACCGCCGACGCGGGCAGCGCGGGCGCGCGGGTCCTGGAGGAGGCGGCTCTGCGGGCGCTGGAGGGGCGGACGGGGCTGGTGGTCGCGCACCGGCTCCCCCAGGCGGCGACCGCCGACCGCGTCGTCGTCCTCGACGAGGGCCGGGTCGTGGAGACCGGCAGCCATGACGAACTCGTCGCGGCGGGCGGCCGGTACGCGGCGCTGTGGGAGGCGTGGTCCGACAGCCGCCGGGAGCCGGTGGACGTGCGGTGAGCACGCACTGACACCTGTACCAAGAGGCCGCCCCCGGTGAGGAGTTCTCACCGGGGGCGGCCTCTTGGTACAGGTGTCAGCCCTGGAGGGCGACGAGGCTCGCCGGTCGCAGGTCCGTCCAGTTCGCCTCCACGTGGGCGAGGCACGCCTCACGGGTGTCCGCGCCGAAGACGGTCCGCCAGCCGGCCGGCACCTCGGCGAAGGCGGGCCACAGCGAGTGCTGGTTCTCGTCGTTTACCAGGACCAGGAAGCTGCCCTGCGGGTCCTCGAACGGGTTGGTCGTCATGCGTTGTCACTCCTCTTGGACGGTGCGGTGAACAGCGCGGACAGTGGCTGTTCCGGATGGGCTGTCGCGCGGTGCAGCAGCTCCAGGTACTGGTTGGCCAGTTGCCGGGCCTTGGCGGTGCCCAGCAGGCCGGTGGCGTGGATCAGCGCGCAGTGCACCGGGCCGTCGCCTTGCGGCTCGTAGAAACTGAGGGTCAGGTCGGCCCGGGTGACACCCGTCGGTACGGCCGAGAGGGACCCGATGCCGCCCTCCAGCTGTTCCGCGTCGGCCTGTTCGTGGTGGATCACCATCACCTGCGGCCCCTGGGGCGGGAGTCCGGCGGCCCGTACGACGGCGTCGAACGGCACCTCCTGCCGGTCGAGGGCGCTCAGCGTCGTCTCCCGTACCCGGGTCAGCAGTTCCGTGAAGCTCGGGTCGCCCGCTGTGCCGGTGCGCAGCACCACGGTGTTGAAGAAGCAGCCGACCAGATCGGTGAGCTGCTCGTCCGTGCGCCCCGCGACCATCGTGCCGATCGGCAGGTCGGTGCCCGCGCCGTGCCCGGTGAGCAGCGCGGCGAGCGCCGAGTGGAGCACCATGAACATGCTGGTGCCGGTGGCCCGCGCGAGCCGGTCCACGGCGGCGTGCAGCTCCTCGTCGAGGACGAACCCGATGTGGGATCCGGGCCGCACGGAGGTGTCCGGGCCGGCCCGGTGCGGGCCGTCGGCCGGGAGGGCGATCCGGTCCGGGAGTCCGCCGAGCGTCCGGCGCCAGTAGGCGAGCTGTTGCCCGCCCCGGCTGTCCGGGTCCGCGAGGTCACCGAGGGCCTCGTGGGACCAGCGGGCGTAGTCGGCGTAGCCGACCGGCAGCGGCTCCCAGCCGGGTGCGAGGCCCCGGGCTCGTGCCGTGTGGGCCGTGACCAGGTCGCGGAAGAGCGGGACCACCGACCACTCGTCGACGGCGAGGTAGTGCATGGTCAGCAGCAGTGCTTGGCTGCCGTCGGGGCCGGTGAGCAGATGCGCCCTGAGCGGCGCCTCGACGGCCGGGTCGGGTGCCAGGGCCGCGAGTTCGGCCAGCCGGGCGTCCAGGTCTGCGCACGGTTCCGCAGTCAGCACGGGGGCCGCCGCGGGCCGCTGGTACAGGACGCCGTCCCGTTCGGTGAACACGGTGCGCAGCGGCTCGTGCCGGCTCACCACGTCCGCGAAGGCGGCGGCGAGGACCTCGGCGTCGAGCCCGCCCGCGGAGCGCAGCGTCAGCGCGTGGTCGACGCCCCGCGCATCGCGGGAGGACTGCCACTGCCAGCCCTGGACGGGCGCCGCCCGCAGCTCCCCGGCCCGCGGCCCGGC
>CBRG010000315.1 GCA_000470535.1 Streptomyces sp. AW19M42
CGCGCGCTGGCCGGCGGGGCGAACGGGGGCAGGGCCGCCGGGCTCAGCCGGCTCGGCGAGTCCCGGCTGGCCGCCGACGCGCAGGCGGTCGCCCGCGCCAGACCGGACGGCGGACCCGCCGCGGTGCGTGCCGCAGCCCGCGCCGTCCTGGACGACGCGGGCGCCGGACAGCCCCCGCTCGCGCTGGACTACGTGGCGCTCGTGGACCCGGCGGACTTCACCGAGATCCCCGACGACCACACATCGGGCGACGCGGTACTCGCCGTCGCCGCCCGGGTGGGCGCCACCCGCCTCATCGACAACATCCCGCTGACCTTCGGAGCCACCCCGTGACCGGAATACGGCTGACCGCACCCGCCCCCGGCTGGTCCATCGACGCCGATGTCGTGGTGGTCGGCTCCGGTGTGGCCGGCCTCACCGCCGCACTGCGCTGTGCCGCCGCAGGCCTCGCCACCGTCGTCGTCACCAAGGCCCGCCTCGACGACGGCTCGACCCGCTGGGCCCAGGGCGGCGTCGCGGCCGCGCTGGGTGAGGGCGACACTCCGGAACAGCACCTGGACGACACCCTGGTCGCGGGCGCCGGCCTGTGCGACGCGGCGGCGGTCCGCACCCTCGTCACCGAGGGCCCCGACGCCGTACGCCGGCTGATCGGCACCGGCGCCCACTTCGACACCGCGGACGACGGCACCATCGCGCTGGGCCGCGAGGGCGGCCACCACCGTCGCCGCATCGCCCACGCCGGCGGCGACGCGACGGGCGCCGAGATCTCCCGCGCCCTGGTCGAGGCGGTCCGCGAAGCCGCACTGCACACCGTCGAGAACGCCCTCGTGCTCGACCTCCTCACCGACGCCGAAGGCCGTACCGCGGGCGTCACCCTGCACGTCATGGGCGAGGGCCAGCACGACGGGGTCGGCGCGGTCAACGCCCCCGCGGTCATCCTCGCCACCGGCGGCATGGGCCAGGTCTTCTCCGCCACCACCAACCCGCCGGTCGCCACCGGCGACGGCGTGGCACTCGCGCTGCGGGCCGGCGCGGAGGTCTCGGACCTCGAATTCGTCCAGTTCCACCCCACGGTGCTCTTCCTCGGCTCCGGCGCGGAGGGCCAGCAGCCCCTGGTCTCCGAGGCGGTACGCGGCGAGGGCGCCCATCTCATCGACGCCCACGGCACGCGCTTCATGCTCGGGCAGCACGAGATGGCGGAGCTCGCCCCGCGCGACATCGTCGCCAAGGCCATCACCCGCCAGATGCAGCTGCACGGCACCGGGCACATGTACCTCGACGCCCGCCACTTCGGCGCCGAGATGTGGGAGCAGCACTTCCCGACCATCCTGGCGGCCTGCCGCGCTCATGGCATCGACCCGGTCACCGAGCCGATCCCGATCGCCCCGGCCGCGCACCACGCCTCCGGCGGCATCCGCACCGACCTTCGGGGACGTACGACCGTGCCCGGCCTGTACGCCTGCGGCGAGGTCGCCTGCACCGGGGTGCACGGCGCCAACCGGCTGGCGTCCAACTCGCTCCTCGAAGGTCTGGTGTTCGCCGAGCGCATCGCGACGGACATCGTCGCGGACCGCCCCCGCGCGGGTGCGGAGGCCGTCATCACCCATCCCGCGCCCTCCCCGCTGCTGCCCCCCGAGGCCCGGAGCACGATCCAGCGCATCATGACCCGCGGTGCCGGCGTCGTGCGTTCCGCCGACAGCCTCGCCAGGGCCGCGGAGGAGCTGGAGGACCTGCACCGCAGCGCGTTCCTCAAGGCCGGGGCCGCCGAGCCCAGGGACGCGGAGCCCGGTGTCGAGGCCTGGGAGGTCACCAACCTGCTCCTGGTCTCCCGGGTGCTGGTCGCCGCCGCCCGGCAGCGCGAGGAGACCCGCGGCTGCCATTGGCGCGAGGACCGGCCCGAGCGCGACGACGAGAACTGGCGCCGCCACCTCGTCGTCCGGCTCACCCCCGACCGGCAGCTGACCCTCCGCAGGACGGATACCGAGGCGTTCGGCCCCGCACGCCCGGCCGGGGCAGCAGACTGCGCAGCAAGCACCACCCACCCCACTCCCGAGGAGCCGTAACCGTGAGCACGCCCGAAGAGAATCCGCGCCCCACACCCGTGGACGTACCGCTGATCCAGATCGGCGCGCCCGCACCCGCCGCGGGCGGCTGCGGTGACGGCTGCGGCTGCGGCGGGGACGACGGCTACGAGGACGAGTGCGGGTTGGACCCCGCGCTCGCCCAGCTCCTCGCGGACGCCGGTCTCGACCCGGTCCAGGTCGAGGACGTCGCGCACGTCGCCATCGCGGAGGACCTCGACGGCGGGGTGGACGTCACGACCGTGGCCACCGTCCCGGAGGACGCCGTGGCGACCGGCGACTTCACCGCACGGGAAGCCGGTGTGGTGTCCGGTCTGCATGTGGCCGAGGCCGTCCTGTCCATCGTCTGCACGTCCGAGTTCGAGGTTGAGCGGCATGTCCTGGACGGCGACCGTGTGGTTCCCGGGCAGAAGCTGCTGACCGTCACCACCCGCACCCGCGACCTGCTCACCGGCGAACGCGGCGCGCTCAACCTGCTCTGCCGGCTCTCCGGCATCGCCACCGCCACCCGCGCCTGGGCCGACGTCCTGGAAGGCACCAAGGCCAAGGTCAGGGACACCCGCAAGACGACTCCGGGCCTGCGCGCCCTGGAGAAGTACGCGGTGCGCTGCGGCGGCGGGGTCAACCACCGCATGTCGCTGTCCGACGCCGCGCTCGTCAAGGACAACCACGTCATCGCGGCGGGCGGGGTGGCCGAGGCCTTCGAGCGGGTCAGGGACGAGTTCCCGGACCTCGCGGTCGAGGTCGAGGTCGACACGATGCAACAGGTCATCGAGGTGCTGGAGGCGGGCGCCGATCTGATCCTGCTGGACAACTTCACCCCCTCGCAGACGGCCGAGGCCGTCGCGCTCGTGGGGGGCCGCGCGGTCCTGGAGTCCTCCGGACGGCTGGCGCTCGCCTCCGCCCGCGCCTACGCGGAGGCCGGTGTGGACTACCTGGCCGTCGGCGCGCTCACCCACTCCGCACCGATCCTCGACATCGGCCTGGACTTCCGCGACACCGACGGGGCCGGCGCCTGATGCTGCTCACCATCGATGTCGGAAACACCCACACCGTGCTCGGCCTGTTCGACGGTGAGGAGATCGTCGAGCACTGGCGGATCTCCACCGACGCCCGCCGCACGGCGGACGAGCTGGCGGTACTGCTCCAGGGCCTGATGGGCATGCACCCGCTGCTGGGTATGGAGCTGGGCGACGGGATCGAGGGCATCGCCATCTGCTCCACCGTCCCGGCCGTCCTGCACGAGCTGCGCGAGGTGACCCGCCGCTACTACGGCGACGTCCCCGCCGTTCTCGTCGAGCCGGGCATCAAGACCGGCGTGCCGATCCTGATGGACAACCCGAAGGAGGTCGGCGCGGACCGCATCATCAACGCGGTCGCCGCCGTCGACCTGTACGGCGGCCCGGCGATCGTCGTCGACTTCGGTACGGCCACCACCTTCGACGCGGTCTCCGCCCGCGGCGAGTACACCGGCGGCGTCATCGCGCCCGGCATCGAGATCTCGGTCGAGGCGCTGGGCGTCAAGGGCGCGCAGCTGCGCAAGATCGAGCTGGCCCGGCCGCGCAGCGTGATCGGCAAGAACACCGTCGAAGCCATGCAGGCGGGCATCATCTACGGCTTCGCCGGCCAGGTCGACGGGGTCGTCGGACGGATGAAGAAGGAACTGGCGGCCGACCCCGACGACGTCACCGTCATCGCGACGGGCGGCCTCGCTCCGATGGTGCTGGGCGAGTCCTCGGTCATCGACGAGCACGAGCCCTGGCTCACGCTCATCGGCCTGCGCCTGGTGTACGAGCGCAACGTGTCGCGCTTGTAGACCCGTGACCGGTGATGTTCCGGCGCGGCGGCCCGCCCGGCCGCCGCGCCGCCCCACGGCCAGTTAAACGGATTTTGTCCATTTAGCACGTATTGTCGCGTCATGCCCACGCCCTACGGATCACGCGGCGGTATGGCGTTCAGCGCGGACGAGCTGCGAGTGCTCCGACGTGCCCTCGCCATCGCCCTCCACCCCGCGCCCCTGCCAGAAGAGGATGTCCAGGACTGCCTGCGGCTAGCTGGCTCCGTGGACGAGACGGTGAGCGAGGCGGGACGGCTGCGTGCCTTCCTCCTCGCCGACCTCACCCGCTACAGAGACGCCCTCCCCGGCTCCCTCAGCGGCTATCTGGAGCTCCTCCAGGACGCACTGGCCGCCGGGTACGACCCCCGCCCCGAGGATCTGGCCGCGCTGCGCGCCCTGCGCGGCGGACCGGTCGCCGCGGCGCTCCTGGAGCGCTGTCAGGTGCTCGCGGAACGTTCGGTACGCGCCCGGCTGTCCGGGCGCGCCGTGTCCGCGACGGCCCCCGCGCCCCGCAGCTGGCTGCTCGCGCTGCCCGGCGG
>CBRG010000316.1 GCA_000470535.1 Streptomyces sp. AW19M42
CCCGCCGCACCCACCGAACCACCGATGAGGAGGAAGCCCGGATGGCCCGTAGGGAAGAGACGGAGCAGGAGGCGGCGGCGCCGCCGACGTACCGGCCGATGGCGAGCGTGCCCACGCTCGGGGTCGGCATGGTCGGATACGCGTTCATGGGCGCCGCCCACTCGCAGGGGTGGCGCACCGCCGGCCATGTCTTCGAGCTGCCGATGCGGCCGGCTCTCGCCGCGATCTGCGGACGCGACCGCAGGGCGGTCGAGGCCGCCGCCGACCGGCACGGCTGGGCGGCGGCGGAGACCGACTGGCGGGCCCTGATCGCCCGGGACGATGTGCAGCTCGTCGACATCTGCACCCCGGGTGACAGCCATGCGGAGATCGCCATCGCGGCCCTGGAGGCTGGCAAGCACGTGCTGTGCGAGAAGCCGCTCGCCAACACGGTCGCGGAGGCGGAGGCCATGACCGAGGCGGCGGCGCGCGCCGCCGCCCGGGGGCAGGTGGCGGTGGTCGGCTTCAACTACCGCAAGGTGCCCGCCATCACCTACGCCCGGAAGCTGATCGAGCAGGGGAGGCTCGGCACCCTGCGGCACATACGCGCCACCTATCTCCAGGACTGGCTGGTCGACCCCGCATCGCCGCTCACCTGGCGGCTGGAACGGGAACACGCGGGCTCCGGCGCGCTGGGTGACCTCGGGGCGCACATCGTGGACCTCGCCCAGTTCCTCGCGGGGGAGCTGCTGGTCGGGGTGTCCGCGGTCACCGAGACCTTCGTACGCGAACGGCCCCTGCAGTCGGGCCCGTCGAACGGCCTGGCCGGGGTGGCGGACACCGGGGCGCGGGGAGCGGTCACGGTGGACGACGCGGCGCTCTTCACCGGCCGGCTCGCCTCCGGGGCGGTCGCCTCCTTCGAGGCGACGCGGATGGCGGCCGGCCGGAAGAACGCGCTGCGGCTGGAGATCAACGGGGAGCTGGGCTCGCTCGCCTTCGACCTGGAACGGCTCAACGAGCTGTCCTTCCACGACCACACCGAGCCCGCCACCACGGCCGGCTTCCGGCGCATCCTGGTCACCGAGCCGGAGCACCCCTACCTGGAGGCCTGGTGGCCGCCGGGGCACGCCCTCGGGTACGAGCACACGTTCATCCACCAGGCCCGTGACGTGGTGCGGACGATCGCGGAGAACACCGCCCCCACCCCGTCGTTCGCGGACGGACTCCAGGTGCAGCGGGTGCTGGCGGCGGTGGAGGAGAGCGCCGCGAAGAACTCCGTGCACACCCCCGTCCACCCGACCGCACAGCTCTAGGAGGTCCTGCGCATGCCCCGTCCCTTCACTCTCTTCACCGGTCAGTGGGCCGATCTGCCGCTGGAGGACGTCTGCCGGTACGCCCGCGACTTCGGATACGACGGGCTCGAACTCGCCTGCTGGGGGGACCACTTCGAGGTCGACAAGGCCCTTGCGGACCCGGGGTACCTGGACGGGCGCCGTCAGCTGCTCGACAAGTACGGGCTGAAGTGCTGGGCGGTCTCCAACCACCTGGTGGGCCAGGCCGTCTGCGACAACCCGATCGACGAGCGCCACCAGGGCATCCTGCCCGCCCGGATCTGGGGCGACGGGGAGCCCGAAGGGGTGCGCCGCCGGGCCGCCGAGGAGATCAAGAACACCGCGCGGGCGGCCGCCGCCTTCGGGGTGGACACGGTCATCGGGTTCACCGGATCGTCGATCTGGCACCTGGTGGCGATGTTCCCGCCGGTCCCGCCGCACATGATCGAGCGCGGCTACGAGGACTTCGCCGAGCGGTGGAACCCGATCCTCGACGTCTTCGACGCGGAGGGTGTGCGGTTCGCCCACGAGGTGCATCCGAGCGAGATCGCGTACGACTACTGGACCACGCACCGCGCGCTGGAGGCCGTCGGCCACCGGCCGGCCTTCGGGCTGAACTTCGACCCCAGCCACTTCGTCTGGCAGGACCTGGACCCGGTCGGTTTCCTCTACGACTTCCGGGACCGGATCTACCACGTCGACTGCAAGGAGGCGCGCAAGAGGCTGGACGGCCGCAACGGCCGGCTCGGCTCCCATCTGCCGTGGGGCGACCCGCGGCGCGGCTGGGACTTCGTCTCGGCGGGGCACGGCGATGTGCCGTGGGAGGACGTGTTCCGGATGCTGCGGTCCATCGAGTACGACGGGCCGGTCTCCGTGGAGTGGGAGGACGCCGGCATGGACCGCCTGACGGGCGCCCCGGAAGCGCTGGCGTCGCTGAAGCGGTTCGACTTCGACCCGCCGAGCGCGTCGTTCGACGCGGCGTTCGGCGGCAAGGACTGACCGCTCCCGGGGGCTCCGCCCCCGGACCCCCGCTCCTCAATCGGCGAAGGGGCTTATCTCAGCCTCACCGGCGTCTGATGCGCGGGGGCCGGGGCGGAGCCCCAGGTCCGGGGAGGGGCGGGTAGCCGAAAGCGCCCCTGCCCGGCGGCAGGCCACAAACGCCGCCGGGCCGGTACCCCCTGCCCGAAACCACCTTTGTCCTGACCAAGGGAAAAGTTCAACAAGACCGCTGCACAAGGGCTTTCCGTCCCGGACGAACAGGTCTACCGTCCAGAACGTGTACACGACATGACTCTCGTCACCGGAGCCGCACAGGCCCCGACTGACCTGCGCGGCAGTCCCCGCGCGGAACGGCACGGCAGCACCCGCACCCGCCCGTACAACCGGCACTCTCCGGAGGACACTCGTGCACAGAACCCGAAGCCGGACCAGATCAACGCTCCGCGTCCGTAAATCCCTGGCCCTCCTCGCCGGCGCCCTCCTCGCCGCCGCCACCCTCGCCCTGGGCGCCACCCCCGGCACCGCCGCCGCCCACGAGGTACCCGCCCCGGCCCCGGCTGCCGAGGACTTCCAGCAGGTCACCCTCGCCAAGGGGGTCGCCGAGACCGGTGAGCCCATGACGCTGGCGGTGCTCCCGGACCGCAGCGTCCTGCACACCGCTCGCGGCGGCGAACTGTGGCTCACCGACAACGGCGGCGACACCACGCTCGCCGGCACCATCCCCGTCTACTCGCACGACGAGGAAGGCCTCCAGGGCGTCGGAGTCGACCCGGACTTCAGCGAGAACCGGGCGGTCTACCTCTACTACGCGCCCCCGCTGGACACCCCGGCCGGGGACGCCCCCGAGAACGGCACCGCCGCCGAGTTCGCCAAGTTCGACGGAGTCAACCGGCTCTCGCGCTTCGTCCTCAAGGAGGACGGCACGCTCGACATGGCCAGCGAGAAGAAGGTCCTCGACATCCCGACCTCGCGCGGCATGTGCTGCCACGTCGGCGGCGACATCGACTTCGACGCGCAGGGCAACCTGTACATGTCGACCGGCGACGACTCCAACCCGTTCGCCTCCGACGGCTACGCCCCGATCGACGACCGGCCGGACCGCAACCCCGCGTTCGACGCCCGCCGCTCCGCCGGGAACACCAACGACCTGCGCGGCAAGATCATCCGCATCAAGGTCGCGGAGGACGGCACGTACACCGTCCCCGACGGGAACCTCTTCGCGCCGGGCACGGACAAGACCCGTCCCGAGATCTACGCGATGGGCTTCCGCAACCCCTTCCGCTTCACCGTCGACAAGACCACCGGCATCCTGTACGTCGGTGACTACGGGCCCGACGCCGGTGCGGCCGACCCGAAGCGCGGACCCGGCGGACAGGTGGAGTTCGCCCGCGTCACCGCACCCGGCAACTTCGGATGGCCGTACTGCACGGGCGACAACGACCCGTTCGTCGAGTACGACTTCGCGACGAAGACCTCCGGTGAGGCCTTCGACTGCGCCGCCCCCAAGAACACCTCCCGGTACAACACCGGGCTGGTCGACCTGCCTCCGGCCCAGCCCGCCTGGATCCCGTACGACAACGGGTCCGTGCCCGAGTTCGGCACCGGCTCGGAGTCCCCGATGGGCGGACCCGTCTACCACTACGACGCCGACCTTGACTCGCCCGTGAAGTTCCCCGAGGAGTACGACGGCGACTTCTTCGCCGGCGAGTTCGGCCGCGCGTGGATCAAGCGCATCGAGCAGGACGCCGACGGCACGGTGCAGTCCATCAACGACGTGCCGTGGTCCGGCACCCAGATCATGGACATGGCCTTCGGGCCCGACGGCGCGCTGTACGTCCTGGACTACGGCACGGGCTACTTCGGCGGCGACGAGAACTCCGCTCTCTACCGGATCGAGAACGCCACCGGCGGACGCTCACCGATCGCGGAGGCGACCGCGAACAAGACCTCGGGCACCGCACCGCTCAAGGTCGCCTTCTCCTCCGCCGGCACCACCGACGGTGACGGGGACGCGCTCACCTACAACTGGGACTTCGGTGACGGCGGTACGTCGTCCGCGGCCAACCCCACGTACACGTACAAGAAGAACGGCACCTACACCGCGACCGTCACCGCCACGGACCCCACCGGCCGCACCGGATCGGCCAACGTCCATGTGACGGTCGGCAACACCGCACCCGTCGTGAACCTGGAACTGCCCGGTGACGGGCAGCTGTTCTCCTTCGGAGACGAGATCCCGTTCAAGGTGACCGTCACCGATCCCGAGGACAGCACCATCGACTGCTCCAAGATCGAGGTCCGCTTCATCCTCGGCCACGACGCCCACGGCCACCCGATCACCTCGGCCCACGGCTGCGAAGGCACGATCAAGACCGAGATGGACGGCGGGCACGACCCCAACGCCAACATCTTCGGAGTCATCGACGCCTCGTACACGGACGGCGGAGGCGGCGGTCAGGCGGCACTGTCCGGTCACGACCAGTCGCAGCTCCAGCCGCGCCACCGCCAGGCCGAGCACTTCACCGACTCGTCCGGCATCAAGACCTACGACAAGGCGAACGCCGAGGGCGGCAAGACCGTCGGCGACATCGAAAACGACGACTGGATCTCCTTCAAGCCGTACATGCTCGGTGACTCCACCAAGCTCACCGCCCGGATCGCCTCCGGCGGAGCGGGCGGCTTCCTCGAAGTCCGCTCGGGCTCGGCCGACGGGAAGATCCTCGGCTCCGCACCCGTCCCGGTGACCGGCGGCTGGGAGGTCTTCCAGGACATCGACGTCCCCCTGCGCGGCGTCCCGACGAAGGCGACCGAACTCTTCCTGGTCTTCAAGGGCGGCGACGGCGCCCTCTACGACCTCGATGACTTCGAGCTCTCCAACAGCGCGCCCGACAAGACCGCCAAGCGGGTCCTGGTCTTCTCCAAGACCGGCGGCTTCCGCCACGACGCGATCCCCGAGGGCATCGCCGCACTGAAGGAACTCGGCAAGGACAGCAACATCACGGTCGACGCGACGGAGGAGGCCGGCCAGTTCACCACCTCCAACCTGGCCCGCTACGACGCCGTGGTCTTCATGTCGACCACGGGTGACGTCCTCAACGCCGACCAGCAGAAGGCGTTCGAGAACTTCGTGACCACCGGCGGCGGTTACGTCGGCGTGCACGCCGCAGCCGACACCGAGTACGAGTGGCCGTTCTACGGCGGACTCGTCGGCGCGTACTTCGACAGCCACCCCGCCATCCAGCCCGTCACCGTCCGGGTCGAGGACCACAAGAACCCGGCGACCGCCCACCTGAGCGAAGCCTGGGACCGCACCGACGAGTTGTACAACTACCGCACCAACCCGCGCGGCAAGGTCAAGGTCCTCGCCACCCTCGACGAGACGACCTACACCGGCGGCAACATGAAGGGCGACCACCCGATCACCTGGTGCCAGAGCTACCAGGGCGGCCGCTCCTTCTACACCGGCCTCGGCCACACCAAGGAGTCGTACGCGGACCCGGACTTCCGCAAGGTCCTCACCGGCGGGCTGCGCTACGCGGCCGGCCAGGTGAAGGCCGACTGCAAGCCCGACACCGGCTACCGCCCGATCTTCAACGGCAAGACGCTCGAAGGCTGGAAGCAGGCGGGCCCCGGCAAGTTCGACGTCGTCGACGGCGAGCTGCGCTCCGAAGGCGGCATGGGCCTGCTCACCTACCAGGCCAAGGAGCTGAAGTCGTACTCGCTGAAGCTCGACTGGAAGCTGGCGGGCGATGACAACTCCGGCGTCTTCGTCGGCTTCCCGGAGTCCGACGACCCGTGGTCCGCGGTGGACAACGGCTACGAGGTCCAGATCGACGCCACCGACGCCCCCGACCGCACCACCGGGTCCGTCTACACCTTCAAGTCGGCCAACACCAAGGCCCGCGACCAGGTCCTCCGGCCGCCCGGCCAGTGGAACAGCTACGAGATCAAGGTCCAGGGTGAACGGCTCCAGATCCTCCTCAACGGAGTGAAGATCAACGACTTCACCAACACCGATCCGGCCCGCAGCCTCAAGGACGGCTACATCGGCCTCCAGAACCACGGGGCCGACGACCAGGTGTCCTTCCGCAACATCCAGCTGAAGGAACTGCCCTCCGCATAGGGACACCGTCCGGACCGCGGGCGGGCTTCACACCCCGCCCGCGGCCCGCGGCGGCGGCCCCCGCCGTCCGCAGCCCTTCCCCTCAGACACCTCGCCACCAGCTCTGCACCGCCAGGACCCCCAGCCAGGGAGGCAGCCCGTGTCAGCACCCGCCGTTCGTACCGGAGTCTGGTTCATCGGAGCACGCGGCTCCGTCGCCACCACCGCCACGGCGGGGTGCGCGGCGCTCGCGGCGGGCCTCCACCCGGCCGCCGGTATGGTCACCGAGACCGCGCCGTTCGCCGGCAGCGGTCTGCCACCCGTGGGCTCGCTCGTCTTCGGCGGCCACGACACCCTGGACTGCCCGCTTCCCAAACGGGCCGAAGTGCTCGCCGCCGGGGGCGTGCTGCCGCACGGCCTCCCCTCCGCGGTGCACTCCGAACTCGCCGCGGCCGACGCGGAGATCCGCCCCGGCGGACCGCTGTCCGGCGACATCCGGACGGACGAGGAACTCGTCACCGCCTTCGCCGCCGACCTCACCGACTTCACCCGCCGCAACGGCCTGGCCAGGACCGTCGTCGTCAACGTCGCCTCCACGGAGCCGGCCCCGGACCCCGGCGCGCGACGGCTGCCCGCCAGCTCCCTCTACGCCGCGGCGGCCCTGCGCGCCGGCTGTCCGTACGTCAACTTCACCCCCTCCACCGGGCTGCGCACCCCCGTCCTCCAGGCCGCCGTCGCGGCCTCGGCACTTCCTCACGCGGGCCGCGACGGCAAGACCGGCCAGACCCTGCTGCGCTCCGTGCTCGCCCCGATGTTCGTGCAGCGGGCCCTGCCGGTACGGGCCTGGTCCGGCACCAACCTGCTGGGCGGCGGCGACGGGGCGTCACTGGCCGACCCGGCGGCGGCCGCCGCGAAGAACGCCGGCAAGGAACGCGTCCTGGCCGACACCCTCGGCGCCGCCCCCGAGGGCGAGGTCCACATCGACGACGTGCCGGCGCTCGGGGACTGGAAGACGGCATGGGACCACATCGCGTTCGACGGGTTCCTCGGCGCCCGCATGGTGCTCCAGACCACCTGGCAGGGCTGCGACTCGGCACTCGCCGCGCCCCTGGTACTGGACCTGGCACGGCTGCTGGCCCGTGCCCATGAGGTGGGTCTCACCGGTCCGCGCCCCGAACTCGGCTTCTACTTCAAGGACCCGGACGGCGGGCCCGCCGCACTGTCCGCCCAGTACCTGGCGCTGCTCTCCTTCGCGGAGCGGCTGCGGGGGGAGAAATGACGGCACGCGCCTGGGCGGAGCTGCTCAGGGTCTCCGCGCTCTTCACCGTGCCGGGCGACGCGCTCGCGGGCGCGGCAGCGGTCGGGCGCCGCCCCAACCGCTCCACCGCCCTCGCCGTCGGCGCCTCGCTCTGCCTGTACGAGGCGGGCATGGCCCTCAACGACTGGGCCGACCGCGACGAGGACGCCGTGGACCGCCCGCACCGCCCGATCCCCTCCGGCCGGATCACGCCCCGCGCCGCGCTCACCGCGGCCGGTGCGCTGACCGCGGCGGGCCTGGCCCTCGCGGCACGGGCGGGCCGCCCGGCCCTGACGGTGGCCACCGGCCTCACGGCCACCGTCTGGGCGTACGACCTGCGGCTGAAGCACACCCCGGCGGGCCCCGCGGCGATGGCGGCGGCCCGCGGCCTGGATCTGCTCCTGGGCGCCACGGCCACC
>CBRG010000317.1 GCA_000470535.1 Streptomyces sp. AW19M42
TCAAGCTCACGCCGGCTCTCCTACTGCATCGTCATTTCCGGGCTGCCTTGTTGCACGCAGCATAGGCGCCTGATGGGGCGATTTCCGGTCGGTGCGACCGACGCCCCGACCGTAATATTACTCGCCAGTACACCCAGTACCTGCCCCATAGGCAAGCGCTCTGAACTGTGATCTGCCCAACGCCGCCCGCCCCGTGCCACCAAGGGGTTCTCAGTCTCGCAGAGCGGTGAACCGGCCCTGGTGATAGACCAGCGGGCGCCCGGACCCGGCCGGATCCCCGACCACCGCCTGGGCGATCACGATCCGGTGGTCCGCCGCCGGAATCCGCGCCACGACCCGGCAGACAAGCCATGCCAGCACGCCGTCCAGCAGCGGGACGCCTTCCGGCCCACTGCGCCAACGGGTGGGCGGGCCGAACCTGTCGGCGCCGCTGCGCGCGAATGTGGCGGCCAGTTCCTGCTGATGCTCGCCGAGTATGTGGACCCCGACGTGCTCCGCCTCCGCGACGACGGGCCAGCTGGAGGACGAGGTGCCCACGCCGAAGGAGATGAGCGGCGGCTCGGCGGCCACGGAGTTGAGGGAGGTCGCCGTGAAGCCGACCGGCCGGTCGCCGGCGGCGGTGATCACGGCGACTCCGGCGGCGTGCTGCCGGAACACGGAACGCAGGAGGTCCGGGGATGCCGTGCGGGCGTTGCCGAGCCCAGGTGATGCCGTCATGGAGGTGTCGTCCTTCTGCGCGTCGGAGGTACGGGGCCGTGGATGCTCAGGCATCCGGACAGCGCGCGCTCGCGCAGCGGGCGAGATCGACGTGGACCCGGCCGTGGAGAAGGAGTACTGGCGGCATAGCGTCAGACTGACGATGACCGGTGGGTGCGGTCAAGACCGTTTCGCAAGGTGGGAGAAGCGTCACGGTCCGTCATATCGCCCGTCCCAGTGCGGCCACGACGTCCACGGTGCGCGGCTGTCCGGTGGCCCGTCCGACGATCCGGCCGGAGGCATCGAGCACCAGAACGGTCGGGGTCGCGCTGATGTCGAGCGCGCGCACCAGAGTGAGATGCGCCTCGGCATCGATCTCCACGTGGGCGACGCCTTCGACCATGGCGGCCACCTCGGCGAGCGTGCGCCGGGTGGCCCGGCAGGGCTGGCAGAAGGCGCTGGAGAACTGTACGAGTGTCGCCCGCTCCCCCAGTTCCACGCCGAGTTGGGCGATATCCAGTCTGTTCACCCGTACCTGCCCGTCCACCTTCGGCCTCCTGCCAGAGCTCTGCCCCAAGAGTCAGCACCACCGGCCGCCGGGACATTCCCGGCCGCTCCACGTGACGAGAATCTCGCGCCCCGCGCCCGCCGAGACTGGCCAGCGCGACGCGCATGGGGCACGATCGGCCCAATGCCGAAAACCTACGGCTGCGTAACTTCCGCCGGGAGAACCCTCCCCAGGCGCTGAAGAAGGGTCTCCCCCAGATGGCAGAACTCGTCTATCGGCCGGTCATCGGCGCCGCTCGTACGTTTTTCAAGGCGCTCGACCTGAAGATCGACACCCAGGGTTCGGAGCACATCCCGAAGACTGGTGGCGCGGTTCTGGTCAGCAACCACATCAGCTATCTGGACTTCATCTTCACGGGGCTCACGACGTTGCCGCAGAAGCGGCTCGTCCGCTTCATGGCGAAGGAGTCGGTGTTCCGGCACAAGGTCTCCGGACCGCTGATGCGCGGCATGAAGCACATTCCCGTCGATCGCAAGCAGGGCGAGAACGCGTATGAGCACGCCCTCGCCTCGCTGCGCTCCGGCGAGATCGTCGGCGTGTTCCCCGAGGCGACGATCTCGGAGTCCTTCACGCTGAAGAACTTCAAGTCGGGTGCCGCGCGGCTGGCCCAGGAAGCCGGGGTGCCACTGATCCCGATGGCGCTGTGGGGAACGCAGCGGCTGTGGACCAAGGGACGCCCGCGCAACTTCAGGCGCAGCCACATCCCCGTGACGATCCGCCTCGGCGAGCCGGTGGAGGCCCCCACCGATCAGTACGCGGGCGCGATCACCCGCCGGCTGCGGGAGCGGGTGCAGGAACTGCTCGAAGCCGCCCAGCGCGCCTACCCGGTGCGCCCGAGGGACGCGAACGACACCTGGTGGGTGCCCGCGCATCTGGGCGGTACGGCCCCGACACCCGCCGAGGTCCGCGAGCGGGGCTGACGCGGGCCGGAGTGACGTTTCACCGGAGTGACGTTTCAGCTGTGGCCCTGAACCGGTCGGCCGTTCAGAGCGCCACCGGAAGTGTGCGCCAGAGCCGGACCCGGTCGGCGGCGGTTTGCAGGCCGTGCAGAACCAGCGGGTGCGGTGCGGTGTAGAGCACCGGGTAGTCCACTTCGTCGAACTCCGGCCGCACGGGCCAGGCCAGCCGCTCCCCGTCGAGCGAGAACCGCGTGTCCACGCCCGGCCGGTTGCCCCGCGGATCCTGCCGGTCCCAGCGGTTCCGGCCGGGCAGCCGCAGCGCGATCAGCCCGTGCACCGGTCCCGCGTCCCCGTCGTCGTCCGCGAGCCGCTGGTAGCAGAGGGCCGTCGGGATACCCTCCGCGCGCAGCAGGGCCGCCAGGGCGTGGGACTTGGCGTGGCAGATGCCGTTGCGGCTCGCCAGGACGTCGGAGGCGCGCCAGGGGACCCGCAGGTCACCCGAGTCGGCGGAGTGCGTGATCGTGTCGCGTACGAAGTCGAAGGCGGCAACCGCGTATGCACATGCGTCATCGGTTGCGGAACGCAGCTGCGCGGCCGTCTTCCGGACCAGTGGGTGGCCGTGGTCGATCGCCTCGTCGGCTGCGAGATAGGCCGAGTTCCCGGGGACCTGCTGAATGAGCTCCATGGCCGCCGAGCGTAGGTATGCGACCGACCTGGAGTCAATCAATTTCCGGTCAGCCGCATAGTCATGCAGCGATTTAGGCCGCCATCTCTTCCTTCAGCGCGAGGACGAAGGCGTCGACATCGTCCTCCGTGGTGTCGAAAGCGCACATCCAGCGCACGTCCCCGGCGTTCTCGTCCCAGAAGTAGAAGCGGAACCGCTTCTGCAGTCGCTCGCTCACCGCGTGAGGCAGCCGGGCGAAGACGGCGTTGGCCTGGACCGGGTAGAGGATCTCCACGCCGCCCAACGCGCGGACCCCCTCGGCCAGCCGCTGGGCCATCGCGTTGGCGTGCCGGGCATTGCGCAGCCAGAGGTCGCCGGCGAGCAGCGCCTCCAGCTGTACCGAGACGAAACGCATCTTGGAGGCGAGCTGCATCGAGAGCTTGCGCAGATGCTTCATGGCGCGGACGGCGTCGGGGTTCAGGACCACGACCGCCTCACCGAAGATGGCGCCGTTCTTCGTGCCGCCGAAGGATAGCACATCGACACCTACGGCGTTGGTGAAGGCACGCATCGGCACGTCCAGGGAGGCCGCGGCATTGGCTATCCGCGCCCCGTCGAGGTGGACCTTCATACCGTGCCCGTGGGCGTGCTCGCAGATGGCCCGGATCTCACCCGGCGTGTAGACCGTGCCGAGCTCGGTGTTCTGGGTGATGGAGACGACCTGCGGCATGGCGCGGTGCTCGTCGTCCCAGCCGTACGCCTGGCGGTCGATGAGCTCCGGCGTGAGCTTGCCGTCCTCCGTGGGAACCGTGAGCAGCTTGAGGCCTCCGACCCGCTCCGGCGCGCCGCCCTCGTCCACGTTGATGTGGGCGGATTCCGCGCAGATGACCGCGCCCCAGCGGTCGGTCATCGCCTGGAGGGAGACCACGTTGGCGCCCGTTCCGTTGAACACCGGAAAGGCTTCGGCGGTGGGGCCGAAGTGGCTGTGCATGACGCGCTGGAGGTGACCTGTGTAGTCGTCCTCGCCGTAGGCGATCTGGTGGCCGCCGTTGGCGAGGGCGAGGGCCGCGAGGATCTCCGGATGGGTCCCCGCGTAGTTGTCACTGGCGAAGCCGCGTACCTGCGGGTCGTGATGACGACGCGCGTCGGTCCTTAGGGTTGCGGGGTCAGCCACAGGCGCTTTCCGTTCACTTCCGGGGCGGGCCGGTCCCAGACGCCGGCGATGGCATCGGCCAGTTCCTTGACGTCGGTGAAGCCCGCGAACTTCGCATTCGGGCGCTCGGCGCGCATGGCGTCGTGCACCAGTGCCTTCACGACCAGGATCGCAGCCGCGCTGCGCGTTACGTCCTCGCCCCCCGCCTTGCGGAAGGCGTCCGCGAGCGCGAGGGTCCACGCCTCGGCCGCGGCCTTCGACGCGGCGTACGCGGCGTTGCCCGCGGTGGGATTGCTCGCGCCGGCCGCGCTGATGAGCAGGTAGCGGCCGCGGTCGCTGCGCTGGAGACCCTCCTGGAAGGCGAGCGAGGTGCTCTGGACGGTGCGGATCAGCAGTCTCTCCAGCAGAGTCCAGTCCGCGAGGTCCGTGTCGGCGAAGGACGAGCTGCCGCGCCAGCCGCCCACGAGGTGGACCAGGCCGTCGATCCGGCCGAACTCCTTCTCCGTCCTGGCCGCCCACTCGCGGGCCGCTCCCAGGTCGAGCAGGTCCACGGTGTCGCCGGTGACTGTCGCGCCGCCGTGGGCGTAGCGTGCCGCGTCCACGGCCTCGGCGAGCCGGGTGGCGTTCGCGTCGGAGGCGACGACGACCGCCCCGGCCTCCGCGAGCCGGAGCAGCGTGGCCCGGCCGGCGGGACCCGCCGCACCCGCCACGGCGACCACGGCTCCTTCGAGCGCACCGCTCCCGCTGCCCTTGCCGTTTCCGTTCATGGCCACCGCCTCCTCGCTCCGTGTGCTCACGCGGCCGCCTGCCCGGCGTCCGCGGCGGTGATGCCCTTGGTGGAGGCGATCACGTTCTTCAGCTTCTTGGAGAGCGCCTCATAGAACATGCTCAGGGGAAACTCGTCCGGAAGCACGTCGTCGACGAGTTTGCGGGGCGGCTGGGAGAGGTCCAGGGCGTCGGGACCCTTGGCCCAGCGGGAGCCTGGATGCGGCGCCAGGTAGGTGGAGACCAGGTCGTACGCGGCGAACCAGTGGACGAGCTTCGGGCGGTCGATGCCGTCGCGGTAGAGCTTCTCGATCTCGCCGCAGAGCTGGTTGGTGATCTGCGGGGCCAGCTCCCAGTCGATCTTGAGGGTGTTGTCGGTCCAGCGCACGACATCGTGCTTGTGGAGGTACGAGAAGAGGAGCTGGCCGCCGAGACCGTCGTAGTTGCGGACGCGTTCACCGGTGACCGGAAAGCGGAACATCCGGTCGAACAGCACGGCGTACTGCACGTCACGGCCCTGGCCGAAGCCGTCGGCCTCCAGCTTCAAGGCCTCCCGGAAGGCGGTGAGGTCGCAGCGCAGCTCTTCGAGGCCGTACATCCAGAACGGCTGGCGCTGCTTGATCATGAACGGGTCGAACGGCAGGTCACCGTGGCTGTGGGTGCGGTCGTGGACCATGTCCCAGAGCACGAAGGCCTGCTCGCAGCGCTGCTGGTCGCCTACCATCTCGCGGATGTCGTCGGGCAGCTCGACGCCGAGGATCTCGACGGACGCCTCGGTGACCCGGCGGAAGCGGGCGGCCTCACGGTCACAGAAGATGCCGCCCCAGCTGAAGCGCTCGGGGGCCTCACGCACGGCGATCGTCTCCGGGAAGAGCACCGCGGAGTTGGTGTCGTAGCCGGAGGTGAAGTCCTCGAAGGTGATCCCGCAGAACAGCGGGTTGTCGTAACGGGTCGCCTCCAGGTCCGCGAGCCACTCGGGCCAGACCATCCGGAGCACGACCGCTTCGAGGTTGCGGTCGGGGTTGCCGTTCTGCGTGTACATCGCGAAGACGACCAGGTGCTGCAGGCCGTCGGCGCGCTCCCTGGCCGGCTGGAAGGCGAGCAGCGAGTCGAGGAAGTCGGGGATGCCGAAGCCGTCGGCCGCCCAGCGGCGCAGGTCCGCGACGAGCGCGCGGTGGTAGGTGGCGTCGTGCGGAAGCAGCGGGGAGAGCTGTTCGACAGCGACGGTGACCCGCTCCAGCGCGGCCCCGGCGACGGCGGGGGAAGGCGCGCCCTCGGCCCCGAAGTCGATGGATCCGTCCTTCGACTGCCAGGGACGGATCTCCTCCACGGCATTCTTGAGCGCAGGCCAGGCCGGGTGATCGATCACCCGCTGGGCGGCAGTTATGCCGTCGGCTGCTACGTCGTGCACAAGAATTTCCGTCATAACACTTCCTCCACGGGAGAACCTCGCGTCAAGTAACCGTATCCGTGAGCGGTTCCTCAAGACAAGCGGAGGTCTGGAAATTATCCTGTCCGACCCCATGGTCACCGCATTTTTTCCTGCAACATGGCGGTGTGGAGGCCGCTTCGTTGCGCCGGTGGCGATGGGGGGGGCGGCCGGGCGGAGCCGGGGCCCCGCCGCCGTCGTACGCCTGCCCGGCAACCGTGTGCGGGACACGCCCACGCACGAGTGACGCAGCTCGCGGAGCACATCCGCTGCCGATAGGACGGACGGCGTCAGCTCTTCCCGAACCACTCCGGAGAACCGCCGCGTGAGCATCCGTGCCGTCCTGGTAGCCGCAGTCATCACCGGGTTCCTGCTCGGTGCGGCCGATGTCCAGGGGCACGCCGCCCCGCTCCCCCGCCCTGCCGCCCCGCTCGCCGCGACAGGGCGCTGAGGGTCCAATCGCGGTCATGCCGCAGCGCCGTGCGGGTAGGAGCAGAGCACGGGCAGACGCCGTCGAATCGGAAGCGAGAGTGCCTTGTCTTTTCTCACCATCGGTCACCGCGGGGTGATGGGTGTCGAACCGGAGAACACCCTGCGTTCGTTCGTCCACGCCGAGCAGGCCGGGATGGACCTCATCGAACTGGACCTTCACCTGAGCAAGGACGGCGCTCTCGCCGTCATGCACGACGCCGATGTGGACCGTACGACCGACGGCAAGGGCCCGATCGCGGAGAAGACCCTGGCCGAGCTGCGCGAGCTCGACGCAGGCCGGGGCGAGCGGGTCCCGGTCTTCGAGGAGGTCCTCGACGCGGTGGGGTCCCCGATGCAGGCGGAGATCAAGGACGTGGCCGCCGCCCGCACACTGGCCGAGGTCATGCGTCGGCGCGAACTCGTCGACCGCGTCGAGGTGATCTCCTTCCACGACGAGGCGATCGCGGAGATTGCGCAGCTGGTACCCGGGGTGCGCACGGCGCTCGTCGCCAGCCGCTGGGGCGACGACGTGGTGGACCGCGCGAAGGCGGTGGGCGCCACCCGGCTGGTGCTCAACGTCCGGCGCATCACCCTGGAGCTCGTCGAGAAGGCGCACGCCGAGGGGCTGACCGTGGTCGGCTGGGTGGTCAACACCCAGGACCATCTGCGGCTCGCGCGCGGACTCGGGCTCGACGGCGCGACGACCGACTTCCCGGAGATCCGCCGCGCGGGCCGCTTCACCGCATAGCCGGCGGTCAGCCGGCCGGCAGGTCCTTGACCAGCAGCTCGAAGGCCAGATCGTCGCGCTGCGGAATACCGAAGCGCTCATCGCCATACGGGAACGGGCTCAACTTTCCCGTACGGCGGTAGCCACGGCGCTCGTACCAGGCGATCAGGTCCTCCCGGACCGATATCACGGTCATCTGCATCTCCCGCACTCCCCAGCTGTCCCGGGCGGTACGCTCGGCCTCGGCGATGATCACCTTGCCGAGGCCGCCACCCTGGAGCGAGGGGCGGACCGCGAACATCCCGAAGTAGGCGGCCTCTCCCCGGTGCTCCAGCTGGCAGCAGGCGACCGGCGCGCCGTCGCGCTCCACGACGAGCAGCCTGCCGCGGGGGTCCTCCACCACCGCAAGGACTCCCTGCGGGTCGGTCCGCTGCCCCTCCAGGATGTCCGCCTCGGTGGTCCAGCCCGCGCGGCTGGAGTCACCGCGGTACGCGGCCTGTACGAGCTCCACGAGTGCGGGCACATCCGCGTCGGTCGCGTCGCGGAAGGTCAGCTCTCCCGAGTCCCGGGGCGGGGCGGTGTCCATGGGGGGTCTCTCCGATTCTCTGTGTGGCCGTGCCGCAGCAGCGTAGCTCTCCGGAACCGGCCTACGCTTCGGACCATGGTTCATGTGCTGAGCAGCCGGATCCTGTTGCGCCCCACGGATCCCGAACGGTCGCGTGTCTTCTACGGGGAGTCCCTCGGTCTGCCCGTCTACCGGGAGTTCGGTACCGGCCCCGAGCGGGGGACGGTCTACTTCCTGGGCGGCGGCTTCCTGGAGGTGTCCGGCCGCGGCGACGCGCCACCGGCTCCCGGGCTGCTGCTGTGGCTCCAGGTCGCCGATGTGCGGGCGGCGCACGAGGAGCTGTCTGCCCGGGGTGTGGAGGTGCTGCGGGCGCCGAGGCGTGAGCCCTGGGGGCTCGACGAGATGTGGATCTCCGATCCGGACGGGGTCCGGATCGCCGTCGTCGAGGTGCCGGAGGACCATCCGCTGCGGTACAGGCCCTGACGTCCAAGACCGCCGCACCAGACGCATCCGCAATACACCACCGTCGCGCGCTCCCCCAGTACTCCAGTGCGCCGCGTACAGACGTCCGGCCCCGGGCATCGACTAGGCGACGGCGATGTCGTTCGCCCGGGGGGAGGTCTGCTGTGCATGGACCGGCGATGTCCGGCTGGCTGCTGATGACGTTGTGCGCGCTGACGGGCGCGTACTGCCTGCTGCGTACCCGAGCCGGGACCGGCGAGGAGCGCAGAACGGCGCGCGCGGAGGCGCTCATGGGCTTCGGCATGGCCGCGATGGCGGTGCCCGCCGCCGTCGTCGCCCCGCCCGCGTGGGCATGGGCCGGGTACGCGGCGCTGTTCGGCGTCGCCGCCTTGCGCGCCCTCTGGTTCTCCCGCCGCAGCGGCCACCATCTGCATCATCTGGTCGGCTCGTCGGCGATGGTCTACATGGCCGTCGCCATGGCGGGTACGGGGGCGGCGGCCCACGGCGGTCACGGATCACACACCATGGCCGCGGCCGGGGGCGTCCCGTTGCTGACCGGGCTGCTCCTCGTCTACTACGCCGCCTATGTGCTGCGCTCGGGCGCCCGGCTGATCCCGGTGGCCGCGACGGCGACCGGTGGCGGGGCGGTGGCCGGAGGCGGGGCGGTGGCCGGAGGGCCGGTGATCGCAGGGCCGGCGACGGCGGGCTGGGCGGGCCGGCCGGAGCTGGCCATGGCCTGCCGTCTGACCATGGGGATATCCATGTTCGCGATGCTGCTCACCCTGTGAGACAGCGGGCCCGGCAAACCGTGGCGTACGTCACTTGCCGAGCGCAGCCATACCCGTGTGCACCGTGACCCTCATAGGGTGACGCCCATGTTGGTCTCCCTCGCGCTGCTGCTGCTCGGTGCACTGGCCGCCGTCGTGACCCCGCGGCTGATGGCGCGGGCCGAATGGCCGGAGCGCGAGCCCGTTGTGGCGCTGTGGGTGTGGCAGTGCGTGGTGGCCGGCGTGCTGCTCTCCTTCGCCCTGTCCATGACGTTCAGCGCCGCCGCGGCCTGGCAGGCGGTACGCGGCCATGTCTTCGCGCCCGCGCCGCACGCCGTGGTCGAGGCCTACGCCCTCGCGGCGTACGGGCCCTGGTCGGCTGTGATGGCCGTGCTGCTGGCGCTGGGCGGGGTGTGGACGGCCGCGATGCTGACCCGCGAGATCCACCGGGCGCGGCTGCGGCGCAGGCAGCGGCGTGCCGAACTCCTGGTGCGTTCCCCGCTGATGCCCGGCGAGGAGCCCGGCGCGGAACGGCTGGTGGTACTGGAGGGGGAGCGCCCCGATGCCTGGTGGCTGCCCGGTACGGCGCCCCAACTGGTCATCACCACCGCGGCACTGGGGAGACTGAAGGGCCGTCAGCTCGATGCGGTGCTCGCCCATGAACAGGGCCATGCGAAGGCGCGCCATGACTGGCTGCTGAACTGCTCCGCGGCGCTGGCGTCCGGTTTTCCGCAGGTGCCGGTGTTCGCGGCGTTCCGCGGTGAGATGCACCGGCTCGTCGAACTGGCCGCCGACGATGTGGCGTCACGCCGCTTCGGCCGGCTGACGACCGCTCTGGCACTGGTCGAACTCAACGAGGACCGGGGCGTGTTCGGCCCGACCCCGACACCGGGCGCGCAGGTGCCGCTCCGGGTCGACCGGCTGCTGGCCCCCGCCGGGCGGCTCACCGCCGGCCGTCGGCTGCGGCTCACCGCGGCGGCCGCCCTCGTACCGGCGATTCCCCTGCTGGTCGCGCTCGTTCCAGCGATCAGCGCGCTGGGATAGCGGGTCAGCGCGCCCGTCGGCGGGACACGCTCGGGGCCGGGGCACCGCGAATGGCCCGGTACGCCTCGCGTCGGAGAGGATCCGTCCATGCTCTCCTCCCCGCCGCTCCCCCGTCCGGACCGCATCCGCACCTCACGGCAGGCCCTGCGGACCGGGATGGTCTGTGCGGCCCTCTTCCTGGCGCTGCTGGTCCCGGTGGCCGCGCGGTGGTCCCCTCTGATGAGCCTGGACCGTACGATCGTCGACGCGCTCCACCGTCGGGCGGTGACGGAGCCCGGTCTCGTCCACGTCAACCGGGTGCTGACGGACTGGCTGTGGGACCCCTGGACGATGCGCGCGCTCATCGCCGTCGCCGTGGTGGCCCTGTGGTGGCGCGGCGCCCGGCTGCTCGCGGTCTGGGTTGCCGCGAGCAGCGCGCTCTCCAGCCTGCTGCAGCAGGGGATCAAGGCGGCTGTCGGCCGGGAGCGGCCCCAGTGGCCCGACCCGGTGGACTCCGCCCACTACGCGGCGTTCCCCTCCGGACACGCGATGACCGCCATGGTGAGCTGCGGGCTGCTGCTGTGGCTGCTGCGCCGACACGGCACCGGCCCCCGGATGTGGCGGGTGGCCCTGGTGGCGGCATGGGTCTCGGTGCTCGGGGTGGGGGTCACCCGGCTCTACCTGGGTGTGCACTGGCCGTCCGATGTGCTGGGCGGGTGGCTGCTGGGCGCCGCGCTGGTCGCGTTCGCGGTGGCGGGATTCGAACGGCGCGAAGCCCGTGAACGGCCTTCGCGCAACGTCTGAACAGGCATCCTTGCGGTGCCGTCGGCGCATCGGCAAGGATCGGGGCCATGCCGATCAAGGGTGTGCTCTTCGACTTCTCCGGGACGCTGTTCCGGATCGAGTCCGTCCGCTCCTGGCTCGCCGCGGCCCTCGCCGAGCGGGGGGTGAGCGTCGACGAGGCCGCCTTCGAGCGGTACGCGCGGGAGCTGGAGGCCGCCGGCGCGCTGCCGGGCGGGCCCGCTCCGCAGCGGGTGCCGGAGGACCTGGCGCGGTTCTGGGCCACCCGCGACGAGAGCGTGGACCTGCACCGGGCCGCGTACACCGGGCTCGCCCGCCAGGTCGCGCTGCCGGATCCCGGGCTGTACGACGCGCTGTACGAACGGCACCGGACCCCGGAGGCCTGGTGCCCGTATCCGGACGCGGCCGAGGTGCTGGGCGCGCTGGCCGCGACCGGCGTCCGGATCGGCGTGGTGAGCAATATCGGCTGGGACCTGCGGCCGGTCTTCCGGGCGCACGGCCTGGACGCCTTCGTGGACGCGTATGTGCTGTCCTTCGAGCACGGCATCCAGAAGCCGGACGCACAGCTCTTCCACAGCGCCTGCACACTTATCGGACAGCATCCGACGGATGTGGTGATGGTCGGTGACGACCGGCACGCGGACGCCGGAGCCGCCGCGGTGGGCTGCGAGGTGCGGTTCGTGGAGCACGCGCCGCTGGCCGAGCGGCCGCACGGACTGCTGGAGCTCGGATTGGTGCCCGGGGTTGCCTGAGGAACATGTGAGAGATGTCCCTTGCGCCCAATGGGTCTGATTGTCACATCGGGGCCGTAGCCTGGTAGGTATGTTCCCGACTCCGTGCCCGTCCGGCTCCGTGCGCTCCGCCGCAGTGGTGAATGAAGACATTCGCGAACTGTGGCAGCGCTCGGGCGGACATCTGTCGCCGGAGGACGAGGAGGAGTACCAGCGGCTGCTGGTCGAGTGGGCCGCGGCCACGGGCGGCGGAAACCGGTCCGCGGCCTGAGCGTCGTCCGCCGGGCTTCTCCGTCCGTCCTGCGCGCGCCTCCCTGATGCGCCCCCTGCGCCGGGCTTCCGGTTCACGGTGCGGCGACCTCCGGCGCGTCGCACCCTGGAAGCATGACACCTCCCCCGATCGTGATCTTCCGCCCGTCCCCCTCAGGCGGGCGACGCGTCACCGTGCAGCGCGAGGGGCGGGTCCAGATACTCGGTCTCGCGCACTCCGATCACGATGTGATCGTGTTCCTGGAGGGCGCGGGGCTCGACGACCCCGAGCGAATCCTGGACAGCCCCGAGTGGGTCGAGTGGCGGGGCGGCCGGGCGCACCGGTACGAGGCGGCCTGAGACGTCTGATTCCGGCGATCCCCTGCGTCGCCGGAACCAGCGGTCACCCCGGCGGGCCGGGCGGGGCGGGCTCCGCGGGCCGCGCGGCCCGCGGAGGGCAGCCGGTCGACGCGGGGGTACAGCATGACCCGGTACGGCCCGTCGGTCAATGAACCTTCGCCCCGGCAGCGACCGAGGTCCCGCCTGGTGAGGCACGCGGCGGGACCCGTCAGCAGTGACCGGCGGGCCAGCCCGCCCCGGACGGCGGACCGGCCGTCGGCTCAGCGGTCGAAGTAGTCCGGCTGCGTCTGGACGTTGAGCTCGTCCGTCCGCACCCGCTTCGCCGGATCGGTACGCCGGTCGTCGAGCCTCAGGACGTCGAAGCCCTTGTCGATGTCGTTGGAGTAGATGTAGCCGTTGTAGTAGTACGCCGACCACGGGCCCGCCGTGGTGACCTCGTCCAAGGTGACGGGACCGCGCTCGAAATAGCCGATCTCCTTCGGCTTCGACGAGTCGGTGAAGTCCCAGACGGAGACTCCGCCCTGGTACCACGCCTGGACCATCAGGTCGCGGCCCTTGACCGGAATGATCGACCCGTTGTGCGCGACACAGACCTCGGTGTCTGCCTGCGGGCGGTCGATCTTGAAGTAGCTGCGGAAGACCAGCTTGCGGTGGTCGCCCTTGCCGACGATGTCGTAGATGCCGTCGGCACCGCGCTCGGGACCGACCTCCTCGTTGCAGGTGGCGGCGCCACCGCCGCCGAGCTCATCGGTGAAGACGACCTTGTCCGCGCGCTGGTTGAACGTCGCCGAGTGCCAGAAGGCGAAGTTCACGTTGTCCTGCACCCGGTCGATGATCCGTGGGTTCTCCGGGTCCTTGATGGAGAACAGCAGCCCGTCGCCCATGCACGCACCGGCGGCCAGGTCCTTGGAGGGCAGCACGGTGATGTCGTGGCAGCCGGTGGTCCTGGACACGCCCGGGTTGGTGGGCGCGCCCGGGTTCCCGCCGTCCGGGAAGAGCACCGGGAAGTTCACGATGCGGGACTTCTCCGGCGCCTGGCGCGGCACCTTGATGACGGAGATCCCGTCGTGCGGGGGCTGGCAGTCGGGGAACGTCTCGCTCGGAGAGTACGAGGAGACGTACACGTAGACGTTCTTGCGCTCGGGCACGATGGTGTGGGTGTGCGATCCGCATGCGGTCTCGACGGCGGCGACGTACTTCGGATTGCGCTTGTCACTGATGTCGAAGACCTTCATGCCCTCCCAGGAGGACTTCTCCGTGGCGGGCTGGGTGGTGCTCGCACACGAGTTGTCGCTGCGCGAGGAGTCCGTCGACAGGAACAGCAGGTTTCCGGAGACGGAGATGTCGTTCTGCGATCCGGGGCACAGGACCTGGGCGACCGTCTTCGGTGACTTCGGGTTGCTGATGTCGAAGATCCTGAAGCCGTCGAAGTTCCCGGCGAAGGCGTACTCGCCCTGGAAAGCCAGGTCCGTGTTCAGCCCCTGGAGCGCGTCCTTCGGGACGTTGGCGAGATGGGTGATGTTGCGGCTGTGGATGATCTCGTCCACGCCGGGTATCTCACCGCTCCTGATCGCGGCGGTCACCTCCGTCTCCTGACTCGTGGAGACTTCGGCCGGGGTAGCGGCCGAGTCTCCCGGGTCGGGGGTGGCTGCCGCGGGCCCGGCCATCAGCAGAGTGGCGAAGAGCCCGGCGGCGGCAGCCGCCACACCCAGACGTCTGCGCCGCACCGGGGTGGTGTGCAACGAGGTCACTGCGTCCTCCCATGGATCCGAATGTAGTTGGCCGGTTCACGGACTCCGGCAGTATCGTCCTCGCCATGGACATCTCAACAGATGGCAACAGGAACGTAATGAAAGTTTCTGATCACAGCTGTGCGTTGACGTGCTAGTGCAGAGCGCAACCAGCCACATATCAACGGCGGTCGCTTTGTTGATTCGTCGTCAGGCCCGGCGGTTCCGCGGGTTCGCCCTCGCCGTCACCGTGACCGCTGTCGTGCTCACCGCGACCGGCTGCGACGGAGGCGGCGGCAACGGTTCGAAGGGGCGGGCGGCCGGGGGCGGTTCGGTCGTGGCGCCCGGAAAGCCGGGGGAGCCCGCGCGTACGCTCTCCGCGTCGCAGGCCGCGAAGGCCGCCGCGGGCGTGGACACCCCCAACTCGGCGGACGTCCGCTACGTCCGGATGATGATCGAGCACCATGCGCAGGCGCTGGTGCTGACCCGGCTGGTCCCCGCCCGCTCCGGCTCGGACGCCGTCAAGCGGGTCGCCGAGCGCATCACCGCGGCCCAGCAGCCGGAGATCGGTGCGATGAAGGGCTGGCTCAGCCGTCACGGCCGGGCGGAGCAGGCCGACGGCCACGACCACGGCGCCATGCCCGGCATGGCCACCGACGCCCAGCTGGATCGACTCCGGGCCGCCAAGGGCAAGGCCTTTGACCAGCTGTTCCTCAAGCTCATGATCACCCACCACCAAGGCGCGGTCACCATGGCGACCGAGGCACTCTCGGAGGGTAACAACATCCAGGTCGAGGAGATGGCCGACGACGTCGTCGCCCAGCAGACCACCGAGATCAGCCGGATGGGTGCCCTGTCCTCCTGACGGAACACCTGGGGCGGTCGCTCGTCCGGGGGCCGGCGAGGATCCCGGGCTGGCCGGGACTGCTGGACGCGGCACGGGGCGACGGCCCCGCGCAGGAGCGCGTACGGAGCGCGCAGGGCGTTGGCGCGGGCCCTCAGCCCTCGCCGAGCCGGTCCGCCTGCCGGTTCGCCGCTTCCAGCACGCTGTCCAGCAGCCCGGGGAACAGCTCCTCCAGGTCCTCCCGGCGCAGCCCGTTCATCTTGGCGGTGCCCCGGTAGATCTGCTGGACGACGCCACTCTCGCGCAGCACCCGAAAGTGGTGGGTGGTGGTCGACTTGGTCACCGGAAGGTCGAAGCGGGAACAGGTGAGTTCCTGGTCGGCGGCAGCCAGCTCACGCACCACGCACAGCCGCACCGGGTCCGCGAGCGCGTGCAGCACCGCCTCGATCCGGATGTCCTCACGCGCCGGGTGGGCCAGCGTGCGCGCGCCGACGGCCGGCTCCGTTGCACTGGCAGGGGTCACGGTGGCTCCACATCGTCGCTTCGTCCGGGGCTCCATAATACGAGATCTGTCGTATCTTCGCCCGGCACCTCGACAGCCTCGGCGCCGGCCTGGGCCTGCGGGCCTTCTCGGTGCGCCCCGGCAACGTCCTCACCCCGTTGCAGCGTCACATCCCTCGCGTGGAGTGGCTCGCGCAAGGCTGGGTGACCCCGGACGGGAAGCCGGCCGTGGGCTTCAAGTCCCCGGAGCAAGGCGCGGCGACAGCCGTACGGGCGGCGACGTCACCGCTGCTGGAGGGCCACGGGGGCGCCTACTGCCAGGACTGCGACATCGCGGAACCGGCTGGTACAGAGGACATGCTCGTCGGCGGGGTCAAGCCCTGGGCCATCGATCCCGACGCGGCGTCCCGGCTCCGGGAGCTCTCCGCCGGACTCACCGGGCTGGACGCGTTCTGACGAGGAGCACGGGTGAGCGAGCCGCGGTCCGGTGATGACGGTCAGGGCAGGTAGGGCCAGACGCCGACGCGGTCCCGGCCGACGTGAACCTCGATCCATGACCCGTCGGCGCCGTCCGGGGGCCGCGGGCCGGCGAGGTCGAAAAGGATCAGCGCGCCGCCCATGTCCAGGACCGTTGTTATCGCCCCGGAGGGGGCTGTAGGCCACGCGTCGCCCGGCCGCGCGCGGAAGCCGACCTCATGGCTGCCGGGGGTAGCTGCGGCCTCCGGGACGGAGCACGGGCTTCGGGTACACCGAGATTCCCCAATACACCTGCCAGGACTCCGTCAGCGGCGACACGAAGGTGGTGGCGGACGGCAGGCTGAGCGTCGCGGCCCCCGGCAAGGGCGACATGCGGGTCCGCGTCCTCGACCTCGGCGGCAGCAACGCCGCCCCGGGGGGAGGTAGGAGCGGCGGGCCCGCACCTGAAGTGGCGCGGCATGCCAGGAGGCCCGGCCCGCGGAGGGTGCGACATCCACGGGCCGGGCCGTTTCACAGGCCCTCACCAGCGGCGAGGTGCGGGAACCTGAACTCGGTCCGGCTGCGGAAGACCTCGTCCGGGCGCAGTACGGTGCCGGGGTGGCCCGGCCGGTTGGGCGAGTCGGGCAGGTGCTGGGTCTCCAGGCAGACGGCGCTGTGACGGTCGTGGCGGCCGCCGCCGAGGGCGTCGAGGGTGCCGTCGAGCTGGTTGGCGGTATAGACCTGGATGCCGGGTTCGGTGGTCCACACCTCCATGATCCGCCCGGCCCCGGGGCCGGTGAGGCGGGCGGCCCGGCGCAGACCTGTGCCGGGCGCCCGGAGAATCCAGCAGTGGTCGAAGCCGCCCGCCCTGCGCAGCTGTTCACCGGGGAGCGCGATCCGGTCCCCGACGGTGCACGGGGTGGTGAGGTCGAACGGGGTGGCGTGCACCGGCGTGGCCGGGCCCTCGGGGATGCCGTCCTCGTCGACGGGGAGGTAGCTGTCGGCGTCCACCTGGAGGGTGTGGCCGAGGATGTCGCCCTTCGCGGCGAGGTCGAAGTAGGCGTGGTTGGTGAGGTTGACGACGGTGGGGCGGTCCGTTGTCGCTGTGTAGTCGAGGGCGAGGGTGCCCGCCGTGTCGAGGGTGTAGGTGACGGTGACGTCCAGCGTTCCGGGGAATCCCATGTCGCCGTCGGGGCTGCGCAGGGTGAGCCGCAGCGTCGCGGCCGCGTCGGTGGCCTCCCCCGCGGCCTGCCAGACGCGGGTGTGGAAGCCCTCGGGCCCGCCGTGCAGGGCGTGTCCCCGGTCGGTGGCGGGGACCTGGTACTGCGCCCCGTCGAGGGTGAAGCGGCCGTGCGCGATGCGGTTGGCGTAGCGGCCTATGAGGGCCCCGAAGAACGGGCTGCCGCCCGTGTAGTCGGCCAGGCCCGCCAGCGACCGGACGACCGACGCGGGGGCTCCCCCGGTGTCCGGCACGGTGAGACGGTGCAGGATGCCGCCGTAGGTGAGGATCTCGGCGCGGACTCCGCTGCCGGAGTCGAGCGTCCAGACATCGACGTCCGTGTTGCCATGGACGCCGAACGGTTTGCGGTTCACGGTGGGGCGAGGCATCAGAGGTCCTTGCGAGGAGCGGACGGCCGGGACGGGTACTACACTCCGGCCGGCCGGGGGACGGTGGACTCCCGGACGATGAGCCGGTAGCCGGGCCGGGGGCGTCGGGGGGCGGGCGACGCGTCGCCGGAGAGTCGCTCCACGAGGCTCTCGACGGCGAGCCGGGCGATGGCCTCCTTGTCCGGGGCGACCGTGGTCAGCGTGGTGGCTCCGTAGAGGCTCTCCTCGATGTCGTCGAACCCGACGACGGCGACGTCCTCCGGGATGCGCAGGCCGCGTTCGGAGAGGGTGCGCATCGCCCCGATGGCGATGAGGTCGTTGTACGCGAACACGGCGTCGGGCTGTTCCCCGCGGTCCAGGAGGGCGGCCATCGCGGTGGCTCCGTCCTCGCGGCCGTAGCCGTCGGTGACCACGACCAGTGACTCGTCGGGGGCGATGCCTTCGGCGGCGAGCTCCTCCCGCCAGCCACGCAGCCGGAGATGGGCCGGCTGCCGCTCGCGGCCGGTGCGCGAGCCGAGGAAGGCGATCCGCCGGTTCCCCTGGTCGATGAGGTGGCGTACGGCCTCGCGGGAGGCCGCCACGTTGTCGATGGCGATGTGGTCGTAGGGCGCCTCGTACTCGCGCTCGCCCAGCAGTACCAGCGGGGCCGTCTCGGCCCGCGCCATCAGGTCCTCGGTCTCCAGATGGATGGGGCTGAGGATGAGGCCGTCGATCACATGGGACCGGAAACCCTGACTGACCAGGAGTTCCTTCTCCCTCAGCCCGCCCGTGTGGTCGACCAGCACGGTGTAGTCGTGCCGGGCGGCCGCGTCGACGACCTCTCCGGCCAGCTCCCCGAAGTACGGGTTGCCGAACTCGGGGACGGCGAGGGCGATGATGCCCGTGCGGCCCTTGCGCAGATGCCGTGCGGTGAGGTTCGGCCGGTAGCCGAGCTCGTCGATGGCCTGCTGCACCTTGGCGCGCATCTTCGGTGTGACGTGCTGGTAGTTGTTCACCACGTTCGACACGGTCTTGATGGATACGCCCGCCCGTTGCGCAACGTCCTTGAGGCTGACGCCCACGGCACTCCCTGAATCGACTTGACGCGCGTTGAAAGCGCGGTGGCCCGGCTCCGCCGGTTCGGCTCGGCCTGTGCCGGGGCCTGGGCCCCGGCACAGGTTCAAGTGGTTCTGCGGCTGCGCGCCAGATAGCGCTGGGCCACGACGACAACGATAAGGAACCCTCCGCTGACCACCGACTGGTACGAGGAGTTCAGCGAGCCGATCTGGTTGATCAGGTTCTGGATGACGGCGAGCAGCAGTACGCCCCAGAGCGTTCCGCTGATCGACCCGGCGCCGCCGATCAGGAGCGTGCCGCCGATGACGACGGCGGAGATCGCGTCGAGCTCCATGCCCACGCCGACGATGGTGACCCCGGACGACAGCCTGGCCGCGTTGAGCGCGCCGGCGAGTCCGGCGAGCAGTCCGCTGAGCGTGTAGACCAGCATCTTGGTGCGGGCCACGGGCAGGCCCATCAGGGTGGCCGCGTCACTGCTGCCGCCGACGGCGAAGAGCGTCTGCCCGAACGAGGTGCGCTGGAGGAGGAGACCGCCGACGCCGAAGAGCACCAGGGCGATCAGGATCGGGTAGCCGAAGCCCCAGACGCTCCCCTGCCCGAGCTCGGCGAAGGCGGATCCCTTGGGGATCAGGTAGGTGGTGGCGCCCTCGTCGGTGATGGCGAGGAGGATGCCGCGGGCCCCCAGCAGGGTGGCGAGTGTGACGATGAAGGGGGCCATTCCGGCGCGGGCGACCAGGAAGCCGTTGAGCAGTCCGACGGCGCCGCACGCCACGAGTGGCACGAGCAGTGCGGCCAGGAAGCCCCATTGGGAGGCCCAGGCGGCGAGGACGCCGCCCAGCGCGAAGACCGATCCGACGGACAGGTCGATGCCGCCGGTGATGATGACCATGGTCATGCCGAGGGCGACCACCGCCAGGAACGACGCCTGGACGGTCACGCCGCGGGCGTTGTCCAGGGTGGCGAACGTCGGGTAGATGAACGACGCGACGATCACGACCGTGAGCAGGACCGCCAGCACGCCCTGGCGCTGGAGGAGCTCGGCGAGCCGCTGTCCGAGCGGGGGCGGTGCGCCGGTCACGGGGCGGGGTGCGCCGCCGTCCGCCGCTGCGGGGGTCTTGCGCGGTGCGGGGGCCTGGGCCACCGGTGCGGGTGAGGTTTCGTTCATCGGGACCGACGCTCCCGGGCGACGTAGACGGCGGCGATGATGATGGCCGCCTGGGCGATCTGTGCGGTGGAGTCGGGCAGGTCGTGCTTGACGAGCGTGGCGCGCAGGAGCTGCATCAGCAGGGCGCCCGCGACCGTGCCGAGCACCCGGACGGAACCGCCGTTGAGCGGGGTGCCGCCGACCACGACGGCCGTGATGGCGGAGAGTTCCATGAGGGTGCCGAGTGAGGAGGGGTCGCTGGCGGTGAGCCTGGCGGTGGCGAGGATGCCGGCCAGTGCGGCCAGCACCCCGCAGAGCACGTACACACCGATCAGTACGCGGCGCACGGGCAGTCCGGCGAGCGAGGCAGCGGACCGGTTGCCGCCGATGGCGACGATCTGGCGGCCGAAGGTGGTGCGCTGGACCAGGAAGGCGACGGCGGCCGCGAGGACGGCGGCGATGAGTACGACCAGCGGGATGCCGAGGAAGGACCCGGTGCCGAGCGAGAGCAGGTCGGGGTTGACGATCTGCTTGAGCTGGCCGTCCGCTATGACCAGGGCCAGGCCTCGGCCGCCGACGAACAGGGCGAGGGTGGCGACGATCGGCTGGAGCCCGACGAGGGAGACGAGCGTGCCGTTGACCGCTCCGACGAGCGCACCGGCCAGCAGCGCCATGACCAGCGCGGGCACCAGCCCGTAGCCGAGGTAGAGCGGCAGGAGCGCGGCGGCCACCGCCATGGTCGAGCCGACGGAGAGGTCGACGCCCTCGGTGCCGATCACCAGGGCCATGCCCAGGGCCACGATGACGATGGGCGCGACCTGGACGAGCTGGGTGCGGAGGTTGTCCGCGGTCATGAAGTGCTCGGTGAACAGGGCGTTGAAGAGGAGCACCACCGCGACGGCGAGGTACACCCCGTATTCCTGGTACCAGGCGGGGTCGCGCAGCCGCGCCCACGGGCGGGCGGCGGGGGTGGAGAGTGTGGCCTGGGTCATCGGGGGTCCTCCTGAGCGGCCGGGGCCTGCCCTGCGGGCGCCGGTGAGTGGTCGGCGAGCACTTCGAGCAGATGGCTCTCGGCCACCTCGTCGCCCGCCAGTTCGCCCGCGACCGCACCGCCGCGCAGGACGACGATGCGGTCGGCGCCCTCGATGAGTTCCTCGATGTCGGAGGAGATGAGCAGGACGGCGAGGCCCTCGCGGGCGAGGTCGTCGATGAGGCTCTGGACCTCGGCCTTGGCACCGACGTCGATGCCTCGGGTGGGCTCGTCGAGCAGCAGCACCTTGGGTTCCAGGCAGAGCCAGCGGGCGAGCAGTACCTTCTGCTGGTTGCCGCCGGAGAGCTCGCCGACCTTCTGTTCGGGGCTCGCCGCCTTGATCCGCAGCCGCTTCATGAAGATCTCGACGATGCGGTCCTGCTTGGCGCGGGAGACGACACCTGCGCGGGAGAGGCGCGGCATCGCGGCCAGCACGATGTTCTCGCGCACCGAGAGGCCGGGGACGATGCCTTCGGCCTTGCGGTCCTCCGGGAGCAGGCTGATGCCGGCGCGGATGGCGCCGGCGGAGGTGAGCCTGCGCAGGGTGCGTCCGCCGATCCCGATCTCTCCGGAGTCCAGGTTCAGCGCACCGGCCAGGGCCTTCGCGGTCTCGCTGCGGCCCGAGCCGAGGAGTCCGCCGAGGCCGAGTACCTCACCGGCGTACAACGACAGTGATATGTCGTGGAGTTGGTGGTTGCGGGAGAGACCGGAGGCGGTGAGGACCGGGGTGCGCGAGGCGTCGTGGCCCTCGGAGCCGAAGCTGGTGACGCCGGAGCGGCGGACCTCTGCCATGTCGCGGCCGAGCATCATCGAGACGAGCTGCATGCGGTCGAGCTCCGCGAGGTCACCGGTGTGGATGTGGCGGCCGTCGCGGAGCACGGTGACGCGGTCGCAGATCCGGTAGAGCTCGTCCATGCGGTGGCTGACGTAGAGCACCGCGATCCCGCGTGCGCGCAGGTCCTCGATGACCCGGAAGAGGGTCTCGACCTCGCGCGGCTCCAGCGAGGAGGTGGGCTCGTCCATGATGACGACCTGGGCCTTGACCGAGACGGCGCGGGCCAGCGCGACCATCTGCTGGGTGCCGATGCCCAGGGTGTGCAGGGGCCGCTTCGGGTCGACGCGGACGCCGAAGCCGTCGAGGAGTTCGGTGGTCTCGCGGTTCATACGGGAGAAGTCGATCAGGCCGAAACGGTTCTTCGGCTCTCGCCCGAGGAAGATGTTGCGCGCCACGCTCATCAGCGGGACGAGGTTCACCTCCTGGTAGATCGTGGAGATGCCGGCCTGCTGCGCCTCGAACGGGCGGGCGAAGGCGACCTGGTGTCCGGCCAGCCGCAGCTCGCCCCCATCGGGCTGGTAGACCCCGGTCAGCACCTTGATCAGGGTCGACTTGCCGGCTCCGTTCTCCCCCACCAGTGCGTGGGTCTCCCCGGCGCGCAGGGAGAAGGAGACGCCGTCCAGGGCGACGACGCCCGGGAATCGCTTGCTCACCGAGCGCGCTTCGAGAACGGCCGAGGCGGAGGCGTCCTTCGTGCCGGTGGTCTCCTTCACGAAGGCGCCGGGCGCTGTCGCCTCCTTCACGTCGGCGGCCGGCTCCGGCGGCTGCGGTACTGCTTCGGGTGGTGCCATGGCTGGTCTTGGCCTTCCGCTCTTTCAAGGGTGTGGGCCCGGTGGCCGCCGTGACGGGTGGGAGCGTCACGGCGGCGGTGCGCCGCCGGGGGGGCCGGTGCGGACCGGGCGGGCCGCGTACGGATCGGTACGCGACCCGCCCGGTCCGGCGGGCG
>CBRG010000318.1 GCA_000470535.1 Streptomyces sp. AW19M42
AACACGCCCTAGTCGTTGGCGGCACCGTTGCCGGACAGGATCGGGATGTCGTCCAGGATGTGCGACAGCGCCTCGTCACCCTTGGCCTGGGTGGAGTTCTCGGTGCACTGCTGGTTCTGCGGCGAGGACAGGACGTTGAGGTCCTGGACCGAGATCGGGACGAGACCGATCAGCGAACCGGCGTTGACCTTGGCCGGCAGGGCGATGCAGGGCTTGTTGAGCGAGCCCTGGATGAGCGCGAACTGCGGGCTCCAGTCGCCGTGGGTGGCGGAGTTGCCGTACGACTGCATGGCACCGTTGCCGTTGACCGAGGTGGTGCCCTGGTCGTTGCCGATCGCCATGGCCGAGGGGGCCACCGCGGCGGAGACGCCGACGATGGAGGCGGCGACGGCCGCCGAGGCCATAATCTTCTTGAT
Source organism: Streptomyces sp. AW19M42 (assembly GCA_000470535.1). Lineage (GTDB taxonomy): Bacteria > Actinomycetota > Actinomycetes > Streptomycetales > Streptomycetaceae > Streptomyces. The sequence goes on from CBRG010000318.1 coordinate 417, forward strand.
CATTGACTAGCCCTTCTGGGGTTTTCTGTTGCCCGCTGACCTGAGCGCTTTGATCAACTCGCGGCTGCGGGAATGGTTGTGGCACTTCACTCGAACGGTGCTTCCGCCATCCGTCCGTTCACGGGGGCACGGCACCGGAGCGGTGTGGAACGCTTCGGATCGGCAACCGCCGTCCCGGCAGGGGTCAGCCGCCGAGCGGGAGACCGCCGACGAGCGGGGCGGCGCCCTTGGCCGCACCGGTGGCCTGCTCGGCGATCTTGGTGACGGTGCCGTCCTTCTGGAGCCTGCTGGTGGCACCGTCCACGGTGTCGACGATCGGGTCGACGGCCTGCGGGGCCGCGGCCACCACCTGGTTGATCCCGCCGTCGAGGCTGAAGTTCGGAGCCGTCGTGGTGGTAACGGCGAAGGCGGGAGCAGCCGTTCCGAGAGCGACCACAGAGCCGGCAACGAACGCGGCGGTCTTCGCGTACTTCACTTTCAGGTTCCCTTCTGCAGCGGCAGCTGTTTCGGTCGCGTCCCCGCGCCGCACCAGCCCTCTTTAGCTGTGACTTCTGCCGCTTTCCTCATGGCTAACGACCCGATTGCGGCCGGGCAACTGGAGCTTTCGGCTTTTCTCGGAACGAGTCACCGGACCACTCGGTCGATTGCATGACTAATCACTGGATCGAGTGTGACTGCGGGACAGCGGACGCATTTCGGTGGTGGACTGTCGGTGCTCCGTCCCGCGCGCGCCCGCCCGGATGTATGCCCCCAGCCGCCGGCGCACCGCGCCCCGGGCCGGTGGAAACGGCTCAGGTCTTTTCACCGTGTCCGGGCAGGGCCGCGAACTCCCGGGACGGAGAGCGCAGGAAAGAGGAAAGCCCCGGATCGCAGGAGATGCGATCCGGGGCAGACCGGTGCCGAGACCGGCTCAGCGGTACAACGATCAGGCGTTGACGCAGGTGTTGCCGAAGGACGGGTTCAGCAGACCGACGACGTTCACGGTGTTGCCGCACAGGTTGATCGGCACGTGGACCGGGATCTGGACGACGTTGCCCGACAGCACGCCCGGGGAGCCCACGGCCGCGCCCCCGGCGCCCGAGTCGGCGAAGGCCGGGGTGGCCGCACCGATCGCCATGAGGGTTCCGGCGGCAACGGCGGCAATCTTGGTGTACTTCACTTTCAACCCTTTCTGTGACGGAGTCCGGAGCGGCAACGAATTTCGTGCCGCACGAGCGCGGGTTCTGACCACTCGTAACTCCGCCGCTGTAATTCGTAACGATTTAAGACGGTAAGCGAAACTCTTCGAGGCGAAGATTCCTCGAAGTCCGCCCGAATGACGCAGTTCCGATCACACGACGTCACCGTCGCGATCACCGGAACCGCTCATGGGCGAGCCCCCGGGGGCAGCAGCAGGCCCGGGTCGCGCGCAGGAGGAACGTCGGCGACCCGGGCCCGTGCACAGCCGGATCAGCGGTTGCCGGCACCGTTGCCGGAGAGGACCGGGATGTCGTCCAGGATGTGCGACAGCGCCTCGTCGCCCTTGGCCTGGGTGGAGTTCTCGGTGCACTGCTGGTTCTGCGGCGACGACAGGACGTTGACGTCCTGGACCGCGATCGGAACGAGGCCGATCAGCGAACCGACGTTCGCCTTGAGCGGCAGGCCGACGCAGGGCTTGTTCAGCGTGCCCTGGACCAGGCCGAACTGGGGGCTGCCGTCGCCGTGGGTCTCGGCGTTGCCGAACGACTGCGAGGCGCCGTTCCCGTTGACCGACGTGGTGCCGCCATCGTTGCCGATGGCCATCGCCTGCGCGGCGCCGAGACCGAGGATGGAGGCGGCAACGGCACCCGTAGCCAGGACCTTCTTGATCACGATGAACCCTTCTCGTACTGGATACCCCGTACCGGAGCACACTGACCAACTCGCTTCCGGACGTTTGGTTATGTCCATTCACCCGAATGCCGGGAGTCGCCGGACATCCGTGCGAAAGAGGCGGGTAAATGCACCGCACATTCGGTAGCCACACGTTTCGATTCAAGCCTCAACTTCTTCTCGCCCGAACGGCGTAGAGCGCGGCCCGATGAGTCGAATTCGGCAAGCGAACACCCTTGCGTAGCCCGTCCGGGTGATCACATTATTTTCACGGATTCCACGTTTCCCCGTCACCCGAGCGTCGTTATGGGTGGAGTCAAGCCCGCCCGACGGGACGCTCACCCAGCAGTACTTGGCATGCCCGACGGTTGCTGCACCGGCTGATGAATGAACTGCGGGCAACGCGCCCGCGCGAAATGTCCTAAGGAAGGGCAACCAATGCGAAAAACCTTGAGTAAAAGCGTGCTCGTCATGGCAGCGGCGTCAGGCATCCTGACCGCGTCCGGCGGCTACGCGTTCGCGGACGCCTCGGCCGACGGCGCCGCCATCGGTTCACCCGGGGTCGGTTCGGGCAACGCCGTGCAGGTGCCGGTACACGTGCCCGTCAACCTCTGCGGCAACACGGTCAACGTGGTCGGCCTGCTGAACCCGGCGTTCGGCAACGAGTGCGAGAACAGCGGCGGCGAATCGGGCAGGGGCGACGCTCAGGGCGCCAGCGCCAACGGCGTCGCGGCCAACTCCCCGGGTGTGCTGTCCGGCAACCTGATCCAGGCCCCGGTCGACGTCCCGGTCAACGCCTGCGGCAACACGGTCGACGTGGTCGGTCTGCTGAACCCGGCGTTCGGCAACAAGTGCGAGAACAGTGAGGGGAACGAGACCCCGAAGCCCCCGACCCACCACAAGCCGCCGACGCACCACAAGCCCCCGGCCCACCACCAACCGCCGAAGCCCCCGACGACGGGCCACCACCACCATCACCACAACGGCGACTGCCCTCCCGGCCACCACCACAACCCGCCGAAGCCGCCCACGCACAACCCGCCCCACCACCACCCCCCGCACCACAACCCGCCCACGCACAACCCGCCGACGCACAACCCGCCCACGCACAACCCGCCGACGCACGCCTGGCACCCCCACAAGCCGACGCACCACCACAAGCCGCCGCAGATGGCGCACACCGGTGCGAACAGCAACCTGGGTATCGCCGGTGGCGCCAGCGCCGCGATGGTGCTCGGTGGCGGCCTGCTGATGCGCCGCAGCCGCAAGTCGCAGGGCTGAGCTGAGCCTGCCCCCCGAGTGACAGCGACAGCCCTTGGAGGCCCGGTCGGACGGCGCACGCTGTCCGACCGGGCCTCCGACGCGTGCCCGACGGCACGGACCTCAGACGGTGGAGAGCCCCGCACGCTCCAGGTACCGGGCGATCGTCGCCGTCTCCTCGGCGTCCAGCGGGCGCATCGGCGGGCTCATCACGTTGGTGGCGATGATCCCGCGCAGCATGAGCGCGGTCTTGAACGCGCCGAGTCCGGCGGCGGTGGCGGAGGCGGTTCCCGGGCGGGCGGCGCCGATGATGTCGAAGAGCCCGACGAGCCGGTCCTGTTCGGCGGTCGCCCCGGCCCAGTCACCGCGTACGGCCGCTTCGTGGAGGCGTACGTAACCGTGCGGGTCGACGTTGCCGAGTCCGGGCACCGAGCCGTCGGCGCCGCCGAGCATCATCGCGTCGACGACCAGCTCGTGGCCGGTGAGCACGGAGAAGCCGGGCAGCTCCCGGGCGCCGATGACCAGCCGGCGGAACGAGCCGTCGTCGCCGCTGGAGTCCTTGACCCCGGCCAGTACCCCGTCGGCCGCCAGTGGCAGCAGCAGTTCCGGGGCAAGCTTGCTGTGCACGCAGACCGGTACGTCGTACGCGAGGAGCGGCACGTCCACGGCGGCAGCGACCTGCCGGAAGTGGCGGTCGATCTCGGTGTCGTGGGTGCGGGTGTAGAAGGGCGCGGTGACGACGACGGCGTCCGCACCGAGCTCGGCGGCGCGGTTGGCGCGCTCGATGGCCCGGTTGGTGGTCGTCTCGATCGCTCCGACGAGGACCGGCACCCGGCCCGCGGCGGCCGCCGTGATGACCTCGATGACCTGGTCCTGCTGTCCGTGCGTCAGGTAGGCGGTCTCACCGGAGCTGCCGAGGGCGAAGAGCCCGCTGACACCAGCGTCGACGAGATGCCCCACGACCCGCTCCAGGGAGGGGCGGTCGAGCTCGCCATCAGCGGTGAGCGGGGTGACGACGGGCGGGATCACTCCCGAGTAGCGGGGGGTTCGGGCGGTCATGCGGTGCTCCTCGCGGACGGTACGGGGGTCGGGTCCCCGGAGGGGGACGCGGGGGTCTGGGGGTGGACGCAGTGCCAGCGGTGCCCGTCCGGGCCTTCGGTGCGGACCGGGAAGACCGTGGCGCACGCGTCGTCGGCCTTCCAGCAGCGGGTGCGGAACGGGCAGCCGGCCGGCGGGTTGGTCGCGGAGGGGACCGGGCCGGTGAGCACGATGCGCTCGGTGGTCTCCAGCAGGCTGGGGGTCGCGGAGAGCAGTGCCTCGGTGTACGGGTGTGAGGGAGCGCCCGCGACATCGGCCGTGCGCCCCTCCTCGACGATGCGGCCGAGGTAGAGGACGGCGATGCGGTCGGCCAGGTAGCGCACGGTCTGGATGTCGTGCGAGATGAACACCATGCCGAGGCCGAGCCGTTCGCGCAGGTCCACCAGGAGGTTGAGGACCTGGGCGCGGACCGAGACGTCGAGCGCGGATGTCGGTTCGTCCGCGACGATCAGCTCGGGTTCGAGCGCGAGCGCGCGGGCGATGGCGACACGCTGGCGCTGGCCGCCGGAGAGCTGTCCGGGCAGCGCGGCCAGGGTGTGGCCGGGGAGTCCGACCAGGTCGAGCAGTTCCTCGACGCGCGCCTCGCGCGCCTCCCGGGTACCCCGGCGGTGCACGTCGAGCGGGTCGCGCAGGATCTGCTGGACCGTGAGCCGGGGGTTGAGTGCGGTCGAGGGGTCCTGGAAGACGACGCCCACGGCGGAGCCGAAGTCGTCACGCCGCTGGGTACCGGACATCTCCCACAGGTCCTTGCCGTGGAAGGCGACCGTGCCCTCCGTGGGCTTCTGCAGACCGGTCAGCACCCGGGCCATCGTCGACTTGCCGCAGCCGGACTCACCGACCAGGCCGACGATCTCGCCGCGCTCGACCTCCAGGCTGGCGTCGGTGAGTGCGTGCACGGCGTCGCGGCGGAACACGCCTCCGCTGCGTGCCTTGTGGCGTACGTGGACGCCGTCGAGCCTGATCACAGGGCGCTCCCTTCCAGCTGTGCGGCCTTCGCCGGGTGGTGGCAGGCGAAGCCGTGGTCGTGCGCGCTGCCGCGCGTGGTGAGTGCGGGGGTGGTGGTGCGGCACAGCTCGGTGGCGGCGCCGCAGCGCGAGGCGAACCGGCAGCCCGTACCGAAGCCCTGGGGGGCGGGGACGACGCCGCGGATCTGGTGGAGCCGTTCGGCACCCGCCTCCAGCGAGACGACCGAGCCGAGCAGGCCGCGGCTGTAGTGGTGGGTGGGGGCGGTGAGCACGGACCGGGTGTCCCCGATCTCGGCCAGCCGGCCCGCGTACATCACCGCGACGCGGTGCGAGAGGTCACCGACGAGCGCGAGGTCGTGGCTGACGAGCACCATGGCGAAGCCGAGTTCGTCGCGCAGCCGGACCAGGAGTTCGACGACCTGGGCCTGGACGGTGACGTCCAGGGCGGTGGTCGGTTCGTCCGCGATGAGCAGGCGGGGGCTGCGGGAGAGCGCCATGGCGATCAGGACGCGCTGGCGCTGGCCGCCGGAGAGCTCGTGCGGGTAGCTGCGCAGGGTGCGTTCGGGTGCGAGGCCGACCAGGTCGAGGAGTTCGGCCGGGGTCTTCGTACCGCCGCGCGAGGTGAGCTGCTTCAGCTGGGTGCCGACGAGCACGGACGGGTTGAGGGAGGAGAGCGCGTCCTGGTAGACCATCGCGATCTCGGGGCCCATCAGGGCGCGGCGTTCCTTCGGCGGGAGCTTCAGCAGGTCCCGGCCTCGGTAGAGGATCTCGCCGCTGACCTCGGCGTTGCGGGCGAGGAGGCCCATGACGGCGAGGCTGGTGATGGATTTGCCGCAGCCGGACTCACCGACCAGGCCGAGGGTTTCGCCCTCGTGGACGGTGAAGTCGAGGGAGTCGACGACCGGGATGGCGCCGTACCGGTCGGGGAAGCGGATCGCGAGGTCCCGTACGACCAGGAGTTCGGCGGCGTCCTCCGGTACCGGGGTGATGGCCGGCCCGTTGGTGTGGACGCGCTCCGCGAGCTTGGCGAGGGCGGCGTCGATGTCCACGGTGGAACGGGCCTCCACCGGGTCCGGTGCCGTGGCGGTGTGGGAGGGGTCCGCGCCCGCACTGCGCTTCTTCGGAGCCGCGGAGGCGTCGGTGAGGCCCTCGGAGAGGATGTTCAGCGCGAGGACGGTGACCAGCAGGGCGAGGCCCGGGAAGAACGTGGCCCACCAGCCGCCCGCGAGGAGGATCTGACGGCCGTAGGCCAGCACGCTGCCCCAGCTGGGGTCCGGGTCCTGCACACCGGCGCCGATGAAGGAGAGGCTCGCCTCGAAGATGATCGCCTCCGCGACCATCACGGTGGCGAAGACCATGACCGGGGCCATGCAGTTGACGGCGACGTGCCGCAGCACGATGTAGTCGCGCCGGGCGCCGATGACCTTCTCGGCCGCGACGTAGTCCTCGCCGTACTGGGAGAGGACGTTGGCGCGGACCACCCGGGCCAGTGACGGGGTGTAGACGAAGGCGATGGTGAAGATGATGACCGGGACGCTGGTGCCGAAGACCGCGACGAGTACGGCGGCCAGGGCGATCGGCGGGAACGACATCACCACGTCGAGGGTGCGCATCACGGACTCGTCGCCGAGCTTGCGCGAGGTGGCGGCGAGTGCGCCGAGCAGGGCGCCGGCGATCAGGGCCAGGGCGGTCGAGCCGAGTCCGATGACGAGCGAGTAGCGCGAGCCGTGCACGACGCGGGCGAAGACGTCGCGGCCGGCCCGGTCGGTGCCGAACCAGTGGCCGCCGCTCGGCGCCTGGACCGGGGTTCCGGTGGTGAGCGGGTTCTGGGTGAGGAGCGGGGCGAAGACCGCGCCGAGGATGACGAGGAGCAGCACGCAGAGCGCGACGCGGGAGGTGACCGGGAGGGCGCGGAACGCGATGCCCGGTCGGGAGAGCTTGTTGGCCGGTCGGCCCGTGGTGAACATGTCACACCGTCCTGATGCGCGGGTTGACCAGCAGGTAGAGCAGGTCGACGATGACGTTGACCACCAGGAACGCGATGGCGATGGTCAGTACGGTGCCCTGGACCAGGGCGACATCGCCGCCGGTGACACCTTCGAGGATGAGCTTGCCCATGCCGGGCAGGTCGAAGATCGCTTCGATGACGACGGCACCGCTGAGCAGGTAGCCGACCTTGACGCCGAGCACGGTGAGCGGGGTGACGAGCGCGTTGCGCAGTACCGAGCGGATCACCAGGAACACCGGCAGGCCGTTGCCGCGTGCGGTGCGGACGTAGTCGCGGTCGAGTTCGGCGACCATCGAGGTGCGGACGAGCCGGGCGAGCGAGGCCGCGACGGGCACGGCGAGCGAGAAGGCCGGGAGGGCCATGGTGCGGAGCCAGCCGCTGAAGGAGTCGGCGGGGTTGGTGTAGCCGCCGGTCGGGAAGATCCGGGTGTTCAGTGCGAACTGCTGGATGAGCAGGACACCGAGCCAGAAGGACGGGACGGCGACCCCGGCCATGGAGAGTACCCGGAACAGCTGGTCGGGCCAGCGGTCGCGGTACATCGCGCCGACGACGCCGGAGACGACCGCGAGGACGACCGCGAGGATCAGGCCGAGGATCGTCAGCTGGAGGGTGAGCGGGAAGGCGGCGGTGATCCGGTCGACGACGGGCTGGCTCGGCGGGACGGTCATCCCGAGGTCGAAGTGGAGCAGCTGGCCGAGGAAGTGGAAGTAGCGGACGGGCAGCGGATCGTTGAGGCCGTTGGCGTCCGCGAAGGCCGCACGGGCTTCGGGCGTGGCGCTCTCCCCGAGCGCGTTGAAGGCCGGGTCGGCAGGCGAGAACTGCAGCACCACGAAGACGAGCAGCGCGATGCCGAGGATCATCACCGGCATCATCGCGACGCGGCGCAGCGCGAGCCGGAGAAAAGCAACCATCGTCGGGTTCCTTGCGGTTGGGCGGGCTGGTCCGGGACAGCGGGGTCTGTTGTCCCGGACCGGGCGATCCGGCGCCGGGTGAGCGGCGCCGGCCGGTGGCGGGCGGCGGGCCCGGTGACCCGGTGGGGGCCGGTCAGGCGCGGCTGACGTCCAGGAAGGACAGGCCGGTGGTGGGCAGCGGCTCGAAGCCGGGCAGCGCCTTCTCGGTCCAGGCGGTGGGGAGCTTGCGGTGCAGGATCGGGTAGAGCGCTGCCTCGTCCGCGACGAGGTCGGTGACCTGGCCCCACAGCTCCTTGCGCTTCGCGTCGTCGCCTGCCTGGGCGGCCTTGTCCAGGGTCTGCTTGACCTTCCTGTACGCGTCTGACTTGCCCCAGCCGTAGCGGTTCTCGGGCCAGAAGCCGTAGTAGAACCAGCGCAGCAGCAGGTCGGCGTCGTTGCCGAAGACGGACGGGTCGCCGGGGGCGACGAGGACTTCGAAGTCCCCCTTGTCGACCTTGGCGTACTGGGCCGGGGACTGGGCGATGCTGAGGGTGACCTTGACGCCCGCCTGCTCCCAGCTCTCCTTCAGCAGCGGGGCGATGTCCTTGACCCAGCCGGTGTCGGTGGTCAGGACGGTGAAGGAGAGGTTCTTGACGCCAGCGTCGGCGAGCAGTTGCTTCGCCTTGGCCACGTCGTGCGTGTAGACGGTCGCGGCCTTGTGGTAGTCGGGGTGGGTCGAGGGCACGTAGCCGGTGGCCGCGGCGGCGTTGCCGACCATCGCGGTGGAGATGATCTTCTCGGTGTCCAGGGCGTAGTGCAGCGCCTGGCGCACGCGCTTGTCGGCGAACCGCTTGTCGGCGGTGTTGAACATCAGGAAGAGCAGCCCGAAGGACTGCACGGACTCGGTCCTGGCGGTGCCCGAGAGCCGCTTGACGTCGATGTACGGGACGTCCTCGATGGCCTGGACGCGGCCCGACTCCATGGCGCTGACGCGGGCCGACTGGTCGGACATCAGGCGCCAGACCATCTTCTTGGCCTTGGCGGGGTGGGCGCCGTTGTACTTGTCGTACGCCGCGAAGACGATCTTGTCCTCGCGGGTGGCCGAGACGAACCTGTACGGCCCCGAGCCGACCGGCTTGGCGTCGAAGGCCTTGGGGTCGGGCGCCACGATCTTCTTCGGGACGATCCGGGCCACGGCTATCCGGGACGGGAAGAGCGCGAAGGGGTACTTGAGCTTGAACTCGACCGTGCCGGCGTCGACTGCCTCGACCGTGTCGATGAAGGGCACGAACTGCGCCATCAGAGAGGCGTTCTTCGGGTCCAGGATGCGTTCGAAGCTGAACACCACGTCCTCCGCGGTGACGGCAGAGCCGTCATGGAAGGTCGCCCCCTTGCGCAGCGTCGCCCGGTAGGTGGTGGCGTTGATCTTCTTCGGCATCTCGGTGGCGAGCGCGGGGCGTGCCACGAGTGTTGCCGGATCGAGATCGACCAGGCCCTCGAAGATGTGCATGTTGGCGGCGTACGGGGTCGCGCCCGAGGTGATCATCGGGTCGAAGCCGGTCGACAGCGGGTAGGACAGACCGGCCTCGATGAGGTCGCTGCCGCTGCCCTTGTCCGTCGATCCGTCGGCGGTCGAGGACGGTCCGCCACAGGCGGCGAGGCTCGCCGTGATGGCGGCCGCAGCACCGACAGCACTGGTGTAACGCAGGAAGGTGCGGCGCTCGACACCGGCTGCTCTCAGCTCGGGCACGGGTCCTCCAGGGACTTTGAGGTGGGGCGTCGGGGGTGGAGACGGGGAGTGGATCGGTGGTTCACGGGGACCGCGGAACCTGAAGCATCAGACGTCAGATGTCTGATGCCTTGATAGCGTGGGAACGTAGCTTGACAATCGAGAGGGGTCAAGAGGTGGGGAGTTCACATATGTCCGGAACGAGGCCCGGCCGGCAGCTGCTCCGGCAGGAAGTCGTCGACGGCATCAAGCGGTACATCCTCGAAGAACGGCTTCGCCCCGGGGACCCGCTGCCCACCGAGCCCGCCCTGTGCGAGGCCCTCGGCGCCAGCCGCTCCAGCGTCCGCGAGGCCGTAAAGATCCTCAACGCGCTCGACATCGTCGAGGTCCGCCACGGGCACGGCACCTACGTCGGCAGGCTGAGCCTGTCGGCGCTGGTGGAGAGCCTGACCTTCCGAGGGCTGCTCTCCCCCGACGACGACTTCCAGGTGATGGCCGACCTGGTCGACGTGCGCGAACTCGTCGAGCGCGGCATGGCCGACCGCATCGTCACGCTGCTCGCGCCGGAGCAGCTCGACGCGCTGGACGGCCTGGTGGCCACCATGCGCGAGACCGGGGCGCAGGAGGGGCACGGTTTCGTGGACGCCGACCGGGCGTTCCACGCGCTGCTCGTCGCCCCGCTGGGCAACGAACTGATCGGCCAGCTCTCGATGGCCTTCTGGGACGTGTACACGATCGTCGCGCCGCATCTCGACGGATTCACCCACGCCGACGAGACGGCGACGGTCGTGGCCCACCAGAACATCGTGGACGCCGCGCGGGCCAAGGACACCCCCGGCTTCATGCACGCGCTCGGCGAGCACTACGCCCCGGTCAGGCGCCGGATCTCCGAGGCGCGGGCCCGCGGCGGCGCCAAGGGCTGAGCCCGCTCGACGTTGCCCCAGGCGCGGCGAAAGGGCGACCACGGGGCGGCGACGGGGCGGCGACCGGGCCCGGGCGCCGCCCTTCCGGGCCCGGTCCGGCACACCCTTGACGGGCACCGTGGGAGCTGCCTAGGGTCCGGGTGCCGACAGGACATCTGACGTCATCCGTCTGATGACCTGTCGTTCACCTCGCACCCGTCACCCCCGCCGCGCCCCCAGGAGGGCACCTCCATGCCGTTGACGGATCTCTCGCTCGCGGACTGCCGCGACTACCGGCCGCCGCTGCCCGTTGCGGCGGACTTCGACGCCTTCTGGTCACGGACCCTGAACGAGACCGGGGACGGCCCGGTGCTGAAGCCGGTGTTCGCGGAGGCGGACACGGGGCTCACCCAGATCCGCACCTACGACGTGACGGTGCCCGGCTTCGCCGGCGGACCGGTGCGCGGCTGGCTGCGGATGCCGGCCGGGGCGAGCGAACCCCTCGGCTGCGTCGTGGAGTTCCTGGGGTACGGCCGGGGCCGGGGCCTCGCGCACGAGAACCTGCTCTGGGCGGCGGCCGGCCATGCCCACCTGATCATGGACACCCGTGGCCAGGGCTGGTCGGCGGCGGGCGGTGACACCGCGGACCCGGACGCCGGAGCGGCCGGAGCGGTCCCCGGTTTCCTCACCCGTGGCATCGAGAGCCCGGAAACGTACTACTACCGGCGGCTGTTCACCGACGCGGTGCGCTGCGTCGAGGCGATGCGCGGACACCCCGAGATCGATCCGGACCGGATCGTCGTCACCGGGGTGAGCCAGGGCGGCGGTATCGCGCTCGCCGTGTCCGGGCTGGTGCCGGGACTGGCCGGGGTGATGCCGGACGTGCCCTTCCTCTGCAACTTCCCCCGTGCGACGGAGATTTCGGGGCGTCCGCCGTTCACCGAGATCGCCGAGTACCTGATGCTCCACCGCGACCGCGCCGAAGCCGTCTTCACCACACTGTCGTACTTCGACGCGGCGCTGCACGCCACCCGCGCCACCGCTCCCGCGCTGTTCTCGATCGCCATGATGGACGAGATCTGCCCGCCCTCCACCTGCTTCACCGCCTACAACGGCTACGCCGGGCCCAAGGACGTACGGGTCTACGCGTTCAACGGGCACGAGGGCGGCGCGGAGTACCACCAGCGGGAGCAACTGGCCTGGGTGCGCGCCCTGTTCGCCGGTCAGCCGTCGGGCCGGACCGGACACTCCTGAGCGCAGGCACCTTCCGTGCGCAGACGATCCGTGCTTCCGCATGCGCGGCAGCCCTGGGTACCCAGGCGGATCCTCGACGCGGGCAGCCGGGTCTGCTCCCTGCACATTCCTTAGTCCCGGCGCACCCCCTATCTCCCACCCTTCGAGAAGCACCACCCCTTCCGAGAAGAGAGATCGTCCATGCAGCGAACCGTCCCTGTCGCCCTGTTCGGCGCCGCCATGCTGGTGGTCGCCGTGACCGGCACCGCGCAGGCCGCGGCGCCCGCCCCCGGCACGCTCACGTCCCAGGACCTGACCGTCGACGGCGTGGGCTCCCCCCACTACCGCATCCCGGCCCTGACCACCTCGGTCAGGGGCACCGTGCTGGCGGCGTACGACGCCCGCCCCACCCTCGCGGACCTGCCCTCCAACATCGGCATCGTGCTGCGCCGCAGCACCGACGGCGGTACGACCTGGCAGGCGCAGCAGGTGGTCCGCAAGGACGCCGCGCCCAAGGGCTACGGGGACCCGAGCCTGCTGGTCGACCGGACCACCGGCCGGATCTTCCTTTTCTACGCGGCCGGGGTGAACCAGGGCTTCGCGGGCTCCGCCACCGGCAACGACGAGAGCGACCCCGACGTCCTCCAGGCCGACTACAGCTACTCGGACGACGACGGACTGACCTGGACCCACCGCCGGATCACCAAGCAGATCAAGGACCCGGCCTGGGCCGGGATGTTCGCCGCGTCCGGCGAGGGCATCCAGCTGCGCAACGGCACGCACAGGGGCCGGCTGATCCAGCAGTACGCCGTCCGAATCAACGGCGCCAACTACGCGGCGAGCGCGTACAGCGACGACCACGGCGCCACCTGGAAGATGGGCAAGCCGGTCGGCCCCGGCGGTGACGAGAACAAGACCGTCGAGCTGAACGACGGCACGGTCATGCTCAACAACCGCTCTGCGCCCTACCGGACCATCGCGTACTCCACGGACGGCGGTGCCACCTACACCCCGTTCGTCCAGGACACCGCGCTTCCCGATCCGGCGAACAACGCCTCGGTCATCCGATACGCCCCGGACGCCCCGGCCTCGGACCCGCAGTCCTCCTGGCTGCTGTTCAGCAACACGGAGGACACCGGGTCACGGCGCAACCTCACCGTCAAGATGTCCTGCGACAACGGGAGGACCTGGCCGATCCGGAAGGTCGTCGACCCCGGCGCCGCGGCCTACTCGACCCTGACCCGGCTGCCGGACGGCAGGGTCGGGCTGCTGTACGAGCGCGGCGACTACGAGCACATCACGTACGACTCGTTCGACCTGAAGTGGCTGGGCGGCACCTGCGCCGACGTCACCATCACCCCGCCCGCCACGCTGAAGGCGGGGACCGGCGCCGAGGTCACGGTCCGGGTGGTGAACCGGATGGACGTGACCCGCAGCGCGGGCACGATCGATCTGACCGTGCCGAGCGGCTGGACGGCCCGGCAGACCGCGATCCCCGCGCTCAACCCCGGCCAGGGCGCGAACATCAGGATCCCGGTCACCGTGCCGGCCGGCGCCTCGGGCAGCGCCGCTCTCACCGCGACGTACCGGGCGGACGGCAAACAGGCCCAGGGCACCGCGAAGGTGACCGTCTCCCCGTAACCGGGCGAGGCCGTACGTCCAACGGCCGAAAGGGGGTTGGACGCGCCCCGGCCCGCGACCGTTCAATGGGAGCGGCGCACAGCGGGCGGGGCAACCGGGAAGTGGTGGTGGACGTGGCGGGAGCGGTCTTACGCATCGGGGTCGTCGGCGGGAGCATCGCCGGGTGCGCCATGGCGATCGCCGGGGCCAGGGCCGGCGCGGAGGTGACGGTCCACGAGCGCAGCGAAGCGGCCCTGGAGGACCGGGGGTTCGGCATCGCCATCCCGCCGCCACTGCACCGGGAGCTGGTCGCGGCCGGCTATCTGGACGCCGGCATGCCGACGGCTCCGGCACCCTCCCGGCTCTGGCTCGCCCGGCAGAGCGGGCGCCCGGCCGCGCGTGAACTGGCGCGCCAGGACGGCGCGGTGACCGCCTGCCACTGGGGCCTGCTGTGGCGCACCCTGCGGGCGAACACCGGCGCCGCCGTGCGGTACCACCGGGGGCAGCCCGTCACCGGGGTACGGCGTCACCCCTCGGGCGGCGCCGTGCTCCGGACGGCGGACGCGGAGCACGTGTACGACATCGTCGTCGGGGCGGACGGGCCGCGCTCCGTCACCCGGGAGGCCGTCGCCCCGGGGGTGCGGCCGGTTCCGGCGGGGTACGCCGTGTGGCGCGGCACGCTGCCGCTCACCGCGCTCGCCGGTCATCCGCAGGTACTGGAGCTGCTGCGCGGCACCTGGATCACGCTGGGATACCGGGGCGGGCACGGGATCTTCTACCTGATCCCCGGCACCGCGCCGGAATCCCGGCTGCTGGCGTACGCCATCTACGGCTCCCCTCCCCCGGCGACGTGGACCGCCGCGCACGAGACGTACGTACGGCACATCGCGCGGGAGCACTTCCCGGCGGACTGGGCCGATCTCGTCGGCGGGGGCGAGCACACGTCCATGGCGTACCACCCGGTCACCGACCTCCACCCGCCCCAGGTGGCCGATCCGCCGTTCCTGCTGGCGGGCGACGCGGCGAGCATCACCAGGCCGCACACCGCCAGCGGTGCGACCAAGGCCTTGCAGGACGCGCTCTGCCTGGAACGTGTCCTGCGCGGGGCGTCGTCCCCGGCCGAGGCGCTGCGCGGGTACGCGGCGGAGCGGCAGCCGGAGGGAGCCCGGCTGGTGGCCCTGGGGCGCCGGCTGGGGCGTGCGATGGTCGAACGGACCCCGGACTGGGAGGCGATGGGAGCGGCGGAGGTGGCGGCGTGGTCCCGTGCGACGTTGGACGGCGCGGACAGTTATCTGCACGGGAGGGTGCAGGGGTGACGGGGGAGGTGGCAGTGCGGTCGCATGACGGTCGCGCCGCCTTCGGCCCCGCTCCGCCCTCAGTCGCCGGACGGGCTTGAACGGGTCACGCCGGGTCGAGTCGGGTGCGGATGCCGTCGAAGTGGGTGCGCATCGCGCGTACCGCGCGCAGGCCGTCCGCCGCCGCCACCGCCTCCACGATCTCGCGGTGCTGGGCGCAGGTGACCCACGGGTCCTGATGGCCGTCGTCGAGGTCCTCGCGGACCCGGTCCATCGCCGCCCAGAAGGCGTCGAGCACCTCGCTGAGCAGGTGGTTGTCGAGCGAGGCGTACAGCGCGAGGTGGAAGGCACGGTCGGTGGCGCGGGCGACCCGGCCGCTGCCCGCCTCGTCCTCCATCTTCGCCACGAGGGCGCGCAGTACGTCGAGGTCCTCGCCCGGCACCCCTGCCGCGACCGCGCCCACCAGGCCCGCCTCCAGGGCCTCGCGCACCTTCATCAGCTCGGCGAGGCCGGGCTCGCCCTGGCGGTGGCGGACCGCGGCGCGGAAGGCGAGCCCCTCGGCGAACGGTGACAGCGAGAGCGAGCCGACGAAGGTGCCGAATCCGCGCCGGATCTCGACGACGTTGACCGCCTGAAGCGATTTGAGCGCCTCGCGCACCGACACCCGCCCGGCGCCGAAGAGATCCATCAGCTCGGCCTCCGTGGGCAGCACGTCGCCCGGCGCGAGCCGGCGTTCCAGAATCAGTTCCTTGATCCTTCGCTCGATGTCCTGAGCCATGGTGGGCCGCGCCACAACGTCCTCCTGAGGTGCCGTTGCCCCTTGACCGGTCATAGGAGCATCTGTTTAAGGTGAAGCTGGACATAGGACATCTTACGTCTCATGTCTCGATCCGCGTAGCCCGAGAGGCCCCGGATCGGTATCCCGATCAGCTGGAGCCTCCACCATGCCTCTGACCGCACCGCTGCACGGCGTAGTTCCGCCGGTCTGCACCCCGCTCGACTCCCACGGGGAGGTCGACACCACGTCCCTGACCCGGCTCGTCGAGCACCTCATCGGCGGGGGCGTGCACGGACTCTTCGCACTCGGGTCCACCAGCGAGGTCGCCTACCTCACCGACGAGCAGCGCGCCACGGTCCTGGAGACCGTGGTCAACGCGACCGACGGGCGGGTCCCGGTGCTGGCCGGAGTCATCGACACCACCACGGCCCGGGTCGTCGAGCACGCCAGGTCCGCCGCGGCACTCGGCGCCGACGCCCTGGTCGCGACCGCGCCGTTCTACACCCGCACCCACGGCAAGGAGATCGCCGGGCACTTCCGCCGGCTGCGCGCCGAGGTGGACCTGCCGCTGTTCGCCTACGACATCCCGGTCGCCGTGCACAGCAAGCTGTCCGCCGCACTGGTCCGCGAACTCGCGGAGGACGGCACCCTGGCCGGGCTCAAGGACAGCAGCGGCGACGAGGGCGGGCTGCGCCGGCTCATCGTCGAGCTCGGCGGCCGCGAGGGCCGCGCGCAGGGTCCGGTGCCCGGCTTCAGCATCCTCACCGGTTCCGAACTGACCGTGGACGCGGCCCTGCTGGCTGGCGCCGACGGTGTCGTCCCGGGCATCGGCAACGTGGACCCGGCCGGCTACGTACGGCTCTACCAGGCCGCGCGGGCCGGGGACTGGACGCTGGCCGCCAAGGAGCAGGAGCGGCTCATCGCGCTGTTCGCCATGGTGGACGCCGGTCCCGAGGCGGACATGGGCCGCAGCTCCTCCGCGCTCGGCTCGTTCAAGTCGGCGCTCCAGCTGCTCGGCGTCATCGACTGCGGCGACACCGCGTTCCCGCAGATCCAGCTGTCCGCCGAGTCCGTCGCGCTGGTCTCCGGACTTCTGCGTGCCGCCGGTCTGCCGCCGGTCCGATGACCACGACGGCACCGAAGACCTCCACATCACGGGCAGCACGGACAGCGCCGGACGGGCGGCCGGTCGTGGGCCTCGACCTCGGAGGTACGAAGATCGCCGCCGCGCTCCTCGGCGCCGACGGCACGGTCCTGGCGCGGCACAGCCGCTCCACCCCGGCGCGTGACGGTGCGGCGGCGGTGCTCGACGCGCTCGCCGCCGCCTCGGCCGAGGTCGATCCCGGCAAGACCGCCTCGCACCTGGGCATCGCGGCGGCCGGGGTGGTGGATCCCCGCACGGGCATGGTCACCAGCGCCACCGACTCCATCCACGGCTGGGCCGGCACCGCGCTGGGCACCGGCCTCGCGGACCGTACCGGGTACGCGGTGGCCTGCGACAACGACGTACGCGCCACGGCCGGCCCGGAGCTTGCCGCGCTGAACGCGGAGCAGCGGGACCTCGGCTCGCTGCTCTTCGCCGCCATCGGCACCGGGGTCGGCGGTGCGATCGCCGTCGACGGGCGGATGCTGCACGGCGCGTCCGGCATCGCCGGGCACCTCGGCCATCTGCCCAGCCCGGACGCGGCGGGGCTGCCCTGCACCTGCGGGTCCACCGGCCACCTGGAGGTCATCGCCTCCGGGCCCGGTATCGCCGCCCACTACGAGCGGCTGACCGGCGCCCCGGTGGACCGGCTGGAGACCGTTGCCGTACGGGCCGCGCAGGGCGACCCGGCCGCCGTGTCCGCCATCACCACGGGCGCGGCCGCCGTCGGCCATGTGCTCGGCGGACTCGCCAACGCCTTCGGCCCCGACCGGGTCGTCGTCGGCGGCGGCGTCCCGCGGATCGGCCCCCTGTACGAGGACGCCCTGCGCGCCGCGTTCGTCTCGGAGCTGATGGAACCGCTGCGCGGGCTCGTCCCCCGGGCGCCGCTCCTCGGCCACGACGCGGCCGTGCTCGGAGCGGCCGCCCTGACCACCACCCTTCCCCTCCACCACCCGGGAGCCCGCCGATGACCGTGACCGCGCAGAACCTCGCCGCAGCACTTCGGGGCAGGCTCATCGTGTCCTGCCAGGCACCGCCCGGCGACCCGATGCGGGAGACCGCCACCCTGGTGCGCCTGGCGCTGTCGGCCGTCGCCGGTGGCGGCGCGGCGATCAGGGCCAACGAGCCGGCGGTCGTCGCCGCGATCACCGAGGCCGTCGACCTGCCGGTCATCGGCCTGTGGAAGGACGGCGACACCGGGGTGTACATCACGCCGACCGTCCGGCACGCACTGGCGGTGGCCGAGGCGGGTGCGGCCGTCGTGGCCTGCGACGCCACCGACCGGCCGCGCCCCGACGGCTCGGCGTTCGCGGACATCGTCGAGGCGGTCCACGCGGCCGGCGCGCTGGTGATGGCCGACGTCTCCACCTTCGAGGAGGGCGTCACGGCGGCCGCGCAGGGAGCCGACTTCGTCTCCACGACCCTCTCCGGCTACGTTCCCGGCACCCCGAAGCAGACCGGCCCCGATCTCAGCCTGGTCGCCGCGCTGTCCGCCGCGATCGACGTCCCGGTCGTCGCCGAAGGCCGGATCAACACCCCGCGGGAGGCGGCCGAGGCCCTGCGGCTCGGGGCGCACAGCGTCGTCGTCGGCACCGCCATCACCGCCCCCACAGCCCTGACCGCCCGTTTCGTCGCAGGCATCGCCCGGCCCTGACCCTCCCCCACCACGCGGGGCGGCTGTTCAAGGACGAGCACCGTCCCGCATCCTGGAGTCACCGTGCAGACCACATCACCCCCCACACCCCCCTGGTACCGCCAGGTCAGCCGCACCCAGTGGAAGTCGTTCCTCGCCGCCTGGATCGGCTATGTCCTCGACGGCTTCGACTTCGTGCTGATCACCCTCGTCCTGACGGAGATCAGTGACGAGTTCGGCCTCAGCACGGTGCAGGCGGCCAGCCTGATCTCCGGCGCGTTCATCACCCGCTGGCTGGGCGGGGCGGTCCTCGGCGCCATCGGTGACCGCTACGGCCGCAAGCTCTCCATGGTGCTGAGCATCCTGCTGTACTCGGTGGGGACCTTCGCCTGCGGGTTCGCCTGGAACTACCACAGCCTGTTCGCCGCCCGGCTGGCCATCGGCATGGGCATGGCCGGTGAGTACAGCGCCAGCTCCACGTACGTCATGGAGAGCTGGCCCGCCGGGATGCGCGGCCGGGCCAGCGGCTTCCTGATCTCCGGCTTCTCGGTCGGTTCTGTGCTCGCAGCACAGGTCTACAACTGGGTGGTTCCCTCGCTCGGCTGGCGCTGGATGTTCTACCTGGGTCTCGTCCCGATCGCCATCGCGCTGTGGATGCGGCGCTCGCTGCCGGAGGCCGAGGAGTGGACGGAGTCCGTCGCGGAGAAGGACGCCAGGCCCAATCCGTTCGGACCGCTGTTCGCCACCCGCGCCCGGTCGGCCGCCAACACGGTGCTGGTCGTCATCGCCACGGTCTCGCTGTTCCTCGTCTTCACACCCGGCGGCGCCGGAATGGTGCCGGTGCTCTCGGTGATCGCCGGTCTCTCGCTCGCCGCGTTCGCCGTGCAGCTGGGCGGGAAGCGGAGCTGGGTGCTGTACCTGTCGATGATCGTCACGTTGTTCTTCGCGTTCCTGTACTCGTGGCCGATCCAGGCGCTGCTGCCGACGTATCTGAAGACCGAACTGGGCTACACCACGGACCAGGTCACCGACGTCCTGTACTTCGCGGGCTTCGGCACCATGGTGGGCTGCTGGGTGGCGGGCTTCCTGGGCGACCGGATCGGGACGAAGAAGGCGTACGCGCTGACGCTGCTGACCTCGCTCGCCTTCGTCTATCCGGTGTTCGCCGTCCACAACAACCTGCTGCTGCTCGGCATGCTGCTCTTCCTCCTCCAGGCGACGAGCTTCGGCATCTCCGGACTGCTGCCGCGCTACATCGGCGGCCACTTCCCGACGGCGAGCCGGGGCGCCGCCCTGGGCTTCACGTACAACGTGGGAGCCCTCGGCGGAGCCGTCGCCCCGGTCCTGGGCGCACACCTCGCCTCCGGCATGGACCTGGGCCAGGCGCTGGCGGTGCTGACGTTCGCGGGCACGGTGATCGTGGTGCTGCTGGTCGGCTTCGACGTACCGGCCCGGCTGAACCGGCTGACGGACCCGGACTCCGCGCCGGACCACCTGGCGCCGCCGCCCCGGAAGCGCGTGCGCGTGAGCCGCTAGGGCCTGTCGTCAAACTGCCGTCTGTCGCGCGACGGCACTTTGACGACAGGCCCCGGGGCGTGTTTCCCCGCAGGGTTGTTCACGCGGCTGGCCGGGGGCCGTCGGGATGCGGCAGGTGTCAGACCGCGATGCGCTCGAAGACCGCGGCCAGCCCCTGTCCGCCGCCGACGCACATCGTCTCCAGGCCGTACCGGGCCTCGCGGCGGTGCAGTTCCCGCGTCAGCGTGGCGAGGATGCGGGCGCCGGTGGCGCCGACCGGGTGGCCGAGCGAGATGCCGGAGCCGTTCACGTTGATCCGCTCCTCGTGGTCCTTCTCCCCGAGGCCCAGTTCGCGGGTGCAGGCCAGCACCTGGGCGGCGAACGCCTCGTTGAGCTCGATCAGGTCGAGGTCGTCGAGGGTGAGCCCGGCGCGGGCGAGCGCCGTGCGGGTGGCGGGGACGGGGCCGATGCCCATGGTGGCCGCGGGTACCCCGGCGCGGGCGAAGGAGACCAGCCGGACGAGCGGGGTGAGGCCGAGCCGTCGCGCGGTGGCGGCGCTGGTCACCAGGCAGGCGGCGGCCGCGTCGTTCTGGCCGCTGGCGTTCCCCGCGGTGACGGTGGCCTCCGGGTCGGTCTTGCCCATGATCGGGCGGAGCCCGGCGAGTTGCTCGGCGGTGGTGTCGGGGCGCGGGTGCTCGTCGGCGGTGACGACCGTGTCGCCCCTGCGCGTCTTCACCGTGACGGGGACGGTCTCCGCCGCGTACCGCCCCTCGGCGACGGCCCGGCCCGCGCGCTGCTGCGAGCGCAGGGCCAGGGCGTCCTGGTCGGCGCGGCTGATGCCGTACGCGCGGCGCAGGTTCTCGGCGGTCTCGATCATGCCGCCGGGCACCGGGTGGTTGACGCCGCCCGCGGTGACCCTGCCCCGGGCGAGCGAGTCGTGCAGCTGGAGGCCGGGGCCCTTGATTCCCCAGCGGCCGTCGTGCGTGTAGTAGGGGGCCGCGCTCATCACGTCGACCCCGCCGGCGATCACCACCTCGCTGAAGCCGGCCCTGATCTGCATCGCGGCGTCGAGGACGGCCTGTAGTCCGGAGCCGCAACGGCGGTCGATCTGCGTGCCGGTGACGGACTGCGGGAGCCCGGCGTCGAGCGCGGCGACCCGGCCGATGGCGGGGGCGTCGGCGGACGGGTAGGCGCTCCCGAGGACCACCTCGTCGACCCGGTCCGGGTCGATTCCGGTGCGGGCGACGACCTCGGCGATGACGAGCGCGGCGAGGGAGGCCGGCGCCTGTCCCGTGAGCGCTCCGCCGAAGCGGCCGATGGGGGTGCGCAGCGGTTCGCAGATCACGACATCGTTCTGGTCGGGCACGGCGGGACCTTTCGGGGAGGAGGGACGGGGCGGACGTCGTCGGAGCTGTGGGGTGACCCTCGCACCCGGCCACTGGCCGGTCCAATATCCAGTCGCCCCTGATTCAAGACGCAGCGCGTCTCAATGGGGGCATGTGCTCAGGAGGACGGTGTGGGCAGGGCGTTCTCCGCGACGGCGAGTACCGCGCGCAGGGCGGCGGACGGGTTGTCGGCCCGCCAGGCGAGGGCTGCCTGGCGCCGGATGGGCGGACCGGCGAGCGGGCGGTAGACCAGGCCGTTCTGCTGGATGTGCTGGACGGAGGTGACGGTGAGGGTCACCCCGACGCCCGCGGCGACCAGCGCCAGAATCGTGTAAGAGTCGGGGGCCTCCTGCACCACCCTGGGGTTGAAGCCGGCGGCCTCGCAGGCGCCGACCATCGCGTCGCGCACGGTGGAGCCGGTGTTGGCGGGGAACGAGACGAACGGCTCCTCGGACAGGGCCCCGATGGAGACGCGGTCCCGGGCGGCGAGCGGATGGTCGGACGGGAGCGCGCAGACCAGCTCCTCCTCGTCGATCACCCGGTGGGCCACTCCCGGCTGGGTCACCGGCAACCGTACGAACCCCAGGTCCAGCGAGCCGTCCGCGACCCGCGCCAGGGCGACGTTGGCGTAGGTCTGGCCCGTCATCACCAGCTCGATGCCGGGGTGCGCGGCGCGCACCGCGCGGGTCAGCCGGGGCAGCGTCTCGTGGCTGGAGGCGCCCGCGAAGCCGATGCTGACCCGGCCGTACTCGCCGCGGCCCGCCGCCTTCGCGGCCCGCACCGCGATGTCGAGGTCGTCGAGCACGGTGCGTACCGGCTGGAGGAACGACTCCCCCGCGCTGGTGAGACGGACCGAGCGGGTGTTGCGCTCGAAGAGCTGGACGCCCAGCTCCTTCTCCAGCCGCCGGATCTGCTGGCTCAGCGGCGGCTGGGCCATCTGGAGCCGTTTGGCGGCCCGGCCGAAGTGCAGTTCCTCGGCCACGGCGACAAACGCGGACAGATGGCGCAGTTCCATATCCACCTCTTGCCTCAGCAGCCATTGATTAACAAGTCGTCTCGATCCGACCTTAATTTGGTATTGGACACCAATCAATGGCCGCTGGCACGGTGGGGCGAACCACCCGCAGCGGAGGAGCACCGTGGCCACGAAGGACAAGACGATGTCGATGAGGGCGGCGATCGCCGGCTTCGTCCACGACGGCGACACCGTCTGCCTCGAAGGCTTCACCCATCTCATCCCGACCGCCGCGGGTCACGAGATCATCCGCCAGGGCCGCCGGGACCTGACCGTCGTGCGGATGACCGCGGACATCGTGGTGGACCAGATGCTCGCCGCGGGGTGCGTGACGCGGCTGGTCTCCTCGTTCGTGGGCAACTCCTCGGCCGGTTCGCTCGGTGAGCTGCGCCGGCGCGTCGAGAGCGCCGACCCGGCACCGCTGGCCTTCGAGGAGTACAGCCACTACGGGATGGTCTGCCGCTATCTCGCCGGTTCCCAGCGGCTGCCGTTCTATCCGCTGCGCTCCTACGGGGGCAGCGATCTGCCGTCCGTCAACAGCGACCTGCGCAAGGTCACCTCGCCCTACCCGGGACCGGACGGCGAACCCGAGCAGATCTACGTCGTACCGCCCGTCAACCCGGACGTGACGATCATCCACGCGCAGCGCGCCGACCGCAGCGGCAACACCCAGATGTGGGGGCTGACCGGAGTCCAGGCCGAGGCGGTGTACGCGGCGCGGAAGGCGGTCGTCGTCGTGGAGGAGGTCGTGGCCGACGCGGTGATCCGCTCGGACCCGAACCGCACCCTGGTTCCCGCCCACGCGGTCGACGCCGTCGTCTGCTGCCCGCGCGGCGCGCATCCGTCCTTCGCGCAGGGGTACTACGACCGGGACAACGCCTTCTACCGGGCCTGGTCGCACATCAGCAAGGACCCGCGGCTGCTCCAGGACTGGCTGGACGAGTGGGTGCGAGGAACGGCCGACCACGCGGAGTACGTCGAGAAGCTCGGCGCGGAGTTCTGGGCCGGGCTCGCCGTCGGTGAGGCGCTCAGCGAGCCGGTGAACTACGGGCGGCGGCTGTGAGCGCCCCCCTCACCTCCTCCGAGCTGCTCTCCGTCGTCGCCTCCCGCGAACTGGCCTCGCGCCGCAAGGTGTTCGCCGGAATCGGGCTGCCGACGCTCGCCGCCGAGCTGGCCCATCTGACGGTCGCGCCGGACATCGAGGTGGTGTACGAGTCGGGTGTCTGCGGCGCCCACCCCTCGCGGCTGCCGGAGACCATCGCCGATGCCGTACTGGTCACGGACGCGGAGGCGGTGATCCCGATGCCCATGCTCTTCGGCTGCGTCCTCCAGGGCGGCCACATCGACGTCGGCTTCCTCGGCGCCGCGCAGATCGACCGCTGGGGCAGCCTCAACACCTCGGTGATCGGGGACTGGGGCAGCCCCTCGGTCCGGCTGCCCGGCTCCGGGGGCGGCGTCGAGGTGATGGCCAACGCGCGCGAGGTCTTCGTGGTGATGCGCCGTCACAACCCCCGCTCCTTCACCGGGGAGCTGGACTTCTGCACCACGCCAGGACCAGACCGCGCGCTGGCCGAGGGCATCCGGCCACTGGGCACCGGAGTCACCCGTGTCATCACCGAACTGGGCATTCTGGCCCGCGAGGGGGTGGGCGAGGAGCTGCGGCTCGTCGCCGTCCACCCGGGCGTCACGGTCGACCGGGTCCGGGCTGCCACCGGCTGGGACCTCCGGGTCGCCGGAACGGTCGAGGAGGTGCCGCCCCCGACGTGGGACGAACTGCGGCTGCTGCGCGAGGATGTCGACCCGGACCGGGTGTACCTGCGCTGAGCAGCCGCACGGCCCGCGGGATCCACAAGATCCACGGGACCCACCGGATCCGTCCGTCCCCACCCCGAGAGGACCGTAACTGCCATGCGTATCAGGATCGTCGGAGCCGGAGCCATGGGCCGCGGCATCGCCCAGTGGGCAGCCGTGGCCGGACACACCGTCGAGTTGGGCGACGTACGGACGGAGGCGGTGACCGAGGCGGCCGGCTTCGTACGCTCCATGCTGGAGCGGGCCGTGCGGAAGGGCCGGATGTCCGCCGGGGACGCGGCGGCCGCCGTGGCCCGTCTCGTCCCGCTGGGGGACCCGTGGGCCGAGGGCCCGGAGGTCGAGCTGGTCATCGAGGCCGTGCGGGAGGACCTCGCCACCAAGGCGGAGGTCTTCGGCCGGCTGGAGCGGGCGCTGCCGGGCTCTGCCGTCTTCGCGACCAACACCTCCTCGCTGTCCGTGACCCGGATCGCCGCCGCGCTGGCGGACCCGACACGCCTGGCCGGGCTGCACTTCTTCAACCCGGTGCCGCTGATGCGGATCGTCGAGGTCGTGCCCGGCGCGGCCACCCGGCCGGGCATCCCGCCGCTGCTCACAAAGCTCGTGGAGAGCTGCGGCCACCGCGCGGTCACGGTCGCCGACACCCCCGGCTTCCTCATCAACCACGCCGGGCGCGGACTCGTGACGGAGGCGCTCGCGCTGCTGGAGGAGAACGTGAGCGACCCGGCGGGCATCGACAGGATCGCCCGGGACGTACTCGGCCTGCGGATGGGCCCGTTCGAGCTGATGGACCTCACCGGACTCGATGTGACCGCCGCCGTCATCGACTCGATCTGGGAGGGATTCCGCCACGAGGACCGGCTGCGCCCCTCCTACCTGACCCCGAACCGGGTGACCGCCGGGCTGCACGGCCGCAAGACGGGCCGAGGCTGGTTCGCGTACGGCTCCGAGGCACCCGCCCCGGCCGCGGAGGCGCCGGTCACCGGCGACGCGGACCGCCCGGTGCACGTCTTCGCCGCCGCGCCCGACGACCGGGACGCGGCCGCACTGCGCGAGGTGCTGAGCGGCGCGGGTGCCACGGTCGAGTCGGGGCCGCAGCCGTCGGCCGGGGCGCTGGTGCTGGTCCCGGTCTGGGGCACCACGGTCGCCTCCGCGGTCGCCGCGCACACCTGCGAGGCGCTGATGCGTTCGCGGTACGCGGCCTTCGTCGTCC
>CBRG010000319.1 GCA_000470535.1 Streptomyces sp. AW19M42
CCCGGTTACGGGAAGGGGCGGGGAGGGGACAAGTCCCGCCGCAGGCGCCCCCCCCACCCCCCAGAACAAACGCCGGGCGGGCTGGAGAAAAATCTCCAGCCCGCCCGGCGTCAAGAAACTTCGCGAGGTCACTCCTCCGACGACGCCACCGAGGCAGAAGCGGAGGCAGACTTCTTCGCCGCCGCAGCAGTCGTCTTCGCCGCGGTCTTCTTCGCCGCAGCCGAAGTCGTCTTCTTCGCCGCAGTCTTCTTCGCCGCAGTCGCCTTCTTCGCCGGCGCCTTCTTCGCGGTCGCCTTCTTCGCCGGGGCCTTCTTCGCCGTCTTCTTCTTGGCCGGCCCCTTGGCCCGCTTCTCCGCGAGCAGCTCGTAGCCGCGCTCCGGCGTGATCTCCTCGACGCTGTCGTCGGACCGCAGCGTCGCGTTCGTCTCGCCGTCGGTGACGTACGCGCCGAAGCGCCCGTCCTTCACGACGACCGGAGCACCGCTCACCGGGTCCGTGCCCAGTTCCTTCAGCGGCGGCTTGGCCGCGGCCCGGCCGCGCTGCTTGGGCTGGGCGTAGATCGCCAGGGCCTCTTCGAGGGTGATGTCGAAGAGCTGGTCCTCTGAGGTCAGCGACCGCGAGTCCGTGCCCTTCTTCAGGTACGGGCCGTAGCGGCCGTTCTGCGCGGTGATCTCGACGCCCTCGGCGTCCTCACCGACGACGCGCGGCAGCGACATCAGCTTCAGCGCGTCGGCCAGCGTCACCGTGTCCAGCGACATCGACTTGAACAACGAAGCCGTCCGGGGCTTCACCGCGTTCTTGCCGGTCTTCGGGGTGCCCTCGGGCAGCACCTCGGTGACGTACGGGCCGTAGCGCCCGTCCTTGGCGATGATCTGGTTCCCGCTGACCGGGTCGGCGCCGAGCTCGAAGTCCCCGCTCGGCTTGGCCAGCAGCTCCTCCGCGTACTCGACGGACAGCTCGTCGGGCGCCAGGTCCTCGGGGACGTCCGCGCGCTGGTGGCCCTCGGAGTCCTTCTCGCCGCGCTCGATGTACGGGCCGTAGCGGCCGACCCGGAGCTTGATGTCGTTGCCGACGGGGAACGAGGAGATCTCGCGGGCGTCGATCGCGCCGAGGTCGGTGACGAGCTCCTTGAGCCCGCCGAGGTGATCGCCGTCGCCGTTGCCCGCGTCGGACGCCTTTCCGGCACCGGCCGTGTCGTCACCGGCCCGCGCACCGAAGTAGAACCGCTTCAGCCACGGCACGGACTGGGCCTCGCCCCGCGCGATGCGGTCGAGGTCGTCCTCCATGCGGGCGGTGAAGTCGTAGTCGACGAGTCGGCCGAAGTGCTTCTCCAGCAGGTTGACCACGGCGAACGAGAGGAACGACGGCACCAGGGCCGTGCCCTTCTTGAACACGTACCCGCGGTCGAGGATCGTCCCGATGATCGAGGCGTACGTCGACGGGCGGCCGATCTCGCGCTCTTCCAGCTCCTTGACCAGCGAGGCCTCGGTGTACCGGGCCGGCGGCTTCGTCGCGTGGCCGTCGACGGTGACCTCGTCGGCGGTCAGCGCGTCGCCCTCGGCGACCTGCGGCAGCCGGCGCTCGCGGTCGTCCAGCTCGGCGTTCGGGTCGTCGGCGCCTTCGACGTACGCCTTCATGAAGCCGTGGAAGGTGATCGTCTTGCCGGACGCGGAGAACTCGGCGTCGCGGCCGTCGCTCGCCCGGCCGCCGATCTTGACGGTGACGGAGTTACCGACCGCGTCCTTCATCTGGGAGGCGACGGTCCGCTTCCAG
The DNA here is from genome assembly GCA_000470535.1 of Streptomyces sp. AW19M42. GTDB lineage: Bacteria > Actinomycetota > Actinomycetes > Streptomycetales > Streptomycetaceae > Streptomyces. Next base: position 1,774 of record CBRG010000319.1, read on the forward strand.
ATCAGCTCGTAGAGCCGGAACTGGTCGCCGGTGAGGCCGGTCTCGGCAGGGGTGCGGAAGCGGTCGCCGGAGGGGCGGATCGCCTCGTGCGCCTCCTGCGCGTTCTTGACCTTGCCGGTGTACGTGCGCGGCTTGTCCGGCAGGTAATTGGCGCCGTACAACTGCGTGACCTGGGCACGGGCCGCGGAGATCGCGGTGTCCGAGAGGGTCGTGGAGTCGGTACGCATATAGGTGATGAAGCCGTTCTCGTACAGCTTCTGTGCGACCTGCATGGTGGCCTTGGCCCCGAAGCCCAGCTTCCGGCTCGCCTCCTGCTGGAGGGTCGTCGTGCGGAACGGGGCGTACGGGGAACGGCGGTACGGCTTCGACTCGACGGACCGTACGGCGAACGAGGAGTCGGCGAGCGCGGCGGCCAGGGCGCGGGCGTTCGTCTCGTCGAGGTGCAGCGTCTGGCCGGAGGCCGCCTTCAGCTGACCGTCCGGGCCGAAGTCGCGGCCCTGGGCGATGCGGCGCCCGTCGACCGCGCTGAGGCGGGCGGTGAGCGTCGAGGGGTCGGAGGCGTCGCCGCTGCGGCCGGTGGCGAACGTGCCGGTCAGGTCCCAGTACTCGGCGGAGCGGAAGGCGATGCGCTCGCGCTCCCGCTCGACGACGAGGCGGGTGGCGACGGACTGGACACGGCCCGCCGACAGTCGCGGCATGACCTTCTTCCACAGGACCGGCGAGACCTCGTAGCCATAGAGGCGGTCGAGGATGCGGCGCGTCTCTTGGGCGTCGACCATGCGCTGGTTCAGCTCGCGCGGGTTGGCGACGGCGGCCCGGATCGCGTCCTTGGTGATCTCGTGGAAGACCATCCGGTGGACCGGGACCTTGGGCTTGAGGACTTCCTGCAGGTGCCACGCGATGGCTTCGCCCTCGCGGTCCTCATCGGTGGCGAGGAAGAGTTCGTCCGACTCGGCCAGCAGCTGCTTGAGCTTCCTGACCTGGGCCTTTTTATCGGCATTGACGACGTAGATGGGCTGGAAGTCGTTCTCGACGTCCACGCCGAGCCGGCGCACCTCGCCGGTGTACTCGTCCGGCACCTCCGCGGCGCCGTTCGGGAGGTCGCGGATGTGCCCGACGCTCGCCTCGACGACGTATCCGGGGCCGAGATAGCCCTTGATCGTCTTCGCCTTGGCAGGCGACTCGACGATGACGAGTCGGCGGCCGCCCTGTGCGGTCTCGCTGGTCGGGGACAACTTCGCTCTTCTCTCCGGTCGACGCTCGGTGGGCATCAGGGCAGCGCGATCGCGCTGCCGACAGTGCTGTCGCTGCGGAGTGTGACGGTACAACCCGCCCCCGTGTCAAACGGCAAAAGCCCGCAACGGCCACTCGAACGGTAACCCGACTTCCGCCTTTCCTGCCGCCCGGCCCGCTCAGTCCGCCGTGCGCGGGGCCGCTGCCTGCGGGTTTCGGCGGCGCTGTGACCGCACCGCGGGTACCGGCCGCGGGGTGCGGGCAGTCCGGGCGTGTTCCGGGCCGGCTCCGGGCCCCGAGTGGCTCGCGACGGGTTCGGACACGCGTTCAGACGCGTGTGAGGCACCACACCCCGAGGACGAGGAAAACTACGCCGAACACAGTGGCGAGTACGGTCGAGGCGACGGGGCTCACCCGGTACGCCACCGGCGCGCGATGCAGCACGCGCGCCCCCGTCCACAGCAGCAGCGCGGCACCGAACAGCGCGAATGCCGTTCCGGCGAAGACCGCAGGTCCGCTCTCCATACCCGTAGGCCTCTCTGTCACCCGGCGCGGACCGGGCGGACCGGGGGCGAGGACGCCCGCGGTCTTACCGCGCCGTTTCGGTGGAGGCTCGCACCACGGAGCGTCGACAACGCGAATCCAGGGTGAACAGCGGGACCGGGGGCTTTGCTCACATGACGCCGGGGCCCACATGACGCTGCGCACACACCACCGGGGCTCACATGACGCTGTGCCCACACGACCCTGTGGCCACACGACCCTGTGGCCACACGACGCCTGGGCTCACATGACGTCTGGGCTCGCATGACGCCTGGGCTCACATGACGCCTGGGCTCACATGACGCCTGGGCTCACATGACGCCTGGGCTCACACGACGCCTGGGCTCACATCACATCCAGGGTCGCCCGCCGCCTGCTCCCCCGTTCGTTGGAATACCGCCAGCAGCGCGACGGCGAGCAGCGCGGACCCGGCGCCCGTCCCGAGTTCGGCAGCGAGACCCCGGCCGTCGAGACCGGCGCCTACGGACAGCTCACGTGCCGCTTCGGCCGCGTGGGTCAGCGGCAGTACGGCTCCGACGGCACGCATCCACTCCGGAAAATCCTCCCGCGGGACGTTCGCACCGGTCAGCAGCAGGAGCGCGGAACTCGCCACGTTCGAGATCAGGAAGACATCGCGGAAGCGCAGCCCCAGCACCCCGAGCACGAGGCCGAAGGCGGAGCACCCCGCCGCGGCGGCGAGGAGAACGGCGGCCAGCCCGGGAAGAGCGCCAACCGGAATCCGCAGACCGAGCAGCAGGCATGCGGCGGAGAGCGTGAAGACACTGATGAGAAGGCTGTTCAGTACGTACGGCAGCGCGCGGCCGAACCAGAGCGGAGCCCGGTTCCGAGGGCTGAGCAGTCCCGCGCCGAGCGTCCCGTAACGGCGTTCGTTGGCGATGGCCATCGTGCCGCCGTAGACGCAGGCGGTGGAGGAGGCGACGACGGCGTTACCGAGGAGGTAGAAGCCGTCGTCGGCAACCTGGAACTGACGTCCCAGGAAGACGAAGAAGAGCAGCTGGAGCAGCGGGCCGATCAGCAGGGTGCCGATGAACATCGGGGGCGTCGTCCAGTTGAAAAGTGCCCGGTAAGACAGTGCTCCGCCGATCACGACGAGCCGCAGCGCGGCCGCTGCCCTCCGACGCGGCCCGGGGCCGGCGGCCCGGCCTGGGGAGTCCCGTGTTCGGGGCTTCGCTTCGGGGCGGCCGGATCCGGTGTGTTGACAGGCATACGGGACAACTCCTGTCCTGGCGGGGGTCGTTCCACGGCGGCTCATGCTGCGGCCTCCCTTGTCGTCTCCTTCTCGGCTTCCGTCTCCGCTTCCGCTCCCGTCTCCGCTCCTGCTTCCGTCTCCGCTTCCACTTCCGCCTCCGCCTCCTCGACGATTGCTATGTAGGCGTCCTCCACGGGGGTCACGGGTGACGACCCGTCCGACCGGGACGCCGTGGAGCGCTGCGAGCACCTGCGCGTGCAGCTCCGCTCCGGTTCCGTCTGCACGATGACGGCCTGCCGGCTGCCCCGGTCCTCGGCGGCCACCCCGTGCACGCCCGCCAGGTGCCGGATGCGGTCGAGGTGTTCGTCATCCGCTCCGTGGGCCTCGATCTCCAGGATGCCGCGCTCCTGGACCCGCGACTTGAGCCGGTCCGGGGTCCCCAGCGCCCGGATGGTGCCGCCCGCGATGACCGCGATCCGGTCGCACAGCTCATCGGCCTCGGCCATGTAGTGCGTGGTCAGCAGTACGGTTGTGCTGCCGGCCCGCAGATCAGCGATGGTGCGGCGCAGATCTCTCGCCGCCACCGGGTCTACGCCGATGGACGGTTCGCCGAGGAACAGGACGTCCGGCCGGTGCAACAGGCCCCGTGCGATGTGCAGCCGCTGCCGCATCCCGCGCGAGTACCCCTCGACGTGTTCCTTCTCCCGGCCGGTGAGGCCGACCAGGTCGAACAGTTCAGCGACCCGCCACTTCTGGTCGCGCGGTTCGACGGCGTACAGCTCGGCGAAGTAGCGCAGATTGTCGAGGGCTGAGAGCCGGTCGTACAGACCTCGGTCGCCACCGAAGACGTATCCGACCCCGTCGTGCCCCAGCACCCGGCCGTGCCGGAGGTGGGTAGCAGCAGGGTGTTGAGCATCTTGATGGTGGTGGTCTTGCCCGCGCCGTTGGGGCCGAGGAGACCGAAGAGCTCGCCGCGTGCCACGTCGAACGTGACCCCTCGCACGGCCCGGGTCTCGGTGCGACGCGGACGCAGGAAGCCGGTCCGGCTGGTGTAGGTGCGGCGCAGGTTCTTCGCCTCGATCGCAAGCATGGCGGGCACGCTAGGACGGCCCGTGCCGCACCCACCATCAATTCGGGAGCCGCCGAATCGTCCCTACTCCCCCCGACTGACCCCTACAAGCCCCCGGCGAGCACCGACAGGTACTCCGAGACCGTGCTCGGCGCGAGTCCCAGCCGGTCGGATATCCCAGCCGTGGTGAGCGGCCCGCCGAGCTGCCGCAGGACCGACGCACGGCCCCGCCCGAGCAGGAGACCGACCCGGTCACCGGTGTCGACGGGATCCGCTCGCGGCTCACGCAGGGCGGCCGCGCCACGGGCTTGGAAGGAGACCGCCAGCACTTCGGGGTCATCGGTGGAGTAGAGCCGGCAGCCCTCCGCGAGGACGAGCGGCACGAGCAGGAGCCGCCGTTCGCCCGCCCGGTACTCCGCGTCGATGTGCTTGGCTAGCTCCAGGGCGGGAGGCGTCCATCTGGCAGGGCTCTCCAGCCCGGCGAAGAGCGCGTCGACGCCTTCGGTGGCGAAGGTCCGTGCACGGATGAGGACTTCGTCCTCGACGAGCCGGCGCATCGTGGGCCAGTGCGCCGCCAGTGCACCTTCCCAGTAGGCCGCGTACGCGTCGGCCAGCGCCGCGCAGGCCGCCTCGGGGTCCACCAGGTACGGGGCGCATGCGCGAATGGTCCTCAAGCCCCGCGTAGTGCTCGGCGAATCCGGCCCGTACGACGTCGGCCGGGGTCGCCCGGACCGTCTCCAGCTCCGCTTCGATGGAAGTGGCCCCCACCGGCCGCGGCAGCAGGAAGTCCGGGAAGCTCAGCAGGCCGCTGGTCAAAAGCCGCAGCGCGTGCGTCCGGTCGTCCTCCCTCAGCACCTCCCGGGCGCGCACCACCCATTCCTGATACGGCCGGGAGGGGGCACGGTGCGGCATCGCGAGATGCAGGCTGCAGAAGGCGTCCCACAGCGGGCTGATCGCGATCCGTGTCGCGCCGAGAGAGGGCTCGTCCAGCTCGATCCGGATCATCCGGCCGCCCGCCCTGCCGGGGGCACCGGCTCCAGGAAGCCCTCCTCGACCAGCAGCCGGATGGCCCGCGGGGTGCGGTCGCGCAACAGCACCGGGTCCTCGTTCATCAGCTGGGCGATGGCGTCGAGGATCCGGCCCGCGGGCAGCGATCCGTCGCACACACCGGCGAACCCCGCCCCCACCGCGTCGACCTTCGTCGCGCGCCGCATACCGCGGTTCTGACGGAGCACCACATGTTCGGGGTCCTCCGCGCCCGGCAGCCCGACCTGCTCCTGCACGACCTCGGCCGCCAGGGTGAAATGGCCGGTCAGCAACGCCGCGTCGTCCTGCTCCCGCAGGTAGTCCTGACGCGCGAAGTGTGCCTCGATGGCCGGACCGAGCGGCTGTTCCACCGCGTGCGGCCACTCCTCGATCACGATCGACGGATCCCCGGCGGCCGCTGCGACGGACTTCCGCAGTGTGATCCAGCCGAATCCGACGCCCTTGGTCCCACTGGCCTCGAACTCGTCCAGCCAGGCGTCGTACCGCGCCGCGTACTCCGCGGGCTCCGTGCGGTGGTCGCCGCTGTCGCGCAGCCACAGCTCCGCGTACTGCGTGACGTCCTGGACCTCGCGCTGCACGATCCAGGCGTCGCAGCCGTGCGGCACCCAGGAGCGCAGCCGGTCCTGCCACTCCTCGTCCTCGGTGTGCTGCCAGTTGGCCAGGAAATGGGCGTACCCGCCCTCGTTCAGCCGCTCGCCGGTCTGCTGCACCAGGGTCCGGCACAGGCCGTCGCCCGCCATGCCGCCGTCGCGGTAGGTGAGCCGGGCGCCGGGCGAGATGACGAAGGGCGGGTTGGAGACGATCAGGTCGTACGTCTCCCCGGCGACCGGTTCGTAGAGGGAACCCTCGCGCAGATCGGCCGGGGCCGCGCCGGACAGGGCGAGGGTGAGTTGGGTGAAGCCGAGGGCGCGCGGATTGAGGTCGGTGGCAGTGACCCGGGTGGCATGCTGCGAGGCATGCAGTGCCTGGATGCCGGAGCCCGTGCCGATGTCGAGGGCGGTGGCGACGGGCCTGCGGACGGTGATGCCCGCGAGAGTGGTGGAGGCGCCGCCGATACCGAGGACGACGCCCTCCTCGTGCGAGCCGATGCCGCCCGCGCCGCCGACGGCGCAGCCCAGGTCGGAGACGATGAACCAGTCCTGGCCGTCCGGTCCGCCGTAAGGCCGTACGTCGACGGACGCGCGCACCTCGCCGTCCGACTCGGTCAGCCAGCCGTCCGCCACGCATTCCGGCAGCGGCAGCACGGCAGCCGCCCGCCCGGAGGCAACGGGGTGCTGGAGGAGGAAGAGCCGCACGAGCGTGTCGAGCGGCGCTTCACCCCGGGTGGCACGCAGCGCAGGGACGGTCTCGCTGCGCGCGAGCGCGGCGTAGGCGGGTGCGCCGAGCAGGTCGAGGAGCCCGTCGGCGGTGAAGGCGGCGGCGAGCAGGGCTTCGCGAAGCCGGGTCGCATGGTCGGGTGCGGGAAGGCTGGTCTTACTCACGTGACCCATTGTGACGGCTCCCACTGACAACGGCAGCGGCCCGGCGGCCCATCGGGCCGCCGGGTCGCTCTTACGACCGCCGTCCGGGGGTCGTACAGCTGCTCGTTCGGGTTGTGCGGCCGGCCGTGTCCGGGAGCCGTCCGGTTACGACTTGTCGCTGGGCGAGGCGGAAGGAGACGCATCCTTCGCGTCCTTCGCGTCCTCGGGGTTCTTCGAGTCCTTCGAGGGCGGAGCCGACTTCGAGGTACCGGCCGACGGCGATGCGGGGGCCGTCGGCTTCTGGCAGCCCTTCTGCTTGGCCATCGCGCTGCCGACCTCGCCGGACTGAAGCTTCTTCAGCGCCTGGTCACCGTTGCTGCTGATCTTGTTCAGCTCGTCAGCGATGTCCTTGAGGCCGTCGGCGAACTTCGCCTGGTCCTTCGTGTTCAGGTCATCGACCTTCTTCTGCAGATTCGCGTAGGCCACGGAGGAGGCGTTGAGCTCCTTCACGGCTTCCTTCTGCGTGGTCTCGCCGTCGTCGACCGGCGGCGGGCCCGCCGAGTCGACCGCCGAGCCCAGCGCCTTGTAGGCCTGGGAGATCTGCTGGAAGGCGGCCGAGTCGGTCTTCTGGACGTCGGCGGGCTTGCTGTTGTCTGCGGTCTGCTGCTGGATGGAGGCGTTGGCGTTCGCGATCTTCTGCAGCTGGGGCTGGACCTGGTCACAGACCTTCTTGGCCCAGTCGTTCACCTTGTTGTCGCTGTCGTCGCTGCAGCCCGACAGCGTAAGTACCAGTACCGCACCGCCGGACAGCGCGGTCGCAAGCTTCTTGTTCACCGGAGTGGTCCCTTCCAAGGCTCTCGGCCCCGGAACTTACACGTCGAACGCACTGCGTTCGGGCGCCTGACATCCGATGGGTTAGCTTTTGCAGCCATTTGCACCAAGCGAAATGAGGGAGATACAACTCACCCACTCGGCGGCGACACACGGGAACATCTGATCGAACAAGCACTCGTTCGAGTGAGCCATCCGGACAGGTCAGGCGGATGACTCACCGGGACAGACCTTCTGACAGGCACTTCTGACAGGCCATCCGGCACACACGTGCGACCTATCCCCTGTCAGCCGACGGGCGGGCGAAGCATCAGAGTGCCCCACCCGCCCGCTTACTGACGTCACGTCGGCTACCTGCTCCGCCCCGCAGAGCCGTTGACGCGACCGCCTTCCGGTGGCGGACTCACTGAACGGCCGCCGGACCGGTCGGCCGGGCCGAGCTGCCTCCGCCCTCGCCACCGGAGTCCCCCTCGTCCCCCACGGCGATCCCGCGCCGCTTGGAGACATAGACCGCACCGATGATGACCACGACGGCGAGCACCGCGACCACCGCGCGCACCCCGGCGTTCGCGTCCTCGCCGTAGCTGAACTTCACCACCGCGGGCGCGATGAGCAGCGCCACCAGGTTCATCACCTTGAGCAACGGGTTGATCGCCGGCCCGGCCGTGTCCTTGAACGGGTCTCCGACCGTGTCACCGATGACGGTCGCGGCGTGGGCGTCGCTCCTCTTGCCGCCGTGGTGACCGTCCTCGACGAGTTTCTTGGCGTTGTCCCACGCACCACCGGAGTTGGCGAGGAAGACCGCCATCAGCGTCCCGGTGCCGATCGCACCGGCGAGATACGAGCCGAGCGCCCCGACCCCGAAGCTGAAACCGACCGCGATCGGCGCCAGCACCGCCAGCAGACCGGGCGTGGCCAGCTCGCGCAGCGCGTCCTTGGTGCAGATGTCGACGACGCGTCCGTACTCCGGCTTCTCGGTGTAGTCCATGATCCCGGGGTGCTCGCGGAACTGCCGCCGCACCTCGTAGACGACCGCCCCGGCGGACCGGGACACCGCGTTGATGGCCAGGCCGGAGAAGAGGAAGACGACCGCGGCGCCGAGGATCAGACCCACCAGGTTGTTGGGCTGCGAGATGTCCAGGCTCAGCCCCATCTCCCCGGCCGAGGCTCCGACGTCGTCGACCGCGGTGGCGATCGCGTCGCGGTAGGAGCCGAAGAGCGCCGCCGCCGCCAGAACGGCGGTCGCGATGGCGATGCCCTTGGTGATGGCCTTGGTGGTGTTGCCGACGGCGTCCAGGTCCGTGAGGACCTGGGCACCGGCGCCGGTGACATCACCGGACATCTCAGCGATGCCCTGGGCGTTGTCGGAGACCGGCCCGAAGGTGTCCATGGCGACGATGACCCCGACGGTGGTGAGCAGACCGGTCCCGGCCAGGGCCACCGCGAAGAGCGCCAGCATGATCGACGTACCGCCGAGCAGGAACGCCCCGTAGACGCCGAGCCCGATCAGCAGCGCGGTGTAGACGGCGGACTCCAGACCGATGGAGATACCGGCGAGTACGACGGTGGCCGGTCCGGTCAGCGAGGACTTGCCGATGTCCCTGACCGGACGCCGGTTGGTCTCGGTGAAGTAGCCCGTGAGCTGCTGGATCAGGGCTGCCAGCACGATACCGATGGCAACGGCGACCAGCGCGAACACCCGCGGATCCCCACCGTGCGAGGCGATGGACTCATCGGTGACACCGTCCAGATCCGCGTACGTGGACGGCAGATAGACGAAGACCGCCACGGCCACCAGGACGAGCGAGATGACCGCCGAGATGAAGAAGCCGCGGTTGATGGCGGTCATCCCGCTGCGGTCGCTGCGCCGCGGCGCGACCGCGAAGACGCCGATCATCGCGGTGATCACGCCGATCGCCGGCACGATGAGCGGGAAGGCCAGTCCCGCGTCACCGAACGCGGCCTTGCCGAGGATGAGGGCGGCGACCAGCGTCACGGCGTACGACTCGAAGAGGTCGGCCGCCATGCCCGCGCAGTCCCCGACGTTGTCGCCCACGTTGTCCGCGATGGTCGCGGCATTGCGCGGATCGTCCTCCGGAATACCCTGCTCCACTTTGCCGACCAGGTCCGCGCCGACGTCCGCCGCCTTGGTGAAGATGCCGCCCCCGACCCTCATGAACATCGCGATCAGCGCCGCTCCGAGCCCGAAGCCCTCCAGCACCTTGGGCGCGTCCGCGGCGTAGCCGAGCACCACGCAGGAGGCACCCAGGAGCCCGAGGCCCACGGTGATCATGCCGACCACACCCCCGGTACGGAATGCGATCTTCATTGCTTTGTGCGAAACAGCGGTGAGATCCTTTTCCGGTTCGCCTTCTGCGGGGGTCGCCTCACGCGCGGCGGCGGCCACCCGCACATTGCTCCGTACGGCGAGCCGCATCCCGATGTATCCGGTGGCCGCCGAGAAAAGCGCACCAACCAAGAAGAACACCGAACGGCCCGCGCGCTGCGACCAGTTGTCGGCCGGAAGCAGGAGAAGCAGGAAGAAGACGACGACGGCGAAGATGCCTACGGTTCGCAACTGCCGGGCCAGATAGGCATTCGCGCCTTCCTGGACGGCCGCCGCGATCTCCTTCATACGGTCGGTGCCCTCGCCGGCCGCCAGCACCTGGCGGGCCAGCAGCTGGGCTACCAGCAGTGCCGCGACGGCGACGACCGCGACGACGATCACGATGACACGGTTGTCATCGGTGAGCACCGCTGCCGCGAGAGTGGTGGGTGGGTCGGAAAGTGCGGAAAACTGCGTCAGTTCTGCCAGTGGTGTGGTGCCGAACCCCGCCATACGTCCTCCTTGACGCTCAGCGCTCAAGACGTGGACGGATTGTAGGTAGCGGAACACGATCAAAACAGTGCGCGGTAAATGTAATTGCCCTTCACCCACCGAACGACAATTGATCACCTTCGCACACTGGACCAAATGCAGTAATGGGGCAGACGCATTGTCCGTAGATCACTGATCAAGCAGGACCGATCAAGTGAAAAGAAAAAGGCCCTGCTCAGCAGGGCCTCGAAAAAGCGATCAATGGTGAAACTCGCGCGCCACCGGGCTGGCCGGCCAGCCCCGGGACGCGCCCCCCTCAGGGAAGTGGTCAGGGAAGTACGGTCGCCGGCGTCTTCGGCCAGCTCATCCGGATGACTCCGCCGTCCGCGCCGGATCGGACTTCCACGTCGTCGACCAGGCCGCTGATGACCGCGAGGCCCATCTCGTCCTCGCCGTCGCCCTCCGGATCGGGTTCCGGCTCGTCCGGCCCCACGCCGGACGCGACGCCGCCCCGTCCGGACAGGCCTGGTACGGACCCGTCGCTACCCGGGCCCGGCACGTCGTCGCCGACCTCAATGGAGAAGGACTTCTCCTCCTCGGTCAGGACGACCGTGACCGGAGCGGTGATGCCGTGGCTGCGGTGCAGCCCGACCGCGCGGCTGCAGGCCTCTCCCACGGCGAGCCTGACCTCGTCGAGCACGGCCTCGTCGACCCCGGCCCGGCGCGCCACGGCAGCCGCCACCAGGCGGGCCGTTCTGACGTGTTCGGGCTGGGCGCTGAAGCGGAGTTCAACGGTGGCCATGCAATCCCCCTCGAACGTACGTGTGTGCACCCAGGAACCGGGCGGACGGCCCGGCGCTCCTGGGTCTTCTCTCCGACTCACCGCCGACCGACGCATCTGCCCGGCATCCACCGGACTACCGCCCGACGGATGTTGTACGGCCAGAGTTCAACCACTGACCTGCCGACTGACAGCCAATCCGAACGGCTGACGGCTGATCCGACAGCCGATGACTGATCCGGCAACCGGCACTGATCCGCCGACCGAAGGCTGGTCCGATCGCGTGAGCGACCGGTCAGCAACCGGACCGGCAGACAGACCGGCAAAATAAATCAGCCGACGACCGCCGAACGAGTGACGGACCGGCCTTTTAGCCATGCCGGACCGATGTCGGTACCGATGCCGGACAGCCGAATCATCGGCTGCCGACAGGCCGCCGCCATGACCCCGGCCGTCTTCCTCCGGAGCTGCCGACGGCACCTGCCACGGCTGCGCCCGCCAACGCCGGACCGGCCCGTGAGCCGGTCCGACCGCGAGCCGGCCGTCAGTCGGTTGCCTCGACGGCCTCGTCCACCGTGTTGTGAATCGGGAACACCTTGGTGAGACCGGTGATCCTGAAAATCTTGAGAATGCGCTCCTGGTTGCAGACCAGGCGCAACGAGCCCTCATGGGCCCGCACACGCTTCAAGCCGCCCACGAGCACGCCGAGACCGGTGGAGTCGAGAAAGTCGACGCCTTCCATGTCGACAACCAAGTGGTAGCTGCCGTCATTCACCAACTCGACCAACTGCTCGCGCAGCTTGGGCGCGGTATACACATCAATCTCGCCACCGACCTCGACGACCGTACGGTCGCCACCAGGGCCGGACACATTGCGAGTCGACAAGGACAGGTCCACGGATCCTCCAGCACCTTGCTATCGAGCGGTCGCCCCTCGGTCTCCCCGGCGGAGCCAGGGGACGGATCGCCAGCCGCGATGGCATTCAATCACTTACCAGCTGCCATGCACGACGCCTTGGGACCATTGTGAGCCTAGCCAGTGACACACTCGGTGCCGATGGCCAAGAATCACCGCCCCAGTCGACCGCCCGAGAGCGGGGGCTTCCGCCCCTCTCCGGACGTGGTCCTCGACCGGCTCGCCGCAGGGGCGGGCCGGGCCGCGCGCATCACTCATACGGAGCACCTGCCCCCGCGTACGGGAACCCATGCCATCTGGCCCGATCGCATCCGTCCAGAAGTGATCGCCGCCATCCAGCGAGCCGGAATCGATCACCCCTGGGCCCATCAGGCGGCCGCGGCGGAGCACGCGCTGGACGGCGAGTCGGTCGTCATCGCCACAGGCACCGCCTCCGGCAAGTCGCTGGCCTACCTCGCCCCGGTCCTCAGTGCCCTCCTGGACGGCTCAGAGGCTCCCAACGGCCGTGGCGCGACCGCCCTCTACCTCGCCCCCACCAAGGCCCTGGCCGCCGATCAGAGGCGCTCAGTGAAGGAACTCGCGGCACCGCTGGGCAACGGGATCCGTCCCGCGGTCTACGACGGCGACACCCCCGTCGAGGAACGCGAATGGGTACGCCAGTACGCCAACTACGTCCTCACCAACCCGGACATGCTGCACCGCGGGATACTCCCGTCCCATCCCCGCTGGTCCTCCTTCCTCCGCGCCCTGCGCTATGTCGTCATCGATGAGTGCCACACCTACCGAGGTGTCTTCGGCTCGCATGTCGCCCAGGTGGTGCGCCGACTCCGCCGCCTGTGCGCCCGCTACGGCGCCGATCCCGTGTTCCTGCTGGCCTCCGCCACCGCGGCGGAGCCCTCGGCCGCGGCGGGACGCCTCACCGGCCTCCGGGTCGTCGAGGTCGCCGATGACGCCTCCCCGCGCGGCGAACTGGTCTTCGCCCTGTGGGAGCCGCCCCTGACCGAGCTGCACGGCGAGAAGGGCGCTCCCGTACGCCGCACCGCCACGGCGGAGACCGCGGACCTGCTCACCGACCTGACCGTGCAGGGTGTGCGCTCGGTCGCCTTCGTACGCTCCCGGCGGGGCGCCGAGCTCATCTCCGTCATCGCCAAGGAACGCCTCGCGGAGATCGACCGCTCCCTTCCCGCCCGCGTCGCCGCCTACCGCGGGGGATATCTCCCCGAGGAGCGCCGCGCCCTGGAACGCGCCCTGCACTCCGGTCAGCTGCTCGGCCTGGCCGCCACGACCGCCCTCGAACTCGGCATCGACGTCTCCGGCCTGGACGCCGTCGTCATCGCGGGCTACCCGGGCACGAGGGCTTCACTGTGGCAGCAGGCCGGCCGCGCGGGCAGGGCGGGACAGGGCGCCCTCGCCATCCTGGTGGCCCGTGACGACCCGCTGGACACCTTCCTCGTCCATCACCCCGAGGCGCTGTTCCAGCAGCCCGTGGAGTCGACCGTCCTCGATCCGGACAACCCGTACGTCCTGGCCCCCCATCTGTGTGCCGCCGCCGCGGAGCTGCCGCTCACCGAGGCCGATCTGACACTCTTCGGCCCCGCCGCCACCGATCTGCTGCCACAGCTGGAAGCCGCGAAGCTGCTCCGCAAACGGTCCTCGGGCTGGCACTGGACCCGGCGCGAACGGGCCGCCGACCTCACCGACATCCGGGGCGAGGGCGGCCGCCCCGTCCAGATCGTCGAGGAGGGCACCGGAAGGCTGCTGGGCACCGTCGACGAGTCCGCCGCCCACACCGCCGTCCACGAGGGCGCCGTCCACCTCCACCAGGGCCGCACCTACCTGGTCCGGAAACTGGACCTCGACGACTCGGCGGCACTGGTCGAGGAGGCGAACCCGCCGTACTCGACGACCGCACGCGACACCACCGCCATCGCCGTCCTGGAGACCGACACCGAGATCCCGTGGGGCGGCGGGCGCCTCTGTTACGGCTCCGTGGAAGTCACCAACCAGGTCGTCTCCTTCCTGCGCCGCAAACTGATCAGCGGAGAGGTACTGGGCGAGACCAAACTGGACCTTCCGCCCCGCACCCTGCGCACCCGCGCCGTGTGGTGGACGGTCACCCAGGACCAGCTCGACACTGCCCGGATCAACCCGGAGATCCTGGGGGGCGCGCTGCACGCCGCCGAGCACGCGTCGATCGGGATGCTGCCGCTCTTCGCCACCTGCGACCGCTGGGACATCGGCGGCGTGTCCGTGCCGCTGCATCCGGACACCCTCCTACCGACGGTGTTCGTGTACGACGGCCACCCCGGAGGCGCCGGGTTCTCCGAACGGGCCTTCCACACCGCGCGCGGCTGGCTGACCGCCACGCGGCAGGCCATCGCCTCCTGCGAGTGCGACGCGGGCTGCCCGTCCTGCATCCAGTCCCCGAAGTGCGGCAACGGCAACGAACCGCTGCACAAACGCGGCGCCGTGCGCCTGCTCACCGAACTCCTCCGATCCGCACCTCCTGAGCCGCTGGAGCCTCATGCCCCTCCGGACTCCCCGGACTCCCCGGGCTCGCTGCAATCGCCGGACTCCCAGGACTTCCCGGAGCCGCCGGACTCACCGGAGCCGCCGACGGGGCTGTAGCCACAGGTGCCGCCGTCGCCGGCCCTGCCCGGGACCTGACCTCCGGCGCGTAGGGCCCTACGCGCACCCGGGCCGCCACATCCGCGATCTCCCCCTGCACAGCGCACCGCACCACTTCCGCCCCCTGGGCTCCGGCGACCTGCCGAGCGGCCCGGCAGGCCTCGGCCGCTCCGTCCAAGGCCCGGTCCGCAGCTGCCAGGGCCGCCAGGTCGGCCGCGCCTCCTGCCCGGTGCCGGGCCACCACCACTTGCCCGAGCGCCAGCACCGCGGCGAACACCGTGCACAGCGTCACCGTGGCCACTGCCGCCCACACTGTGGCCAGCCCCCGGTCCCGCCGCCCGCAACGCCTGTAGCGCCCGCACAGCCCCCGTAGCCACTCGCCCGGCATCCACCGCCGCCCGGCTCGCATCACGGCGTCACCCCCACCATGTCCTCGGCCGACGCCACAGCCTCCGCTCCCAGCGCCACGGACAGCCGCCCGGGGCCCGGGGTCGGCGCGGTCACCCTGACCCGCCACAGCTCCCCGTCCCGCCGCACCTCGACCCCCGCCCGATCCGGCGCCGCCGAGAGAGCGGCCTCCCGTACCCGCGACTCCGGCTCGGAGCGGGCCGCCGCCCGCGCACCGGCCCTTGCCGCGTCCACGCACCGGATCTGAGCCGATGCCGCCATCAGGGCCCACACCAGGGCGAGGGTGAACACCACCAGCACCGGAATCGCCATGGCGGCCTCCGCCGTCACCGCGCCCCTGTCACTCCACGGCTCCCCCGGCGGCCCGGGGTGCTCCCCGGACCACTCCCGAGGCCCCGCCACCACCGCTGCGGTGCTCTCAGAACTTCGCATCAAGCGCGTCCTTCAGCAGTGACTGCAACTGCGCCATGACCGGTGCGCTGGTGACCACCTTGTAGAGCACCGCAGCGAACGCACAGGCGGCGATCGTCCCCACCGCGTACTCGGACGTCGTCATACCCCTGTCAGTCCGGGTCGCGCGCACCAGACTCCGCACCCAAACCATGAGTTTCTGCTTCATTTCAACCCCCATGAGACAGCTTTCTACCTGAATTGACCTATTAATCTCATTAGCCTCTTTTGACTTAGCCCCTTATGGCGCTTCAGTGATTCAGCAGTCCCGTCGCCAGACCGATCACCACAGGCGCCACCCCCACCAGGAGAAAGGCGGGAAGGAAGCAGAGCCCGACGGGCGCGGTGATCAGGACGCCGGCCCTCTGCGCACGCGCCACCGCCGCGCTCGACCGTTCGGCCCTCATCGCTTCGGCCAGCCTGGAAACCGGCTCCGCCGCCGGGGCGCCGGTCTCAGCCGCCCGGTCCAGACACCGGGCCAGCGCGGCGGCACCCGGTATCTCCCCGAACCTCCCCCAGGCGACGGCGGGGTCCCCACCGAGCCGGATCTCCGCCGCCGTCCGCGC
The DNA here is from genome assembly GCA_000470535.1 of Streptomyces sp. AW19M42. Lineage (GTDB taxonomy): Bacteria > Actinomycetota > Actinomycetes > Streptomycetales > Streptomycetaceae > Streptomyces. Next base: position 17,734 of record CBRG010000319.1, read on the forward strand.
CAGTTGCTCACCGACCGGCCCGCCCAGCGACTCCCCCACCGCCTCTGCCGCCTCTCGCGGACCGGCCCCGACGGAGATGCACGCCGCCAACAGGTCAGCGGCCAGAGGGAGCTGGCGTACGGCCTCCGCGGCATGCGCCGCCTCCTGGGCCCGCGGTGCCTTTCCCGCCCGAGCCCGCTGCCACCGCCAGGCGCCGTACCCCGCCGCCAGGCCAACAGCCCAACCCAACAGGCCGCCCACCAGAATCCAGCCCGTCGGCACGACACCCAGCGACACCGCCCACTGCCCGGCCGGGGCGCCCGCGACCCGGCGGCAGAGCCACCGCGGAACCCGGCCGACAGCGCGGATCCCGACGCGAGGACGCACTGGCCCCCGCTCATCCACCGCCAGGATCGCCGCTCCCCTGCGCCGTACCCGTCGCCCGGTCCGCCGGCGGGTCAGGGCGAGCACCAACTGGGTGCACACCCAGGCCGCCAACCCGACCAACCACACCCGGTGGACGACGCCACCGAACCCGGTGCTCACAGGGCCTCACCCACCCTGACGATCCGGCTGGACCAGAGCAGACCAGCCGCCTCGAACAAGCCGCCCAGCACCAGGCACACCAGCCCTGCCGTACTGTGCAGCAGCACCTTCAACGGGTCTGCGCCGAGCGCGGCTCCGAGCCCCATGCCCAGCAGGGGCAAGACAGCCAGCACCGCGACCGTCGACCACGCTCCGGCCAGTTGCGCCCGCAGCTCCTCCCTGCGATGACGCTCGACCCGCAACGAGCCCTCCAGCCGGTCCAGACCGGCTGCGAGTCCGGCACCGCCGTCCACCGCCACCCGCCAGCACGCGGCCACTCCGGCGAGCCCGTCCAGGCCCGGTTCGCACGCCGCCTGTCCCAGCGCTCCCGGGACATCGCCCCCGAACTGCGCCGCGGCCGACACCCCCGCCTCGGCCTCGCCCATCACGCCCGTTCCGCGGACCGCGACGAGTAGCGCCTGCCCTGGTTCGCGGCCGGCCCTCAGCTCACCCACCACCGCACCACACAGGTTCACCACCCCGTCGGCCCGGCGCTCCCCGTCTTTGCGCGACTTCCTTCTCCGCAGCCATCGCCGCGCCAACGGCACCGCGACCGCCCCCGCTGCCATCGGCAGCACGGATTCGCCAAGAACCCCCAGAACCAGAGCCAACGGCAGGCACAGCAACTCGCGGCGCCCGCCCAGCCACACCTGTAGCCGCCTCCGGCCGCTCTCCCAGCGCTCCACAAGGGTCGAGCCGGCAGTCCCGACGGCCAGCAACGCCTTTGCCCTCCGCCTCCCTTGATTCCGGCCGGCCACCATCAGCCAGGCCGCAGCTCCCGCGCACAGCGCCGCCGCGTGCACCGCATCCGGCATCCCCACCTCCGGAATCACCAACTCCGTGCCACCGGTCACAACGCACCCCCGATCAACGACCGCAGCCGCTCCCAGCCCCGCTGCCGCTCGAACCCTGCAGCGCCCCATCGCAGTGCCGGCACGGTCACCACCAGCCCCGCCGCATCGCGCTCCAGCACCTGGATCTCGGCGATCCGCCGCCGCCCGGACCGGTCCCGTACGAGATGAACCACCACGGACAACGCCGCCGCCAACTGGCTGTGCAGTGCCGTCCGGTCCAGCCCCGCCGCCGTCCCCAACGCCTCCAGCCGGGCCGGGACGTGCTCGGCGGCGTTCGCGTGAAGCGTCCCCGAGCCACCCTCATGGCCGGTATTCAGGGCAGCCAGCAACTCCGTGACTTCCGCACCCCGCACCTCCCCGACCACCAGCCGGTCGGGCCGCATGCGCAGGGCTTGTCGAACCAGGTCCCGGAGCGTCACCCGCCCGGCGCCCTCCTGATTGGCAGGACGCGATTCCAGCCGAACGACGTGCGGATGGTCCGGACGCAACTCCGCAGAGTCCTCGGCGAGCACAATCCGTTCCCGCTCCCCCACCACGCCCAGCAAGCTCGCGAGGAGCGTCGTCTTCCCCGCCCCCGTGCCCCCACTGATGAGGTAGGAGACCCGGGCCTCCACCAGCGCACGCAACACCCGGTCGCCGCCTGGGGGCACTGTCCCCGCCGCGACCAGCTCGCCCAGCGAAAAGGCCTTGGGCCGGACCACCCGCAACGACAGACAGGTCGATCCGACCGACACGGGCGGCAGCACGGCGTGCATCCTTGTCCCGTCCGGAAGCCGTGCGTCCACCCAGGGCCTGGCATCGTCCAGCCGCCGCCCGGCCACGGCGGCGAGCCGCTGCGCGAGCCTACGCACTGCCGCCGCGTCGGCGAAGGTCACCCCGGTCAGTTCGAGCCCGCGGCCCCGGTCCACCCACACCCGGTCGGGCGCGGACACCAGCACGTCGGTGACCGCCGGGTCCGCAAGGAACGGCTCCAGAACCCCGGTCCCGACCAGCTCACCGCGCAACTCATCCGCTGCGCAGAGCACTTCCGTATCGCCGAGCAGTCGCCCCTGCGCCCGCAAGGCGGCCGCGACCCCGGCCGGGGTCGGCGCCGCTCCGCTCTGCGCCAGCCGCTGGCGGACGGCATCGAGCAGAGCCTCGGTCATGAGGCACCTCCAGCAACCGGCCCCACGGCACCCTCACCGGCGAGCGCCCGGTCCCAGAAAGCCGAACAGAACCTGGCAAGCGGTCCGCGGACATTCCCGCCGGGCGGCTCGCCCGCGTCCTGCTCAGCCAGCAGCCCTTTTTCCAGGGGGAGTTCACCGGCAAGTGGCAACCCCATGGCGTGCGCCACCCACTGTTCGTCGAGGCCGGACGCGTACGGCCCCCGCGCCACCACCCGGAGGTCGTCGAGCACCATCCCCGCCATCGACGCCACGCGTTTCGCCGCCGCGACCGCCCGCAGCTCCCCGGGTACCACCACGAGCCCGAGATCCAGTTGCGCAAGAGCCTCGGCCACCGCCTCGTCGACACGGCGCGGCAGATCGACGACCACTACTCCCCCCAGCCTCCGCGCGGCGGCCAGGACCGCCTGCATCGCCTGCGGCGGGATGACCACCCAGTCGTCCCGACCCCAGCTGAGCACCCGCAGCCCATGCAGCGCGGGCAGCGACTCCTCCAGGGCTCCGCCGCCGACCCGCCCCTTGGAATGCGCGAAATCAGGCCACCTCATGCCCTCTGCCCGTTCACCGCCGAGCAGCACGTCGATGCCGCCGCCCAGCGGATCGCCGTCGATCAGCATGGTCCGCCGCCCACTCCTCGCCGCGGTCACCGCCAGTGCGCAGGCCAGCGTGGACGCACCGGCGCCGCCCCGGCCGCCGAGCACCCCGACGGTGAGCGCCGGCCTGCCGACGCCTTCCGTCGCGTTGGCGATCTGATCGACCAGCCAGTTCTCCGAATCGGGCAGCCGCAGCACGTATTCGGCCCCGATCTCCACGGCGCGGCGCCAGACGTCGGGCGCGTCCTGGTCGCGGCCGACCAGCATCACACCCCGCCTGCGAGCCGCTCCGAGACAGCGCTGTGCCGCGTCGTCACCGACGAGAACCATGGGAGCCCGCTCCCAGCCCCCTCGCCGGTCCGGCAGCGTGTGATGGACCTCGGGCTCCGCGCCGGCGGCCGCGCACAGCCTCAGCAGATCGTCGAGCAGATCCACATCCTCGGTCACGATCAGCGGTCCGCCACGCCTCGGACCGACGGCCTCACAACGATCCCGTGCACTGGATTCAGCCACGATCTCAGCCCCCTTCTTCGCTCACCTTCACCGCGGTTCGCGGCGGTCTCGGCATGTTCCGAGAACGGTGATTCCGGAACCCGTGGACTTCGCGGGTGGAATCACGGTGCAGCGCTTCAGGAAATCGTGTGGATCTTGCTCGAAAACTGTGGATAACTCTGCCGTTGTGAATATCCCCGTCGCTCGAACCGGCGACTTCCGTAGAGCAGCTCTTCCATCACGCACCGTGACGATGCATGCTGATGTGAGTTCGGCACGATGGTCGGCCGCAGAGGCCAGAAGGAGGAGAAATGTGCGATTCCGCGCAGCAGAAAGGCATCCGGACATGCGACGACCCCCGCCGGGGGGGAGAGCGGGGGTCGTCCCCACGGCCGACTCGGGGGGGGGAGGAGCCGGACCGGGTTAGCACGGTCGCGAACGATCCGTGACTTCCATGGTGTACCCGAGCACCTTCTCAGGCAAACCCACGCGCCGGGGTTTACGCCGAATGGTGGGCACCTATGCTCGGCCTTGTGGAAAACTGCTTCTTGCCGCGCACAGCAGCCTTCTTTGACCTGGACAAGACGGTCATTGCGAAGTCTTCGACACTGACCTTCAGCAAGTCCTTCTACCAAGGCGGGCTGATCAACCGCCGTGCCGTACTGCGCACTGCGTACGCACAGTTCGTGTTCCTTGCCGGGGGCGCAGATCACGACCAGATGGAGCGGATGCGTGAGTATCTGTCAGCGCTCTGCAAAGGCTGGAACGTCCAGCAGGTGAAGGAAATCGTCGCCGAGACCCTGCACGATCTGATCGACCCGATCATCTACGACGAAGCGGCGACGCTCATCGAGGAACACCACACCGCAGGACGCGACGTGGTGATCGTCTCGACCTCCGGCGCCGAAGTCGTCGAACCGATCGGCGAGTTGCTCGGCGCCGATCGCGTCGTCGCCACGCGCATGGTCGTCGGTGACGACGGCTGCTTCACGGGCGAGGTGGAGTACTACGCGTACGGGCCGACAAAGGCGGAGGCCATCGAGGCCCTCGCCCTGTCCGAGGGCTACGACCTCGCCCGCTGCTACGCCTACAGCGACTCCGCGACCGATGTGCCGATGCTGGAGTCGGTCGGCCATCCGCACGCGGTGAATCCGGACCGCGCCCTGCGCCGCGAGGCGACCCTCCGGGAGTGGCCGATCCTCGTCTTCGACCGCCCCGTCCGGCTCAAGCAGCGGCTACCCGCCTTCTCGCTGCCGCCACGCCCGGCACTCCTGGCGGCAGCAGCAGTGGGCGCGGCCGCTCTCACCGCCGGAGTCGTCTGGTACACCGCCCGCCGGCGCACCGCTGCGGCGTCCGCATGACATGACCCGCTCCCTAATGGCCCGCACACCCAATTCAACCAACTCGTCCGTAATTGAATCCAAAAGTAAAGAAGTACTGCCCCCACTACCGCTCACCCGGACCCAGGAGTACAAAGGACTCAACGGCCCGCGAGACCAAGGACATCCGCGAGGATGACCTGTAACGCAGACAAGGCCCCACGGACCGCGCATGAAAGCCGGGCACCCACGCGACGTCGACCCGTCGATTACGGGCCGCCGCACCAGGGACGGGCAAAGTTCCCGACCTGATGGGCATATATCGAGGACGCTTGGTAACTGGGTGGACATGCCAGCGGCGGTACCTAGGACGGTACCGCCGCAACCCATTTCACCAAGCGCCACCGGGCGTCAGAGCCGCCGAGAGCCTTCAGGCGTCCCGCCGGTCAAGCAGCCACCCACGCGACTCCTTAAGCCGCGCCGCGCTGGAGCGCCTCGCACACCGCTGTCGACTCCCTGACGCCGAGTTCCGCCGCACGCCCACAGTGAACGATCCAGGCCGCCATGCCTTCCGGCGTTCCGGACAGATACCCCTCGAAAGCCGCTACATACGCCGCCCGCCCCTGCTCGGCATGGCCGACCTCTGCCGGACAGATCGACTTGGGGTCGAGCCCGCTCCCGATCAGCACGATCCGCTCGGCGGTCCGCGCGACCAGACCGTTGCAGGAACCGAAGGGGCGCAGGGCCAGTAGCTCACCGTGCACGACCGCGGCCGTCACCAGCGCGGGCGCCTCACTCTCCGAAAGAATAAGCCCGCTGAGCCCTTCCAGCCGGCCCGCCGCCTCATCAGCATCGGGCAGCGGCGCTTCGATCAGCGGCTCGTCCACCGGCTCGCCCGCCAGCCGGGGCCGCCCGACCGCATCCTCGGGCGCCGCGCCGCCCGCCGCCACCAGATGCAGCCTCGCCAGCACGCGCAACGGCGACTGCCGCCAGATGGAGAGCAGCTGCCCCGCCTCGGCGGTCAACCGCAGAGCTGCTCCGACCATGCGCGCTTCACTGTCCCCTGTGAAGTCGGTACGCCGGCGCACCTCTTCCAGGTTCCAGTCGGCGCCGGAGAGCGCAGCCGAGCCGCGGGCCCCCCGCAGGGCCGCCTCCGAGGTGACCTCGTTGCTGCGGCGCCGCATGACGCGGTGACCGTAAACGCGGTCGACAGCCTTACGTACGGAGTCCACCGCGTCCGTCACGCCCGGCAGTGTGCCCAGGGTGGCAAGCGGGTCCGAGGAAGTCGTACTCATAAGTAGCGAGGCTACGCGCCCCCTGCCTACCTACTGCCTCGGAGTGGCCTTCTTCACGAAGTGCAACAACAGATAGCGATTGAACCACTACCCTAGGTGAACATGAAGATCGCTTTCGTAGGGAAGGGCGGCAGCGGCAAGACCACGCTGTCCTCGCTCTTCATCCGCCACCTTGCCGCCAATGAGGCCCACGTCGTCGCGGTGGACGCCGACATCAACCAGCACCTCGGGGCCGCGCTCGGCCTCGACGAGGAGGAGGCCGCAGCCCTGCCCGGCATGGGAGCGCAGCTGCCTCTGATCAAGGAGTACCTGCGCGGCAGCAATCCCCGCATCGCTTCCGTCGCGACGATGATCAAGACCACGCCGCCCGGTGAGGGCTCACGGCTGCTCCGTGTGAACGAGGACAACCCGATCTATGACGCGTGCGCCCGCACGGTCGGGCTCGACGACGGGGACATCCGGCTGATGGCCACCGGGCCATTCACCGAGTCGGATCTGGGTGTGGCTTGTTACCACTCCAAGGTCGGGGCCGTCGAGCTATGCCTCAACCATCTCGTCGACGGCCCCGAGGAGTACGTCGTCGTCGACATGACCGCTGGCTCGGACTCCTTCGCCTCGGGGATGTTCACTCGCTTCGACATGACGTTTCTGGTCGCGGAGCCGACCCGCAAGGGAGTCTCGGTCTACCGGCAGTACAAGGAGTACGCCCGCGATTTCGGGGTCGCGCTGAAAGTCGTCGGCAACAAGGTGCAGGGCGAGGACGACCTGGAGTTCCTGCGGGCCGAGGTCGGCGACGACCTGCTGGTCACCGTCGGCCACTCCGACTGGGTGCGGTCCATGGAGAAGGGCCGCCCCGCTCGTTTCGAGCTGCTGGAGGCGGACAACCGGATGGCCCTGCAGGCCCTGCAGAACGCCGCGGAGGACTCGTACGAACAGCGTGACTGGGAGCGCTACACACGGCAGATGGTGCATTTCCATCTGAAGAACGCGGAGAGCTGGGGCAACGAGAAGACCGGGGCCGATCTGGCGGCCCAGGTGGACCCCGCGTTCGTGCTCGACGAGCACTGCGCCCGAGCCGGAGCGGCCCAGCCCGCCTGATCGGACGGTGTCCTGACCGATAGGACGGGCATCCCCAGAAATGGCCCGCCAGTGCCGGCCGGACAGATTCCCGTCCGGCCGGCCCGGCACTGGCAGGCCTCGTTCATCAGTGCCCGGCGGACGCCTTCGCGGCGACCTTGTCCTTCGCGGCGGCCTGGTCCTTGGCGGGGCTCGCGGCCTCACCGAGGAAGGACGTCCAGCTCGTCGTGGGCGCCTCGCCGACCTTCAGCGTTCCGAGCTTCGCGAGCGTCGCAGCGTCCTGCGCGTCCAACCAGTCCGCCAGCTGCTTGAAAGACACGCAGCGCACGCCCTCCTTGGTGCAGACGGTCTTGATCGTCTCCTCCATGGCGCGCATGTACGTGCCGCCGTTCCAGGATTCGAAGTGGTTGCCGATGATCAGCGGGGCACGGTTTCCGTCGTACGAGCGGTCGAAGGCCTGGAGCAGGCCGTCCCTCATCTGGTTGCCCCAGTACTCGTGCTGATCCGGGTCACCCTGTGTCGTACCGGACTGGTTGAACATGAAGTTGTAGTCCATCGACAGGGTCTCGAACTCACGGCCCGGCACCGGGACGAGCTGCATCGAGAGGTCCCAGATGCCGCTCTTCTTCTTCGGCCAGACCTGGTCGTTGACGCCGCTGGAGTCGTAGCGGAAGCCCATCGAGCGGGCGGCCGCCACCATGTTCTTCTGTCCTTCCAGACAGGGAGTGCGACCGCCGATGAGCTCCTTGTCGTAGTCGAAGGGCAGCGGCTTCATGCCCTTGAGCTCAGGATCGTTCGACTTCCAGCCCTTCACGAAGGACTTGGCCTGGTTGATCTCACTCTTCCACTCGGCAACGGACCAGGTGCCGACGCCGCCGTCCTTGCCGCAGAAGTGGCCGTTGAAGTGGGTGCCGATCTCGTTGCCGTCCAGCCAGGCCCCGCGGACCTGAGTGAGGGTGTCCCGGATTCCCTTGGTGTCGTTGAAGCCGATGTCGGAACTACCGGCGTTGTGCTTGGGCGGGTCGTAGAGCTTTCGCTTCGCCTCCGGCAGCAGGTACACGCCACTGAGGAAGTACGACATGGTCGCGTCGTACTTCTTGCCCACATCCCGGAAGTGCGAGAAGAGCTGCTGGCTGTCCTCCCCCGCGCCGTCCCACGAGAACACCACGAACTGCGGGGGCTTTTGCCCCGAGGCCAACCGCTGCACGGCGGGCTGCTTCGGCTGGGCACCGGTGAAGGACGTGGAACCGTCACCGATGAGCCGGAACACACTCTTCGGAGCCTCACCGGCGGCCTTCTTCTCCGTCCCGGCCGCGCCGTTCACGGCGCCGCCGACGGCGCCGTTTGCCGCGCCGGGCCCGGACCCGCCCGAACCGTGGGTCGCCCCGGAGCAGCCGGCCACTCCCACGACCAGCGCGATGGCCATGGCGCCCAGAACGATCCTCTTCGTGGCGGCCGTCATCCGCCCACCCTCTTCCTTCTCTGCCTTGCAGGTTTGATTGCGCTGAAGTGCCGACATGGCGCGGTCAAACTCGCACGCGTCGCACACAAATCCGTGCGACAGGCCGAATGAAAAGCTGCTTATTCACTGGAATGGGTGGTTAGATGGACCATTTGCCCCCAATCCTGGACGCAGATCTTTACTCTCCATTACGATCTGTTTACTGAGAGTTGAGATATCCCGCCGCTGCACGCCGTGACCCACGGCCGCGTCCCACGTTCCGCGACCGCGCTGCCCCGGAGGAGACGGGAAACATGTCTGCCTGCGTCCCCACTCGTCATGACCACTCATCCCGCAGCTCCCGACCTCCCCGGTCATCGGGGATCAAGCGACCTCACAGCCCGCCACCGCCTCGTCGCGGGCGATTCCGTATCGCGGGCGCCGACGTCTCCGCATCGATCACTGTCTTCCTTCTCGCCATCCCCATGTCGCTCGGCCTGGCCGTCGCCATGGATGCCCCCCTGGAAGCCGGCCTCATCTCCGCCGCGATCGGCGGAATCGTCGCCGGTCTGCTCGGGGGCACCCCGCTTCAGGTCTCCGGGCCGTCCGCCGGACTGACCGTGGTGACCGCCGAGTTGATCCAGGTCTACGGCTGGCGCACCACCTGTGCGATCACCATCGGCGCGGGTCTGCTGCAGATCCTGCTGGGTTCGCTGCGCGCCGCCCGCAGTGCGCTCGCCGTCAGCCCGGCCATCGTGCACGGCACGCTCGCCGGCATCGGCGTGGCCATCGCGCTCGCTCAGCTGCACATCGTGCTGGGTGGTTCACCGGAGAGCTCGGCCGTCTCCAACGCTCTGACGCTGCCGGCCCGATTGGACCAGGTCGTCCCGGCCGCACCGCTGATCGGCGGTCTGACCGTGGTGATTCTGGTGTTGTGGCCCCGGATTCCGGGGCGGCCCGGCCGCGTCATGCGACGGGTTCCGGCGGCTCTGGTGTCCGTGGCCGTCGCCACCGCTGCGGCGGCCTTCGTGGCACCCTCGATCGCACGGGTCGATCTGCCGTCCTGGCGTTCGCACGCCCTGCCCGAAATGCCACAAGGGCCTGTACTCGGCCTGGCCACAGCCGTATTCACCATGATGCTGGTGGCGAGCCTGGAGTCTCTTCTCGCCGCCGTCGCCGTGGACAAACTGGCCGCGGACCGAAGCAGCGAGCGGTCGACCGGACCAGCAGTCGATCGGGGCGACGGGCAAACAGCCGACGGTACGTCCGGACACAAGGCCGAGCACGCCGCCGAACGGCCCCCCGAGCACTCGACCGAGCACACCGCCAAATGCACCGCCGAGCACTCCACCGATCTCCCCGAGCCCGACTCAGGCCCGATGGCCTCGCTCCCTCTGAAACGCTCCGACCTCGACCGGGAACTACGCGCACAGGGCATCGCCAACGCGGTGTCGGGGCTGCTGGGCGGTCTGGCGGTCTCGGGCGGCGCGGTGCGCAGTTCGGCGAATGTACGGGCCGGGGCGACCAGTCGCGCCTCCACCGTCCTGCACGGTGTCTGGGTGCTGCTCGCCACCGGTCTGCTGGTCACCGTGCTGGAGTGGATCCCGCTCGCCGCCCTCGGCGCGCTCGTGATGGTGGTCGGCATCCAGATGGTCAACTTCGTGCACATCCGTAACGTCCACAGGCACCGCGAATTCCTGGTGTACGGGGCGACGATCAGCGGAGTACTGCTCTTCGGCGTCCTCAAGGGAGTGGCCATCGGGATCGCGGTGGCGGTGGCGGTCGCCCTGCACCGACTGGCGCGGACCAGGATCACGGTGACCGAGCAGGATGGCCGACATCTGGTCGTCGTAAGCGGACAGTTGACGTTCCTCGCGGTGCCGCGGCTCAACCGGACCCTGGGTCAGCTGCCCCAGGACGCGGACGTGCTGATCGAGCTGGACGGCTTCTTCATCGATCACGCGGCGTACGAGATGATCCAGGACTGGAGCAATGCTCACGCCGCCCACGGCGGCCGGGTCGTCTTCACCGGCCGGTCCGGCGGCCGGATCGCCGAGCCCTCCTCCGCGGCGCACTCCTGCTGCCGCCCCTGGACACCGTGGCGCAACCACCACTGCCACGACCGGCCCGAGCATGTGCCCTTCGCCGGTCTCGGCCACGACCGCCGTGTTTTGGGCCCCCCCCCCGACCCCGCCACATCCGCGCAGGCCGCCGGGACCGCCACATCCACCAGGGCTGCCGCATCCTCCGAGACCACCGGCATCACCCATCTCGCCGGCATCACTGATCCCGCCGACCTCGCCGCATCCG
>CBRG010000320.1 GCA_000470535.1 Streptomyces sp. AW19M42
AGGCGTTCTCGGGCGAGGCGGACGGCACGGGCTGGGGCGAGGGCCCCGGAGAGCCTGGCCGCCCCGGCCGCCGGGACGCTCGGCGCACACGCGGCCGACGCCCTGCGCGAGGATCCCTGGCAGTTGCTCGCCCTCCCCGGCGTCGGGCCGGAGCAGGCCGACGGCTTCGCACGGGCCCTGCTGGGCGCGGAGTGCGGCCCGGACGACGAGCGGCGCACCGACGCCCTGATCGGCTGGCTGCTGGAGCGCGCGGCGCTCCAGGGCCACACCGCGCTCGACTCGGCGGAGGTGCGGACCGCGCTCGCGGGACGGGCGGTGACCGACCCCGACGGCGCGGTACAGCACGCCGTCGCCGAGGGCGTCGTCCTGGTCTTCCAGGACGGCACGGAGGACGGCGCGGAGCACGAGGCGGAGGACGAGGCGGCCGATGCCGCAGATGCGCCCGCAGAGGGCCAGGAAGCGGGCCCGCAGGAGCCGGTGCAGGTGTTCCTCGGCCTCGACCGCTACGCCCTGGCGGAGGAGAGCCTCGCGGACGGGCTGGCCCGACTGGTGAACGCGGTCGAGAAGGATGCCGACTGGTCGGGGGCCGCCGAGTCGGCGCCCTCCCCCTCGGCCGCCGAGCTGATCCGAACCGCCGCGGCCCACGGACTCGTCGCGCACACCGGCGGCGAGGCGGCGAGGGCCGAGCCCGCCGCGCTGATCGCCGCGGCGAGCGGCCTCGGTCTGCGAGCCCTGGGCGCCACCCACAGCGTGGGCGGCGCACGGCGGCTGGCCGAGGCGGTGGGCGACCCCTCGGCGGCCGTCACGCTGGCCGGCCTGCTCTCCGGCACCGAGGGCCCGGGACGGGACGAGGAGGGGGCCCTCGCCGTCGACCTGCTCGTCGTGCTGGACGCCCCGCAGGTCGACGTCGAGACCGGCGCGATGCTGGTGGAGGCCCTCGCGGACGGGACCCGGCTGGTACTCAGCGGCGATCCGGGCGTGCTGGGCTCAGCGGGTGCGGGCCGGGTGTTCGCCGATGTGCTGGCCGCCCGCGCGTGCCCGCAGGTCGTCTCCCGTACGCCGGATCCGGGGCCGATCGGGGAGCTGGTCTCCGGCATCGGCATCGGGGAGCTGAACCAGGTGGCGGCGCCGGGCCGGGAAGTGGTGATCGTGCCCGTGCGCGACGCGGGCGAGGCGGTGCACCGCACGGTGCAGCTGGTGGCCGACTCGGTGCCGCGCGCCATCGGCGTCCCGTCGTCCGACACCCAGGTGATCACCGTGGGCCACGGCGGCTCCGCGGGCACCCGGGCGCTGAACGAGGCGCTCAAGCAGCGGCTCAACCCCGGCCCCGGCCGGTTCGGCGGCTTCGACCCCGGCGACCGGATCGCCCATGTCCCCGCACCGGGCAGGACGGTGCCCGGCGTGGTCGTCTCGGCCGACGCGGAGGGCCTGCACCTGGACTGCGCGGGGACCCCGGTCGTCGTGCCACAGGAGCGGGTGGAGGCGTCCGTGCGCCATGCCTGGGCGCTCAGCGCCCACCAGGCGGCCGGTATGCGGTGGCCCGCGGTGGTCGTCGTCCTGCCGGGTGACGCCGCGCAGGGGCTCAGCCGCCCCTGGGTCTACACCGCGTTCAGCCGGGGCGAGCGGCATCTGTCCGTGGTGCACGGGGTGGATCAGGCGCTGCCGCGCGCGGTCGCCCAGTCCCCCGCGCAGGACCGCACCACCCGGCTGCGCACCCTGCTGGAGGCGTCCGGGGGATGACACCCGCCGGGGGGCGGGCGGACGCGTGACGCATCCGCCCGGCCCCCGGCACGGGCACAGGACGGACCGGTCAGGAGCCGTCCCTCGCCAGACCGTCGAGTTCCCCGCCCAGCTCACCGTCCAGCTCGTCCTCGTCGAAGACGGCACTGACGTCGAACCGGCAGACCACCAGTTGCGGATCCGCGTCGTCGAACGGCGCGCCCAGCCACTCCCCCGGCTCCGGCAGTTCGTCCGCCGCCGCGACCCAGAGGGTCGAGTCGCCCTCCTCAAGGCCGAATTCCAGGTGCCGGGACGCGATCTCGTCCGCCTCGTACTCACCGAAGAGCACCCCGAGCGCCGCGTGGACGCTGCTGCCGGCCGCGGCCGCGCTCTCGCTGTCGCGGACGTCCGGGTCCAGGTCAGCGAGGCGCTGCGCCTGGGCGAGCAGCCGCTGCGGCTCCACCACCGCGTAGTCACGGCGGATCAGCACGCTGAGCGCGTTCGGCTCCTCGGGACCGCTGTAGGGCGGCAGGGAGTCCCCCGCGCCCGGGATCTCGAACGGGGTGACCTCGTCGTGACGGTCGTAGAGAAGTTCGTCATAGACCTCCGCCGCAGCGGCCAGTGCGTTGAACGCGTCGTAGACAGCGGGGTCGTCGTCCCCGGACCGGCGTTCGACCGCGTCGAGGTGACGGTCGAGCGCGACCTTGACCGCATCAGCGGCGGCGCGTACCTCGGCAGCGGATGGCTGCGCAGCATCAGACATAGAGCAGACGCTATCCGTACCGGGGGTCTGCCCGCACAATAGATGCGATGCCGGAATACGAATTTGTCGACGTGTACGTGCCGCGCGGGCTGTCCCGGAAGGAGACGACCCGCCTGCTGACCGACCATGCCGAGTACGGGCACTGGGAGTTGGACCGACTGACGCTGCGCCTGGACGGCAGCCGCCGGGTGCGGCTGCGTCGGCGGATCATCCGCCAGCTACGGGCCACCTGGTGAAACGGAACGGGCCCCGCGACTCGCGGGGCCCGCTCTCTGATCCAGCCTGATCCAGACAAGGCCTCTAGGTGTACTGCCCTCGGCGGTCGTGTCCGCGAAGTCTCGTCTGGCCGCCGGGCGGACGACGAGACTTCGCGGCCACACCCCCTAGGCGGCGGCCTTGGCGCGGCGGTACAGCACCGTGCCCGCGCCTGCCAGCAGCAGGCCCGCGCTGGCCGGGATCAGCAGGTCGAGCCCGCCCGATCCGGTGTGTGCGAGCTGCGGAGTGCCTTCCGGCATGCTCTGCGGCTCCGGAGCGTTCGGGATGGTGCGGGGTCCGGGTGCCGGCGGTGCCTCGTGGTGGGTGACCGGAGTCACCGGAGGAGCGACCGGCGGCGTGACCTGAGGCGTGCTCTCGTTCTCGCAGTCGTTGCCGAAGCTGGGGTTCAGCAGCCCGACGATGTCGATGCTGTTCCCGCAGGCGTTCACGGGGATGTCGATGGGGGCCTGGATCTGGTTGCCCGAGAGCAGGCCGGGCGAGCCCTGCGCGTAGCCCTGTGCGGTTGCCCCGCCCCCGTTGTCCGTGCGGACGGCACGGTGCTTGCCGGTGCCCGTCCGTGCCCCCTGGCCTCGGTCCTGCGACGCGTGGCTGCCGGAGGCCCGGCTGTCCGCCGCGGGGCTGCCCGGCGCGCCCGCGGTCGATCCGGTCCGGCCCGCGGCCGCACCTCCCGAACCGTTTTTGCAGGTGTTTCCCATGGCCGGGTTGAGCAGTCCGACGACGCTCACGGAGTTGCCGCAGACGTTCACCGGAACGTGGACCGGGATCTGTACCGAATTCCCTGAAAGCACCCCCGGGGAATTCGATGCGCCGCCGGACGCTCCCGCGTCGGCGTGCGCGTAACCGCCACTGAGCGCGAGAACGCCGCCCGCGGCCGCCATGGTGATCAGGCCTTTACGCGTGACCTGTCGCATAGGTTGTTTCCTGCCTTCTACCTTCCGGAATACCCCCGGACTTGAGCGTGCGGAGGCAAAGGACCCGACGGCCCCGGAGCACATGGCGCGCGCTCCGAGGCCGACCGGGCTCAAACCCTTGCGGGTTGACGTGCGACGTCAGGCGTTGACGCAGGTGTTGCCGAAGGTGGGGTTCAGCAGCCCGATCACGGAGACGGTGTTGCCGCAGAGGTTCACCGGGATGTGGACCGGAACCTGGACGACGTTGCCCGAGAGCACGCCGGGGCTGCCGATAGCGGCACCCTGGGCGCCGGAGTCGGCGACGGCCATGCCCGCACCCGCGAGCACCAGACCACCGGTGACAGCCGCAGCGGCGACGATCTTCTTGATCATTGTTCCTCCTAGTTGGCAAATGCGGTCCCAGCCGCGGACCGCATCACCTGTAACGAGGGGAAAGCAATCGGGCTACGAGCAGAAGACCCCTTTCACTCGTTCCGGTCTGTACGTACACGCTGTCGAATTACTCGGTGCGGGGTCAGCTGTTGTCGATGAAACGATCGAGAACCCGGACGCCGAACTTCAGGCCGTCGACCGGTACCCGCTCGTCCACGCCGTGGAACATGCCCGCGAAGTCCAGCTCCGGGGGGAGCTTCAGCGGGGCGAACCCGAAGCAGCGGATGCCCAGGTCGTCGAAGGACTTGGCGTCCGTACCGCCCGAGAGCATGTACGGGACCGCGCGGGCGATCGGGTCCTCCGCCTTGAGCGCGATCTGCATCGCGTCCACGAGGGAGCCGTCGAAGTCGGTCTCCAGCGCCTTGTCCCCGTGCACGTCCTCGCGCTTGACGCGCGGGCCGAGGATCCTGTCGAGGTCGGCCAGGAACTCCTGCTCGTACCCCGGCAGGAAGCGGCCGTCGACATGGGCGGTGGCCTGCCCCGGGATCACGTTCACCTTGTAGCCCGCGCCCAGCATGGTGGGGGCGGCGGAGTTGCGCAGGGTGGCGCCGACCATCTTGGCGATGCCGTTCAGCTTGGCCAGCGTGGCGTCCATGTCCTCGGGGTCCAGCGGAGTGCCGAGCGCGTCGGACAGCTCGTCCAGGAAGGACCGCACGGTCTTGGTCACCCGTACCGGCCACGTGTGCCGTCCGAGCCGCCCGACCGCCTCGCACAGCTCGGTGATCGCGTTGTCGTCATTGGTCATGGACCCGTGACCGGCCGTGCCGTCCACGGTCAGCCGCATCCAGTGCATGCCCTTCTGCGCCGTCTCCACGAGGTAGAGGCGCAGGTTCTCGTTGACCGTGAAGGAGAAACCGCCGACCTCGCCGATCGCCTCGGTGACGCCCTCGAACAGGTCGGGGTGCTTGTCGACGAGATACCGGGCCCCGTAGGTGCCGCCCGCCTCCTCGTCCGCGAGGAAGGCGAGCACGATGTCCCGCGGGGGCTTGCGGCCGCTGCGCATCCGCTCGCGCACGACCGCGAGGGTCATCGCGTCCATGTCCTTCATGTCGACCGCGCCCCGGCCCCACACGCAGCCGTCCGCGATCTCCCCCGAGAAGGGGTGGTGCTTCCAGTCGTGGGCGTTCGCCGGGACGACATCGGTGTGGCCGTGGATCAGCAGCGCCGGCCTGGAGGAGTCCTCGCCCTCGATCCGCGCCACGGTGGAGGCACGGCCCTTGTGGGACTCGAAGATCTGCGGTTCGAGCCCGACCTCCGAGAGCTTCTCGGCCACGTACTCGGCGGCCGGCCGCTCACCCGGCCCCGAGTGGTCCCCGTAGTTGCTGGTGTCGATCCGGATAAGATCACGACAGAGGTCCACGACCTCGTTCTCGGCACTCTCGCCCGAGCCGGTCCGGGCCGCTCTGGTCTCACTCACGCTGGCTTCCTTCCACTGTCGCTGTGGTGCTCCCTCTCATCCTCCCGCGCCCGGCCCGCACACCCAAGGCCCCCCACCCCTCGCCATGCGCCCTTCACACAGACCGGGGCGTGATCGAGCACCTCCCAATGTTTGCTATGGTTTTCCACGTCGGAACGGGCCGGGCCCGCGAGACAGACACCTTGTCCGGGTGGCGGAATGGCAGACGCGCTAGCTTGAGGTGCTAGTGCCCTTTATCGGGCGTGGGGGTTCAAGTCCCCCCTCGGACACCAGCAGAAACCCCACTACGTGTGGGGTTTTTCTGTTTCCCGGGCTGTGGCCCGGATGTGGCGCGGGCGCCCGCGCCACATCCGGGCCGAAACGTCAGCGGCCGGCCAGGGAGCGGCCCAGGAGGGGCAGCAGGCGGTCCCAGTGGCGCCGCAGCCCGGAGGCGTTGAACGCGTCGGTGTCGGACATGGTGAAGCCATGGACCGTGCCGGGACAGATCTCGGAGGTGTAGTCGACACCTGCGGCGTCCAGTGACTGGTTCAGCTCGTGCAGGCCCTCGGGCGTGAGGTCGCCCTCGGCGTGGCTGAGGTGGACCTGAGCGGTGAGCCCGGAGAAGAGTCCCGGCCCGTCGACGCCCACGGGCGCGTGGAACGCGGCGACGGCCGCCACCATGTCCGGGTGGGCCGTGGCGGTGCGCATCGCGAACAGGCCGCCTATGCAGTATCCGGTCACCGCGACCGGGCCTCCACTCACCTCGGGACGGTCGGCGAGGAACCCCAGGTAGGCGTGGGCGTCGCTCAGGACGCGTTCGGTAGTGTGCGCCCCGATCATGGGCATCACCTGGGCCATGACCTCGGGCCGGGCCTCTTCCCCGATGTACTCGGGGAGTTCGATCACCGGCGTGGGGCCGTGCCGGTAGAAGACGTTGGGGACGAGCACGTAGTAACCGTGTCCGGCCAGTTGGCTCGCCATCTCCCGTAGCACGGGCCGGATTCCGAAGCCGTCCGGGTACATCAGCACCGCCGGGTGCCGCTCGCCGCGGTCGGGAAAGGCGGCGAAGGCGTCGGCCAGGCCGTCCGGGGTGGGGATTCGAAGCGTGGTGGTGGGCATGAGTTCTCCTGTCGTGGTTGACGTGTCGAGCTGTGAGCAGCACGGCAGGAGGCGGGGCCCGCGCGGCAGCGCCGGATGCCCGGTCGGACGGCGGGCCGGCAGCGGCCCGTACGGCGCTCAGAGAAGCGCCGGGTAACCGATCCGTGTGTGGCGCGAGGCCGTCCCGGTAGTCATGGTCACGCAGCTTAAGGGTTGTCCCGCAACCCCTGGTGGGCGCACCTTGTTGAGACGGTTCACGCCTCGCTGACGTCCACCCGTCAGAGGGGCGTTGCCGAACGAGGAGGCCCATGAGCCGTAAGGCCGCCGACGCAGCTTCCTGTACGAGGACGTGAGCCCGGGATCGGGCGGGCTCGCGCCGCGGTCCTGGTACCCGGCGTCCGCTGCCCCGCGGGTGTCGCTGAACGGTGAGTGGGCCTTCCGCTTCTCGCCGGACGCGGGTGCGCGGGTGCGCGCAACGAGTCGTTCGCTCGGCCGGGGTTCGACCATGCGGTGCAGGGGACCGGCTCGCAGTCGTGCGGGCCGGGCGCGCTGCCGGAGCACCGGCTCCACGCGGCCCCGGCGGAGCTCTCCTTCGTGTTCTCGCCTCTGCGCTGATCCCTCCCCCGGAACAGACATGTGTCCGGGCTCTTCGATGACCGCAGGATCGAGGTCGACGAACAGTCGCTGCACAACAGCCGGCCGGGCGACGGGCTGTCGTACGGGCAGTGCCGCGTCACCAGCTTCAAGGACGACCGGGCCGTGCGTCAGGTGACCATCACCGTGCACCAGTTGGACGGGCTGCGGGGGACCGACTCAAGGCGGTGGCCCCAGGAGTTCCTGGCGGCCGGCATGGTGTCGCTGGGCGAGGGGCTCCCCGGGGTGGTGTCCGCGTCACGCGGCTGGCTGGCGCTGCCGCAGGGCTGCACGGGGCGCGGCGACTTCTCCGGGCCCACCGTGGTGGCCCTCGGCATGGGACGGGCGGGCCTCGACTTCTCGTCGGACCTTGCGCCCGAGGACCGCGACGCCCTCACCGATGCCCTGGTGGACCCGGCCAACGGGGTCATCCGGTCCTTCGGCTGCTCGCGCAGCTACCCGGACGGGCCCCGGGCGCGCGGGGCCCGTCCGCTGTGGAAGGATTCTCCGCACCATGAGAACCCGCACCCGGGCGCCGGGCGGCCCCCGGTGAGGGGGCGCTCGAAGCCGCCGCCGTCGCCGTTGCCGCAGCGCGACGGGATCGATCCGGTCCGGGTGCGGCTGCCCGACGACCCCGGCGGGCAGTGGCCCGCGGTGCGTGATCATCTGCTGGAGCGGTTCGGCGCCGCGATCGGGGTGGACCTGCTGGACGCCATGCTCGCGGCCGGCCGGTTCGTCTCGGCAGGGGGCCCGGTGACGGGCCGGGAGGCGTACGCGGCGGGCCGGTACCTCTGGTTCCACCGGGACTTCGCGCCCGAGGAGCCGGTGCCGTTCCCGGTCGGTGTCGTGCACCGTGACGAGCACCTGGTCGTCGCGGACAAGCCGCACTTCCTGGCGACGACCCCGCGTGGCCGGCACATCACCCAGACGGCGGTGGCCCGGCTCCGCCGCGAGCTGGGCCTTCCCCTGCTCCAGCCGGCGCACCGGCTGGACCGGCTGACGGCGGGACTCGTGCTGTTCGTCGTACGGCCAGAGGAACGGGGCGCCTACCAGACGCTGTTCCGGGACCGCCTGGTGCGCAAGGAGTACGAGGCGGTGGCGCCCTACGACTCGCGGCTCGCCCTCCCGCGCACCGTGCGCAGCCTGGTCGTCAAGGAGCGCGGGGTGATCGCCGCCCGTGAGGAGCCGGGCGAGCCGAACAGCGAGAGCCGGATCGAGCTGCTGGAGCACCGGCAGGGCCTCGGGCGCTACCGGCTGCTGCCCGCCACCGGGCGGACGCATCAGCTGCGGGTCCATATGAACAGCCTGGGGCTGCCGCTCGTCCATGACCCGGTCTATCCCGTGGTCGAGGCGGAGGGGGCGCCGGACGACTGGTCGCGCCCGCTCCAACTGCTGGCGCGGGTGCTGGAGTTCACCGACCCGGTCACGGGAGAGCCGCGCCGCTTCGAGAGCGGCCTGCGGCTCTCCGCGTGGCCCG
The DNA here is from genome assembly GCA_000470535.1 of Streptomyces sp. AW19M42. Taxonomy (GTDB): domain Bacteria; phylum Actinomycetota; class Actinomycetes; order Streptomycetales; family Streptomycetaceae; genus Streptomyces. Next base: position 8,706 of record CBRG010000320.1, read on the forward strand.
GGGAGTGAGTCCTGGCCTCTCAGTGGCCGCGGGCGATCCATTCGTCCAGGTGCGGGGCCTCCGCGCCGATGGTCGTGGAGTCGCCGTGCCCGGTGCGGACGACGGTGTCCGGGTCGAGGGCGAGCAGCCGGTCCCTGATCGAGGCGACGATCGTCGGGAAGTGGGAGAACGACCGGCCGGTGGCGCCGGGCCCGCCCTGGAAGAGCGTGTCACCGGTGAAGACGGTGGAGAGCCCGGGGGCGTACAGGCAGACGGCGCCCGGGGCGTGCCCCGGCGTGTGCAGCACCTTGAGGGTCGTACCGGCGATCGTCAGCTCCTGGCCGTCGGCCAGTTCGCCGTCGGGGGCCCGGTCCGGGTGGGTCTGCTTCCACAGCGGCAGGTCGTCGGGGTGCAGCAGGATCGGTGCGCCGGTGGCGTCGGCGAGCGCCGGGGCCGCGTCGATGTGGTCGTTGTGCGCGTGGGTGCAGATGATGGCGCGCAGCGTACGGCCGTTCAGCGCGGCCTCGATGGCGGCGGCGTCGTGGGCGGCGTCGATGACGACCGCCTCGGTGTCGTCACCGATGATCCAGACGTTGTTGTCGACGTCCCACTCGCCGCCGTCGAGGGCGAAGGTGCCGGAGGTGACGAGGTGGTCGACGCGGACGGTCATCAGAGCACCACCACCGAGCGCAGGACGTCGCCGTCGCTCATCCGGGCGAAGGCCTGCTCGATGTCGCCGAGCCCGATGGTCTCGGTGACGAACGCGCCGAGGTCGATGCGGCCCTGCTGGTGGAGGTCGATCAGCATGGGGAAGTCGCGCGAGGGCAGGCAGTCGCCGTACCAGGAGGACTTGAGGGAGCCGCCTCGGCCGAAGACGTCCAGCAGCGGGAGTTCGACCTGCATCTCGGGGGTGGGGACGCCGACCAGGACGACGGTGCCGGCGAGGTCGCGGGCGTAGAAGGCCTGCTTGTACGTCTCCGGGCGGCCGACCGCCTCGATGACGACGTCGGCGCCGTTGCCGCCGGTGAGGGCGCGGATGGCCTCGACCGGGTCCTCGGTACGGGAGTTGACGGAGTGCGTGGCGCCCATCTTCTTCGCCGTCTCCAGCTTGTGGTCGTCGATGTCCACGGCGATGATCTTCGCCGCTCCGGCGAGCCGGGCGCCGGCGACCGCCGCGTCACCGACGCCGCCGCAGCCGATGACGGCGACCGAGTCGCCTCGGGCGACCTGGCCGGTGTTGATGGCGGCGCCGATGCCCGCCATCACGCCGCAGCCGAGGAGTCCGGCGACGGCCGGGGCGACCTCGGGGTCGACCTTGGTGCACTGGCCGGAGGCGACCAGGGTCTTCTCCGCGAAGGCGCCGATGCCGAGTGCGGGCGACAGTTCGGTGCCGTCCAGCAGGGTCATCTTCTGCTTGGCGTTGTGGGTGTCGAAGCAGTACCAGGGGCGGCCGCGCAGACAGGCGCGGCACTGTCCGCACACCGCGCGCCAGTTGAGGACGACGAAGTCGCCCGGTGCGACGTCCGTGACGCCTTCGCCTACGGACTCCACGACGCCCGCGGCCTCGTGGCCGAGGAGGAAGGGGAACTCGTCGTTGATGGCGCCCTGCTTGTAGTGCAGATCGGTGTGGCAGACGCCGCACGCCTGGATGCTCACGACGGCCTCACCGGGGCCGGGGTCCGGGATCACGATCGTCTCGACCCGTACCGGCTCGTTCTTTCCCGGTGCGATGACCCCTTGTACGTGCTGCGCCATTCCCGTGGACTCCCTTTCCCGACGTTCCCGAAGACCGACGTGTTCCCGAGGACCGATACGTTCCCGAGGATCGATCACGGACAACGGTACGCCGTGCGCGGTGGAGCGGGGCCGGGCGCGGCCGCCTTCAGGGCGCGAGTACGTCCAGCTCGTGCAGGGCGCCCACCGCGATCTCCTTCGTCAGCCGCTCGGCCTGCGCCGCGTCGCCCTCGCGCACCGCTTCCGCGAGCCGGACGTGGAGGGTGACGGCCGCCGGGTCGGGGTCCTCGAACATCACCTGGTGGTGGGTGCGCCCCGCCAGGACCTCCGCGACCACGTCCCCGAGGCGGGCGAACATCTCGTTGCCGGAGGCGTTGAGGACGATCCGGTGGAAGGCGATGTCGTGTTCCAGGTACCCCTCCAGCTGCTGGCCACGCGAGGTGGCGACCATGCCGAGGGCCCGCTCGGTGAGCTGCGCGCACTGCTCCGGGGTGGCGTGCCGGGCGGCGAGCGAGGCGGCGACGGGCTCGATCGCCGAGCGCAGCACCGTCAGTGAGCGCAGCTGGCGCGGCCGGTCGGCGCCGGCCAGCCGCCACCGGATGACCTGTGGGTCGTAGACGTTCCACTCCTCGGTCGGCCGCACGGTCACGCCGACCCGGCGCCGGGACTCGATCAGGTGCATGGACTCCAGGACGCGGACGACCTCCCGTACGACCGTGCGGGAGACGTCGAAGCGCCGGGCCAGCTCGTCGGTGCGCAGCACCTCACCGGGCAGGTGCTCACCCGCGGCGATCTCCAGACCCAGGGTGTCCAGCACATGCGTATGCAGCCCCTGGGCAGGTGTGGTCATGGACCAAGGGTACGGGGCACCTCGCGGGAACATTAAGTACGACGTTTATGTCACAGCATCTTGAATAAGTCGTACGTATGGGTTTCAGTAGCGCGACGGCCCGATGTCGAGGAAGACATCGAAGAGAACAGCGAGGCACCGTAATGAGCACCCCCCACGTCGTCGTGGTGATGGGCGTGGCAGGGACCGGCAAGACCACGGTCGGCCCCCTGCTCGCCGCCGCACTGGGCGTTCCGTACGCCGAGGGCGACGACTTCCATCCCGCCGCGAACATCGCCAAGATGTCGGCCGGCACCCCGCTGGAGGATGCCGACCGGTGGCCCTGGCTCGACGCGATCGGCCAGTGGGCGCACGGCCGGGCCGGGCTCGGCGGTGTGGTCAGCAGCTCGGCGCTGAAGCGGGCCTACCGCGACCGGCTGCGCGCGGAGGCCCCCGGCGCCGTGTTCCTGCATCTGACCGGAGACCGGGCCCTGATCGAGGAGCGGATGGCGGACCGCAAGGGCCACTTCATGCCGACCGCGCTCCTCGACTCGCAGTTCGCCACCCTCCAGCCCCTGGAGGACGACGAGGCCGGTGTCGCCGTGGACGTGGCCGGTACCCCTGAGGAAATCACCCAGCGAGCCGTCGCCGCGTTGCGCCGGCTCGAAGACTAAGGATCATCACCGTGACCAGTCTCAGCGTCGAGACGCTGGCAGCGGACGCCGTCGAACCGATCACCTCGGCCGGCAACGCGCAGTTGGGCGTCGCCGTCCTGGCGGGCATCGCCGTCATCGTCCTGCTCATCACCAAGTTCAAGATGCACGCGTTCCTCGCGCTGACCATCGGCTCGCTGGCGCTCGGTTCGTTCGCCGGCGCCGCGCCGGCGAAGACGATCGCGAGCTTCACCGCGGGCCTCGGCTCGACCGTCGCGGGCGTCGGTGTCCTCATCGCGCTCGGTGCGATCCTGGGCAAGCTGCTCGCGGACTCCGGCGGTGCGGACCAGATCGTCGACACCATCCTCGCGCGGACGAGCAACCGGGCCATGCCCTGGGCGATGGTCCTGATCGCCTCGATCGTCGGCCTGCCGCTGTTCTTCGAGGTCGGGATCGTGCTGATGATCCCGGTGGTGCTGCTCGTCGCCAAGCGCGGCAACTACTCCCTGATGCGGGTCGGCATCCCGGCCCTGGCCGGCCTGTCCGTGATGCACGGGCTCATCCCCCCGCACCCCGGCCCGCTGGTGGCCATCGACGCCCTCGGCGCCAACCTCGGCGTCACGCTGGCCCTCGGTGTGGTGGTCGCGATCCCGACGGTGATCCTCGCGGGTCCGGTCTTCTCGCGCTACGCCGCCCGCTGGGTGGACATCAAGGCGCCGGAGAAGATGATCCCGCAGCGCCCGTCGGAGGACCTGGACCGCCGGCCCAGCTTCGGCGCCACGCTGGCGACGATCCTGCTGCCCGTCGTCCTGATGCTGGTCAAGGCGCTCGTGGACATCGTCGTGGACGACCCCGAGCAGGGCCTCCAGCGGGTGACCGACGTGATCGGCTCACCGCTGATCGCGCTGCTGGCGGCCGTCATCGTCGCCATGTTCACGCTGGGCCGGGCGGCCGGATTCACCAAGGGCCGGCTCTCCTCCACCGTCGAGAAGTCGCTGGCCCCGATCGCCGGTGTGCTGCTGATCGTGGGCGCGGGCGGCGGATTCAAGCAGACCCTGATCGATGCCGGCGTGGGCCAGATGATCCTGGACTTCTCCGAGAGCTGGTCGATCCCCGCGCTGCTGCTCGGCTGGCTGATCGCCGTGGCGATCCGGCTCGCGACCGGCTCCGCGACCGTCGCCACCATCTCGGCCGCCGGTCTGGTCGCCCCGCTGGCAGCCGACATGTCGACCTCTCACGTCGCGCTGCTGGTCCTGGCCGTGGGCGCGGGCTCGCTGTTCTTCAGCCATGTCAACGACGCCGGGTTCTGGCTGGTGAAGGAGTACTTCGGGATGGACGTCGGCCAGACGGTGAAGACCTGGTCGGTCATGGAGACCATCATCTCCGTGGTCTCACTGGTCTTCATCCTGCTGCTGTCGCTGATCCTCTAGCCGCTCCCCCGGCTCCCGCCACAGCGGGTGCTCGCGGCGGGCCCACCACCGCTCGACCGACCCGGTGCGCATGCCACGGCGTGCCTCCGGGTCGGCGTACGCCATCGCGATGTGGCCGCCCAGCACGATGCCGATCGCCAGCGCGAGCCAGTCGTGGACGAACGTGGCGCCGGTCCGCCACATCAGCGGGGCCAGCCCGGTGAACCACATCAGCAGCCCGGTCCCGGCCATCACCAGCACCGCACCCGCGATCCAGGCCGCGTAGAGCTTCTGCCCGGCGTTGAACTTCCCGGCCGGCCGGGAGCCGGGCCGACGGTCCCTCCGGAGCACGGACCGCAGCCACGTGCGGTCGTGCGGCCCGAAGCGGTTGAGCCGGCCCAGATCGGCGCGCAGGGACCGCGCCGACAGTCCCGCCAGCAGCGGTACGGGAATGAGCAGCCCGGACCACTCGTGGACGGTGACCACCAGATGGCGGCGGCCGACGAGTTCGGCGAACTGCGGCACGTACAGGCAGGCGGCCGACGCCACGCAGAGCAGCATCAGCGCCGCCGTGGTGCGGTGCGCCCACCGCGCCGGCCGGCCGAACCGCCGTACCCGGCCGGACGCCTCAGGTCGTGGGGGCGTCGTCACGGCCGTTGGACCGGCCGACCCAGGCGTCGACGTCATAGCCGAGCTCCTCCCAGTAACCGGGGCGTACGGAGTCCGTGACGGTGATCCCGGAGAGCCATTTCGCCGACTTGTAGAAGTACATCGGGGCCACGTAGAGCCGGACCGGGCCACCGTGGGAGTGGGACACCGGCCGGTCCTGCATGCGCAGCGCGACCAGCACATCGGCGCGGCGGGCCTGGGCGAGCGTGAGGCTCTCGCTGTAGGTGCCGTCGAAGCAGGTGAACCGGATCGCCCCGGCCCCGGGCCGGACACCCGCCGCGTCCAGCAGCGCCGAGAGCCGTACGCCCTCGAACGGGGTCTCGGGCACCCGCCATCCGGTCACGCACTGCACATCGCGGACCATCCGGGTCTGCGGCAGTGCCTTCAGGGCGTCCAGGGTGTACGTGGCCGGGCGGTCGACCAGCCCGTCGACGGTCAGCCGGTAGTCGGCCGCTCCCTTCGACGGTACGGAGGACGCCACCGAGTAGTACCGGAAGCCGCCGCCGTTGGGCAGCAGGCCGGTCAGCCCGGTGGGGTCCTTGTCCGCGACCGCGCCGAGACCCGATTCCAGGGTCCGCTGAAGGACGGGGGCGGCGACCAGCCCGACGGCGCCGAGGCCGAGCATCGTGAGGACCAGGCGGCGGCCGACGGGGGCGCCGACGGCGTCCGGATCGGGTCCGTCGTCGGGAGGGGAACTGTTCACTCCCCGATTCGAGCACTCCGGGCCGCCGGACGCCAGGGGCGGTGGCGGTCCGTCACCGGTCCGTCAGATTCTCCTCCACCGGCCCGGTCACCGGCGGACCGCTGGTGTCAGACTTGTGCCATGCCGAACCGTGAAGCGCTCAAGCCCTTCCTCCTCGTGTTCCCGGGGCCGCTGCGCGATGAGCTGGTCGCCGCGGTCCTCGACGGGCGGAAGGTGTCGACGACCGGACTGCTCGTGGAGTACGAAGTGGAGAAGGAGGAGCCGCCTCCGGTGGGTGAGCGGTCCGCGCTGATCGACTCGGACGGCCGGGAGATCGCGGTGCTGGAGGTGACGGAGGTGCGGATTCTGCGCCTCGGGGACGTCGACCTCCAGCATGTGCTCGACGAGGGCGAGGGCGACACGTCGGTGGCCGGGTGGCGGGCCGGCCACGAGCGGTTCTGGCACAGCGAAGAGATGCGGGAGGCGCTCGACGACCCGGATTTCACGGTCGACGACGACACCCCGGTCGTCGCCGAACGGTTCCGGGTCGTGGAGCTGATCGACCCGGCCTGAGCGTGCGGCAGGCAGGCGGGGCCGGCCCTCACGTGCGGTCGCTGTCGCCCCCCGCCCGGCTCGCACGCCTGGCCAGGTCCAGCCGCCGCCGGAGCGCGAGCAGCCGGGGATGGCGCTCGTGCATCTCGCTTGAGCGGCGGTCGAGCTCCTGGCTGAGCCGTTCGGTGCGTTTCTCGATGTCCAGTTCGTCCAGAATCCGGTCGACCTCCGCGAGCAGCGCTCCGTGCAGTTGCCACTTCCGGGGGTGGTCCTGGACCGCCGCCAGCAGCATGTCCGCCACCCGGTCCCGGGTCGCGCGGCTGACCGTGAGCGCGTCGGTCAGCCGCGTCTCGGCCTCCTCCGCGCTCGCGGCGACCGGGGTGGTGATCAGCGTCGAGAAGCTGGCGACGGCCTCCGCCAGCTGCCCGAAGAGTTCGGTGAGCCCGGAGGCCACCTCCGCGGGGAAGAGGGGTTCGTCGACCCGGTCCTTGGCCAGGTCGGTCAGCGTCCTGGCCAGCACCCGCAGCACCACTGCGCAGATCTCCAGGGTGTCCAGGCCGGTGCGGAGCACGACCCGGTAGAGCAACCCCTGCCGGACCCGGGGGTTGAGCATGAGGCTCTCCTCCGCCTGCCGCAGCGAGGCGTCCACAGCCACGATGTCGTGGTCGATGCGGCGGGCCCGGTGCAGCCGCTCCGCGGCCTGCTCGACGGTGACCCGGCCGCCCAGGTCACCACCCAGGTCGCGGAACATCTCCCCCATCCGGCGGGCCAGGACGTCGATCGACGTCCCTGCCGACTGCACCCACACGGGCGGGGCGAACAGCAGGTTGAACAGCAGCCCCACCCCCGCGCCGATCAGCGTTTCGAACACCCGCTCCCACGCGGTGTCGGCCACCTGCGCGACGCCGAGCACCAGCATGGCGCTGATCGCCACCTCGGGGACGAACTCGTTGACCCGGACCAGCCGGCCGATGATCAGCGAGGTGAAGATCGTCAGCCCGAGGCTCCACCAGGACAGCCCGACCAGGGAGCTGAATCCGCTCGCGATGAGCACCCCGACGACCACGGCGTTCACCCGGCGGATCCCGGTGGTGAGGGTGGCGTACAGCGTGACCTGGACGACGAGCAGGGCGGTGAGCGGAGCGGTCAGGGGGGCGGGCTGGGACAGTGTCGACGTCGCCACGACGTAGGCGATCACCGCGGCGCCCGTGGAACGCAGGGTCTGCATCCGCACGGATTCGTTGGTGCGCCGGACGAGGTTGATCACGGGCTCGGCTACTCCAGGCATGTTCTTCCTCTGCCCGAATCCGGTGCCCGCGCACGGTCCCGGGCTCCGAACCCCACCGGACGGACGTGCGACCGCGGCACACGGAGCCCCGCGGGGCCGCCGTCAGCCGACCGCCTGGGCCGCGGCCCGGCCCGCGGCCCGGCCGGAGAAGATGCAGCCGCCGAGGAAGGTGCCCTCCAGCGACCGGTAGCCGTGCACCCCGCCACCGCCGAAGCCGGCCGCCTCGCCGGCCGCGTAGACCCCGGCCAGCGGGGTGCCGTCCGCGGTGAGGACCCGGGAGGACAGGTCCGTCTCCAGGCCGCCGAGCGACTTGCGGGTGAGGATGTTCAGCCGTACGGCGATCAGCGGCCCGGCCTTGGGGTCGAGGATGCGGTGCGGTGCGGCGGTCCGGATCAGCTTGTCGCCGAGGTAGGCGCGGGCGCCCCGGATCGCGGTGATCTGGAGGTCCTTGGTGAAGGGGTTGGCGATCTCGCGGTCGCGGGCGGTGATCTCGCGGCGCAGGTCGTCCTCGTCGATGAGCCCTTCGCCGGTGAGCGCGTTCATGCCGCGGACCAGGGCGCCGAGGTCGTTCTCGACGACGAAGTCCGCCCCGTTGTCCATGAACGCCTTCACCGGGCCGGGCACGTCGGCGCGCGCCCGGCCGATCACGCCTCGGACGGACTTGCCGGTCAGGTCGGGGTTCTGCTCGGAGCCGGAGAGCGCGAACTCCTTGCCGATGATCTTCTGGTCCAGCACGAACCAGGTGTAGTCGTGGCCGGTGCGCATGATGTGTTCGAGGGTGCCGAGCGTGTCGAAGCCGGGGAAGAGCGGGACGGGCAGCCGCTTGCCGCGGGCGTCCAGCCAGAGCGAGGACGGGCCGGGCAGGATGCGGATGGCATGCCTGGCCCAGATCGGGTTCCAGTTCTCGATGCCCTCGGTGTAGTGCCACATCCGGTCACGGTTGATGTGGTGGGCGCCCGCCTCCTCCGTGATGCCGAGCATCAGCCCGTCCACGTGGGCGGGGACGCCGGAGAGCATCCTGTCGGGCGGGGTGCCGAGCCGCTCCGGCCACTGTTCGCGCACGAGGTCGTGGTTGCCGCCGATGCCGCCGGAGGTGACGATCACCGCCTGGGCCCGCAGTTCGAAGCCGCCGGTCGCCTCGCGGCTGCTCGCGGTCCCGCGCGCCGCGCCGCTCGGCTCCAGGATCTCGCCGCTGACGGTGTCGATGACGCCCCCGGTGCGGCCGAGACCGGTGACCCGGTGGCGGAAGCGGAAGGTGACCAGGCCCTTGGCGACGCCCTCACGGACCCGGCGCTCGAAGGGGGCGACGACGCCGGGGCCGGTGCCCCAGGTGATGTGGAAGCGGGGGACGGAGTTGCCGTGGCCGTTCGCGTCGTACCCGCCGCGCTCGGCCCAGCCGACGACGGGGAAGAACCGCATGCCCTGTCGGTGCAGCCAGGACCGCTTCTCACCGGCGGCGAAGTCGACGTACGCCTCGGCCCACTTCCTCGGCCAGTGGTCCTCCTCGCGGTCGAAGCCCGCGGTGCCCAGCCAGTCCTGGAGGGCCAGGTCATGGCTGTCCTTGATCCGCATCCGGCGCTGTTCGGGTGAGTCGACGAAGAAGAGCCCGCCGAAGGACCAGTGCGCCTGGCCGCCGAACGACTGCTCGGGCTCCTGGTCGAGCAGGATCACCGAGCGGCCCGCGTCGACCAGCTCGGCGGTGGCGACCAGCCCGGCGAGTCCCGCCCCGATCACGATCACATCAGCGTCGTACGCCATGGGTTCCATCCTTGTCGGGGCGATCCGGACACGGTCCGGTGGAAGGCCGCACATGCCCGTGAGGTTCCTCGCGAAGTTACTGGTGCGTCAGATCTTCGGTACCGGCCGCCCCGGCGTCAACCGCCCGGTCGGCGGCACTCCGGCCGCACCGGTGGCGTCCAGGCGCTATCGTCGAAACAATTCATTCTCTTCCGGCCTGACTTGGGGTAGAGAAGCGTGTCGGTGCTGGTTCTCGTACTCGCCGTGAGCGCGGCCTGCTGTCTGGGCTTCGGCTTCGTGCTGCAGCAGGCCGCCGCCAGCCACGCCCCGAAGAGCGACTATCTGTCGTTCCGGCTGCTGCTGGACCTGATGCGGGTACGGAGCTGGCTGGCCGGAATCGGCCTGATGGTCTGCGGCATGGTGCTGGGCGCGCTGGCCCTGGGCAAGGGCGAGGTCTCCGTCGTCGAGCCGCTGCTGGCCACCAACCTGCTCTTCGCGATGACCCTGTCCCGCCACCGCACCGGCCAGCGCCTCGGCCGGCAGGGCTGGGCCGGGCTCTGGCTGCTGGCGTGCGGAGTCGCCGCGTTCCTGCTGGCGGGCGAGCCGAAGGGCGGCACGGCGGTGTCGAGCCCGCTGCGGCACTGGCTGGTGATCGGTGTGGTGGCGGGCATCGCCCTGGCGCTCACCATGTACGCGGCACGCTCGCGCTCCGTGTCGGCCCCGACGCTCCTCGCGGTGGCGGCCGGACTGCTGTACGGACTCCAGGACGCGCTGACCCGGGTCAGCGGCCAGCTGATCGGGGACGACGGCTGGGCGGCCCTGGTGACGAGCTGGCAGCCGTACGCGGTGCTGGTGCTGGGGGTGACGGGGCTGCTCCTGGTGCAGAGTGCGTTCGAGACCGGGCCGCTGCGGATGTCGCTGCCCGCGCTGACCGCGGCCCAGCCGCTGGCCGGGATCGCCTGCGGCATCGGGTTCCTCGGCGACCAGGTGCGCACCGACACGGGCGCGCTGGCCTGGCAGGCGGCCGGGCTCGCGGCGATCGTGGTCGGGATCGTGCTGCTGGGGCTGCATCCGGCGATGCCGGAGGGGCCGGTGGGCGGGCGGCGCACCAAGACCCTTGAGCCGCGCTGAGGCCGGTACCCGCGCGACCACAGGCGTCCGGAGCGGGTGCCCTGTCTCCCAGACGGGCGGCCGCTCCGCCCTGGCGATTGATTACGGCCACACCCCGGTGGGCCGGGTCGGTGAGCCCGGTGAGATCGCCGAGGCCGTCGTCTTCCTGCTCTCGGACGCCGCCTCCTACGTCACCGGCGCCGAACTCGCCGTGGACGGCGGCTGGACCACGGACCCGACCGTCGAGTACGTCATGGGGCAGTGACCGCCCGCGGGCGGTCTGCTGTTGGATGAGGTGCATGACACCTTCTGACGAGATCCTGGACATCGTCGACGAGAACGACGAGGTCGTCGGGCAGGCCACGCGCGGCGAGGCGACCGCGCGCGGCCTGCGTCACCGCTGCGCGTTCATCGAGGCCCGGGACGCCGACGGCCGGATCTTCGTGCACCGCAGAACCGCCACCAAGCTGGTCTTCCCGTCGCACTACGACATGTTCGTCGGCGGGGTGGTCGGCGCGGGCGAGACGTACGACGAGGCGGCGCTGCGGGAGGCCGAGGAGGAGCTGGGTGTCACGGGGCTCCCCCGGCCCGAGCCGCTCTTCAAGTTCCTCTACGACAGCGACGGGCACAGCTGGTGGTCGTACGTGTACCAGGTGCGGTGCGAGCTGCCGGTGAAGCCGCAGGTCGAAGAGGTCGCCTGGCACACCTTCCTCACCGACGAGGAGCTGGTCCGGCGGCTCGGTGACTGGCCGTGGGTGCCGGACGGCCTGGAGGGCTACCGGCGGCTGCGGGCGTTCCGCGAAGCGTCCTGAAGCGTCCCGAACCGCCCCGCACCGCGCACCGAAGCGGCAGATAAGGTCCGGACGTGAACGAATTCGTACAGAGCCTGCGGCTGTGGTTCGCGCCTCAGCGGATCCGCGAAGAGGGCGACACCCCCGACTACCGCTTCTCACTCGCCAACGAGCGGACCTTCCTCGCCTGGATCCGGACGGCTCTCGCGTTGATCGGCGGCGGTTTCGCGGTCGACCAGTTCCTGCCCGAGCTTTCCTGGGGCGTGCGCGCCGGTCTGGCGCTGGCGCTGCTCGCGGCCGGGGTGCTGTGCGCACTGCGAGCCGTCAACCACTGGGTGCGGTGCGAGCGGGCGATGCGGCGCGGCGAGGACCTGCCGGTGTCCCGGTTCCCGACCCTGCTGGGTCTCGCGGTCGCGGTGGTGGCCGTGGCGATGGTGGTGGTGGTCGTGTTCGGCTGGGAGGGCCGGTGACCACGGCAGGACGCGATCCGGGGCTCCAGCCGGAGCGGACCAGGCTGGCCTGGCGGCGCACCACGCTGTCCTGCACGGTGGTGGCGCTGCTGGCGGGCAAGCAGGCGCTGCACGGCGGGGCGAGCCCGGCGGCGATCATCGCGCTGTCGCTGAGCGCGCTCGCCTGGCTGGGGTTTTTGCGGGTGGCGAACCGCCGGGTGCAGGGCATGGGCACCGCGCGCCCGGGGCCGCTCGGTGCGCGCGCCGCGCTGACGGCGGCGGCGTGCACGGTCGCGCTGGCCGTGTTCGCGGCCGCCATGCTCTTCTGATCCCGGCTCGGCGGCCACGGGCCGGGCGCGCCCGGCCCGTCAGCTCTCCCAGTCCACCGTGACGACGATCTTGCCTCGGGTGCGCCCCTGCGCGTTGAGCCGGTGCGCCTCCGCGGTCCGCTCCAGGGGGAAGACCCGGTCGACGTGGACCGTGATGATGCCCCGCTCGGCCAGTTCGGCCAGATGGGCGAGGTCCTTGGCGTCGGGCCGCACGAAGGCGTACGTGCCGCCGTACGAGAACACCTCGCTGTCCACGATGGAGGTCAGCCGCCCGTCCGGCGCGAGCGTCTCGGCGGAGGCCCGCAGCGCTTCCCCGCCCACCGTGTCGAAGGCGGCGTCGATCCCGTCCGGGGCCAGCGCCCGCAGCCGGTCCACGAGCCCGTCCCCGTACTCCACGGGTTCCGCGCCGAGCTGTCGCAGGTGGTCGTGGTTGTGCGCGCTCGCGGTACCGATGACCCGGCATCCCGCGTGACGGGCGAGCTGGACGGCCGGTGAGCCGACACCGCCCGCCGCCGCGTGGACCAGGACGGTGTCACCGTTACGGATCCGCAGGGACCGGTGGAGCACCTGGTAGGCCGTGAGGCCGGCCAGCGGCAGACCGGCGGCCTCCTCGAAGCTCAGGCTCAGCGGTTTGCGGGCGAGGGTGCGCACGGGGGCGGCGACGTACTCCGCGAAGGTGCCGCGGCTGAGGAAGTCCTCCCGCACGTATCCGATGACCTCGTCACCGACGGCGAACTCATCCACGGCGACGCCGGGCTGCACGACGACCCCGGACACGTCCCAGCCGGGGATCACCGGGAAGACCGCGTCGAGTGCGGCGTCCAGATTCCCCTGCCGCGCCTGCCGGTCCACCGGGTTGACCGCGGCGGCCCGCACCTTCACCAGGACGGTGTCGGGGCCGACCTTGGGGTCGGGCCGCTCGCCGTACTCCAGAACGTCGGCATCGCCGTATCCGCTGTAACTGATCGCCTTCATCCTTCGACCATCGGCGCGGGTCAGGCACAGCGCAAATCCGGAACAGCCGCCTGGGCTCACCAGCGCGGGATCGACGGCGCCCGCCACCCGGGCTCCGCCTTGCGCATCGCGGCGGCGTCGTCGCGCTCGCGCATCGTGCCGTCGTCGTCGAGCCAGCGGCGGTGCAGTGCGGCCAGGCGCTCCCGGTCCAGCTCGACTCCGAGGCCGGGGGCGTCGGAGACGGTGAGCCGGCCGTCCTCGAAGACATGGCGGGCGGTGATGACGTCCTCGGTCTGCCACGGGTAGTGGCTGTCGCAGGCGTAGTCGAGGTTGGGGACGGTGGCCGCGACGTGCGTCATGGCGGCGAGACTGATCCCGAGGTGGGTGTTGGAGTGCATGGAGAGCCCGACGCCGAAGGTGCGGCAGATCCCGGCCAGTTCGCGGGTCCGGTGCAGTCCGCCCCAGTAGTGGTGGTCGGAGAGGACGACCTGCACGGCGTCCCGGGCGAAGGCCTCGGGGACCTCCGCGAGGGTGGTGACGCACATGTTGGTGGCCAGCGGTACGTCGGTGCCGGCCGCGACGGCGGCCATCAGCCCGGTGCCGGCCGCCGGGTCCTCCAGGTATTCGAGTACACCCTTGAGCTGCTCGGCGACGTACAGCGAGGTCTCGACGGACCAGGCGCCGTTGGGGTCCAGACGCAGCGGCTGACCGGGGAACGCCTCGGCCAGCGCGCGGACCGCGGCGATCTCCTGGTCAGGCGGGAAGACGCCGCCCTTCAGCTTGAAGGAGGAGAAGCCGTACTCCCGGGCGAACCGGCGCGCCTGGGCGACGACCCCGGCCGGTTCGACGGCCGCCCCCCAGTCGTCCCGTTCGCCGCCCTCGGGGTGCTCGGCCCAGCGATAGAAGAGGTACGCGCTGTACTCGACGGTGTCGCGCACCTTGCCGCCGAGCAGCGCGTGCACCGGCAGGCCGAGGGACTTGCCCAGCGCGTCCAGGCAGGCCACCTCGAAGCCGGACACCACGGAGAGCCGCAGCTTGTCCGCGGTCTGGACGCCGCGCAGCCCGCCCGCGTCGACCCGCTCGTCGGCGGCGCGTGAGTCCGCGCACACCTCGTCCGCGAGGGCGAAGAGCCCGTTCACCTCGCTGACGGGGCGGCCCGGCAGGGCGGCGGCGAGCGGCTCGGCCAGTTCGAGGTACTTGCCGTCGCCGTACGTCTCCCCGATGCCGGTCACTCCGCCGCGTGTGACGACCTCCACGACGAGGCGCGGGGTGTAGGGCTGGTGGACGCCCTGGGTGTTGAGGAGCGGCGGGTCGGCAATGAGGATCGGGGTCAGCCGGACTTCTTCGATCAACAATGCTGTATTCATACGTGAACTCTATTCAGAGATAAGACTGAACACCAGAGGCTGAGCAGCCGATCGCACCGGAGCCGGTCACATCCGGTTCCGGGAGTTCACTGGACGACATACCGACTGGTCGGCATCATGAACACCGACCGTTCATCCATTCCGGAGGTGCGCACGATGAGCTCAGTCCACCCGCCAGGCCTCGACCTCGACCGGCTGCGCGGACACCTCGACCGCGAACGGCCGGGCCTGGTGAACGGACCGCTGGACGCCCGGCTCATCGAGGGCGGCCGTTCGAACCTGACCTACATCGTCACGGACACGGACACGGACGGCGCCGGCCGCTGGGTCGTCCGGCGCCCGCCGCTCGGCCATGTGCTGGCCACCGCCCACGACATGAAGCGCGAGCACCGGGTGATCAGCGCACTGCACCCGACGGCCGTCCCGGTCCCCGAACCGATCCTGCTCTGCGAGGACGACTCCGTCATCGGCTCACCGTTCTACGTCATGGAGTACGTCGAGGGCACCCCGTACCGCACCGCGGAACAGCTCGCCCCGCTCGGCGCGGAGCGCACCCGGGCGGCCGTGCTCGGACTGGTGGACACCCTGGTCGAACTGCACGCCGTGGACCCGCAGGCGGTCGGACTCGGTGACTTCGGGCGCCCCGAGGGCTTCCTGGACCGGCAGCTGCGCCGCTGGGGCAAGCAGCTGGACGCCTCCCGCAACCGCGAACTGGCGGGCATCGACGAACTGCACGCGGCCCTCGGCCGCGCGCTGCCGTCCTCCCCCGCGCCGACGGTGGTGCACGGCGACTACCGCCTGGACAACGTCCTGATCGGCTCCGACGACCGGATCAAGGCCGTGCTCGACTGGGAGATGTCCACGCTCGGTGACCCACTCACCGACCTGGGGCTGCTGGTGATGTACAGCTCCGACCTCGAACTGCCCGAGTCACCCGTCTCCACCACCAGCGGCGCGGCCGGCCACCCCTCCCCCGCCGAACTGATCGAGCGCTACGCCGCCCGCTCCGGCCGGGACATCTCCGCCATCTCCTGGTACACGGCGTTCGCCTGGTTCAAGCTCGCCGTGATCCTGGAGGGCATCCACTACCGCTACACGCTGGGCCAGACCGTCGGCGGCGGCTTCGACCGCATCGGCGATCTCGTCCCCGTCTTCATCGCGCACGGCCTCACCACCCTCCAGAAAGGCTGATCAACCCCATGGACTTCGCATTCGACGCCCGTACCGAGGAGCTGCGCGGCAAGCTGCTCACCTTCATGGACGAGCACGTCCACCCGGCCGAACGGACCGCGGAGGAGCAGCGGGAGCAGCTCGCGTCGCCGTGGGACACCCCGCAGGTCGTCGAGGACCTCAAGGCCGAGGCCCGCAGGCAGGGGCTGTGGAACCTCTTCCTGCCGGACGCCGAGTACGGCGCCGGGCTGACCAACCTCCAGTACGCCCCGCTGGCCGAGATCCTGGGCCGCTCCCCGCAGTTGGCGCCGACCGCGCTGAACTGCGCGGCGCCGGACACCGGGAACATGGAGGTGCTCGCCCAGTTCGGCACCGACGCGCAGAAGAAGCAGTGGCTGGATCCGCTGCTGGCGGGTGAGATCCGGTCCGCGTTCGCGATGACGGAGCCGGAGGTGGCGTCGTCGGACGCGACCAACATCGAGACCCGGATCACCCGTGACGGCGAGGACTACGTCATCAACGGGCGCAAGTGGTACATCTCCGGGGCGATGAACCCGGACTGCGCGATCTTCATCGTGATGGGCAAGTCCGACCCGGACGGCGACGACATCCGCCGCCAGCAGTCGCAGATCCTCGTCCCGCGCGACACCCCGGGGCTGACGGTGAAGCGCGCCATGAAGGTGTACGGCTACGAGGACCACTACCACGGCGGCCACGCCGAGGTGCTCTTCGACCACGTGCGGGTGCCCGCGACGAACCTGGTGGGCGAGGAGGGCGGCGGTTTCGCCATCGCCCAGGCACGGCTGGGGCCGGGCCGTATCCACCACTGCATGCGGCTGATCGGCATGGCCGAGCGCGCCATCGAGCTGATGTGCCGGCGCGCGGTGTCCCGTACCGCCTTCGGCAAGCCGCTCGCCCAGCAGGGCGTGGTGCAGAACTGGATCGCGGACGCCCGGGTCCAGGTGGAGCAGTTGCGGCTGCTGGTGCTGAAGACGGCCTGGCTGATGGACACAGTGGGCAACCGCGGCGCGCACACCGAGATCCAGTCCATCAAGATCGCCACCCCGCGTGCGGTGGTCTCCATCCTCGACCAGGCGGTCCAGCTGTACGGCGCGGGCGGCGTCAGCCAGGACTTCCCGCTGGCCGAACTGTGGGCGGCGGCGCGGACGCTGCGGCTGGCGGACGGCCCGGACGAGGTGCACCAGCGGTCGCTGGCCCGCCGGGAGATCAAGAAGTACCTGTAGCCGGAAGGCGGGTACGGGGCCGGGGCGGCGGACCGCGTCAGCGCTCGCCGGCCCCGATCCGGGCCAGCAGGTCCGTGTACAGGGAGCGCCGGTCGGGCCGGGCGCGGGCGGCGGCGTGCCGGAGTGCCGGGACCGCCGCCCCGCCCAGTCCGGCCAGCGCCTCGGCCGCCGCGTCGCGCACCGTCGCGTGCGGGGGCCCGAGCAGTCCGGTGACCGCGGGGAACGCCGGCTCCCAGCCCGCCCGGCAGAGCGTCCGCAGCGCCATGCGCACCACGTCCGCCCGTGGGTCGTCCAGCAACTGCCCGGTGTGGCGCAGGTACTCCGTCCGGTCGAGCATCGCACGCGCGGTGCGGTGGGCCCGTAGCCGGACCCTGGGCCGGGGGTGCGTCAGCAGCTCACCGAGCAGGTCGAGGAGGCGCGGGTCCCGGTCCGGTTCGGGGCCGGTGTGCGCCTCGGCCAGCTCGGTGAGCGCCCGGCAGATCTGCTCGGGGGCGCCGGTCGCGGCCAGGTCCATCAGCTCACGCCGGGTCGGGGGGTGCCGCGTCGCGGCGGGAAGGGCCGCGTCCCGGCCGCGGAGTGCGGCCAGGGCAGCCGCGTCCTGCCCTCCGGCGTCCGCTCCCCGCAACGGCCCGTCCACCAGGGCGATCCGGTCCGCGAGTTCGGCACGCCCTTCGGTACGCAGCCGGCGGCAGACCCGCGTGAGCGCCGGGGTGCGCAGCAGCGGGCGGCCGGTGAGCAGGTCCAGGAATCCCCAGGCCCCCGCGTCGAGTCGGTCGCCCAGCGATTCGGCCAGCGCGTCGGCGGGATGGGCGCGCAACGCGTCGGTGACGGCCCCGGCCGAGGCGGCCGGCGTGTGCTCCCACCACTCCAGCAGCATGGGGACGAGCCGTTGCCGCTCCTGCGGATCGAGCCGCACGGCCGCTCGCGCCACCCGGTCGCGCAGGATGGTGTCGCCCCGGAGTCCGCTCTCTCCGATGGCGCCGAGCGCGCGGTCGAGGCCGGCCGCGACGGGCCGGGCAATCCGGCCGTTCAGGTACGCGCGCAGCACCGCGAGTCGGGCCTCCGGCTCCGGCCACCGCGCCAGCGCCTCCGCCGCGGTCTGCCGGCGCCCCGCCTGCGCCGAGCCGAGCATGGTGAGCAGCCGCTCCCGCAGGGCCTCGGAGCGCGGCCGGGCCACGGCCCCGGGGCGGGCCCCGC
>CBRG010000321.1 GCA_000470535.1 Streptomyces sp. AW19M42
CGTGCGTACTCGGCCCGTCGGGCGCGCATCGGTGCCAGCCGGGTGTTGACCGCGTCGGTCACCGTCCGCTTCAGGGCGGCCGCGCCCCCGCCGCCGATCTCCTCGGCCACGGTGTGCGGATCGCGGTCGAGGCAGAGGGCGGCCAGCAGCACCAGGCTGGACACGCCGGGCCGCCTCGCCGGGTCATAGGTGATGTGGCGGTCGGCGTCGGTCGTGGCGCCCTTGATCAGTCGGGCCGTCTCGTCCGTGCCGGCGCCGAGCGCGATGGAGTTGGCGCGGCTCTTGCTCATCTTGGTGCCGTCGGTGCCGAGCAGCTGCGGCACGGCGGAGAGCAGCGCCTCGGGTTCCGGGAAGAGGGGCCCGTACCGCTCGTTGAACCGCCTGGCGACGGTCCGGGCGACTTCGAGGTGGGGCAACTGGTCCTTGCCGACCGGCACCAGGTTGCCCTTGCAGAAGAGGATGTCGGCCGCCTGATGGACCGGGTAGGTGAACATCAGGCCGCTGACGGAGTCCTGCCGGGAGTGCGCGATCTCGTCCTTGACCGTGGGGTTACGTCCCAGCTCCGCGACCGAGACCAGGCTCAGGAACGGCAGCATCAGCTGGTTGAGCGCGGGCACGGCGCTGTGGTTGAAGATCACCGAGCGTTCCGGGTCGATACCGACGGCCAGGTAGTCCAGCAGCAGCCCCTCCATCGTCGCGGTGAGCCGCTCGGCCACGTCCCGGTCGGTCAGCACCTGGTAGTCCGGAATGACGATGAACGTCTCCACCCCGAGGTCCTGGAGCCGCACCCGGTTGTGGAGCGTGCCGAAGTAGTGCCCGAGGTGGAGCGCCCCGGTGGGCCGGTCGCCGGTCAGGACCCGGAACCTCTCCGGGTACCGCCGGATCCGCTCCTCCAGCGCGATGTCCGGGGCGGCGTCGGTCGTGGTCGCGGTCGTGGTCATGAGAGGTCTCTCCTCGCGTCGGTGTGTGCGTGGAGGACGGCCCACCGGGCGGGGAGCCCGTACCGGAAGAGGGCAGAGAAAAAGGGCCGTCCATCGAACGGCCCTGGTCCCGCGCAGAAGAGGTGGCCGCCCCTAGAAGGAGCGCCACCAGTTCCGGCACGGTACGGAGGTCATGGCGCGATAGTAACGCGCCATGACCTCCGCGTCACGGCGCTTCTCCCGGACCTCACAGGCCAGGGGTCAGCTCCGCCCACACCACCTTGCCGGCCCCGCACCGCGCCCCGTACCCCCACCTGTCCGCCAGCGCGGCGACAAGGATCAGCCCCCGCCCACCGGACGAACCTGGCTCCGGATCGCGCGCCTGCGGCGCCATGTCCGAGGCGTCGTGGACCTCGATCCGCACCCCGCCGTCCACCAGCCTGAACCGGGTTTCGATCTCCCGCCCCGGCGAGACCCGTGCGTGCTGACCCGCGTTGGTCAGGAGCTCGGAGAGCACGAGCACCGCCGCCTCCTCCAGCCCAGAAAGCGCCCAGCCCGCGAGCACGGCACGCAACTCCGCCCTGGCGCGACCGACACAACGCGGGTGGCGGCTCCAGCGCGACACGACGGTGTAGTCCGATGCCTCCCCCATCACCACACCACCACGCCGAAAACCGGGCTGGGCCCTGCCTCGATGCCGTGCTGAGCCAGCCACCACACCCGCCGCCGCTCCCGTCGAAACCGATTCTCGGCGCGCTCCCAACGTGCGAACTCGACCTGCTCAGAGCTCATTTGCGGTCTGACGCGCGCTGGACTGAGCGGACGGGCCCGCCCGCCGTCCAGTCGCTCGCCTCCCGAGAGTCCGGTTGAAGCGAAGCGGATTGCACCGCGGAGCCGGGAGATAAAATTCCACACGTCGACGCTCCTCCAAAGGGTTGGCCACGCCCCCGGACCGGTGCAACGGTCGCGGGGGCTCCTTGCTGCCACGAAAGAACCCCACTCGTTGCACACTTATGCGCGCAGAGCGTTACGCAATGACGCTAGGCGTGTTCGAATCACTTCCGCAAGCTCAACTTCCGCAAATTTGCGACTACGGTGAGTGTCGAGCGGCGTCGACTACGCCTTCACCCAGAACGGCGCACTGGAACAAACGTCAGGAGGGGTCACAATGCCCGCAGGTGGAAGGCCAACTGTCCGAAGTCGGCGCCTCGGAGCGGCACTGAAGCGCCACCGTGAGGCAGCGGGGCTGGACCAGGCCGCCGCAGCCGAGGCAATCATGAAGTCGGTCACCAAGGTCAGCCGCATGGAGGGTGGCCTTGTGTCGGCCTCGGCCTTGGAAGTCCGCACGCTCCTGGACCGGTTCGAGGTCCAAGACCCCGGAGAACGAGCGCGGTTGGAGCGTTGGGCACGTGCGAGCAACGAACGGGGATGGTGGCTCGACTACCAGGAGACTGTCCGCCCCGACTACGCAGACCACATCACGCTCGAAAGCGACTCCACCAACATTCGGTCCTGGGAGCCCGCTCTCATCCCAGGGCTCCTGCAGACACCGGAATATGCGCGATCTGTGATCACCTCCGGGCCAACGTTCATCACTCCCGAACGCGTCGGCCAACTGATCGAAGTACGCCAGGAACGTCAGCGGAGAATCGAGGCGGGCGGCACACACTTCACCGCGATCATCTGGGAGCCCGCCGTCACGGCCCTTTCCGACGATCCCGACATCTGCAAGGGCCAGTGGCTGAGGCTTCTGGACACCGGCCGGCGGCAGAACGTGACGGTACAGATGCTCCCGGCAGCGGCCAGCAAGATCGCGGGGATGTCAGGCCCCTTCGTGGCCTTCTCATTCGGGGTGGAGCCGAATGTAGAAGCCGTCGCCGTTCGTAACGTGGCCAACACCTCGGTCGTGGAGGCTCCGGGCGACCTGGCCCTCTACTCCAACGTCTTTGACCAACTACGCTCGGCAGCCATGTCGCCGCAGGAGAGCGCCGGTCGTATTCGGCAGCTTCTCAGTATCGCAGAGCAGCCCACGAAAGAGGCACCGTGATTTCCGAGATCATCACCGCGTTCCGCAAGTCGTCCTACTCGGATCAGCAGGGCGACTGCCTCGAGATAGCCCGAACAGCAGGCGAAGGCCATGCCGTCCGCGACAGCAAGAGCCTTACCGGGAACGTTCTGCGCATCGGCTCCGGCCCGTGGTCAACGTTCGTGACCGCAGTGAAGGCAGACATCTTCTCCGCCGACTCCTGACACGGCATCAGCGCTGAACGCGCTTTCCTCAGGGCCTGTTCGAGGTCTGACGCTCCGCATCGTCGGGCGCCCACCGCGCCTCTGAGGCGCCCTCGACCTGGGCCGTCGTGAAATGCGCTCGTGGCCGCCCGGTTGCCGCGCCCCGCGCTCATGCGAACCCCCGCGGACCGGGCGCCTGCCTTTAGGCCGTGTCCGCCTCCTGGTCCCTGGTCAGCGCGGCCAGCAGTTCGGGGGCGGAGTGGACCTCGGCGCTGTGCTGCCATGCGGTGAGCATCTGGGCGACTGAAGCGCTGTTGCCGATCGAATCGGCGGCGCGCATGGTGTCGACCAGTTCGACGGCGAATGCGTGGACGTCGGGTTCGGGCAGGAACCGGACCCAGGGGAACGCGTCCGGCAGTATGTCCAGAAGCAGCTCCATGCTGCCGGGCTCCCGTCGGGCCATGGCGGCGAGCATGCGCGTGGCGGCCGACACCACCCTCCGGTCCTGTTCGGCCCGCACCGCCGTGGTGAGGACCAGATCCTCGCCGTCCCTGCGGTGCAGCAGCAGCTGCGGTGACTCGTCCAGTCGGGCAAGGGTCTGCTTGTTCTTGTTCACCAACTCGGAAAAGTTCACAGCAGCACTCTGATTGCTCATGACTTTGAAACTACTTCGAAAGTCTCCATCCGGCTATCGCCCGCACGAGTGACACGGAATCAGTCCCCTTCACGCGCTCCGGAGCAGCCCGACCGTCCCCGCCAGGCCCTCGTCGCCGTGGCCCTGGGCCACCCGCCGCCGCATCAGGTCCATGTAAGGGGTGAGGAGCAGGGGGTCGACCGACTGGTCCGCCGCCGTGCCCAGGAGGGTGTCGTTGCCGGCCGCCATCATGGCGAGGTTGGAGACGACTCCTTCCGTGTAGTCGCCGCTTTCCAACTGGGCGGCCAACGTCGGCGCGGAGCCTGCCATGGCGCGCAGCCAGTCCGTGAGCAGGGCGGCGAAAGCGGTCCGGTCGAGGTCCTTCTCGCCGGCCACCAGGGCGAAGGCGTGCGCGATGCCGGCGAACATGCCGGTCATCGCGCTGAGCAGGGCGACATCGTGCAGGGCGGCGTGGCCCGGGTCGCTGCCGGTGAACTTCGCCCCGGCGGGGGCCTCCAGCGTTGCGCGGTGGCGCTCGAACAGTGCGTGGTCGCCGCTGTAGAAGACGTAGCCGCCGGTCTCCGGGCGGCCGATCATCGGGGGTACGGCCATGATCCCGCCGCCCAGGAAGCGGGCCCCGCGCTCCTCGGTCCGGCGGGCCAGCTCCCGGGCCTGCTCCGGGGTGCTCGTGGTCAGGTTGACGATGTCCTTGCCGCCGAGGTCGACGCCGTCCAGGACCTCGGCCACGGAGGTGTCGTCCAGCAGGCAGAGCACCACGGGGCCGGTGGCCGGGGCGATCGCCGCGGCCGGGGTGGCCGCCGTGCGGGCGCCCTCGCGGGTCAGTGCGGCGGCCTTGGCCGGGGTGCGGTTCCAGACGGTCAGCGGGTGCCCGGCGGCCAGCCAGGCGTGGGCGAGGGCGGTGCCCATGTCACCGAGGCCGAGGAGGGTGAAGGAGCTCGGGAAGATGTGTCGTGGTCCATGCCCCCCAGGCTCGTATCCGCCCGGAACGCGATCAAGTACGCACTATTTTGTGGGTGGTTACCTTAAACTCAGCGGGTGACCCGGCGAGACGGCTACGTGTGCGGCATCGACGCGGCGATCGACGTGGTCGGCGGCAAGTGGAAGGTGCTCATCCTGTGGGCGCTGGATGTCGAACCCTGCCGGTTCGGTGAGCTGCGGCGCGCGCTTCCCGGCGTCACGGAGAAGGTCCTCGCCTCGCATCTTCGGGAGCTGGAGACGGCGGGCATCGTCTTCCGCGAGGAGGCCTTCGAGGGAGCGGTGCGCCGCGTCACGTACGGCCTGACCCCGCTCGGCACGTCCCTGAACGCGGCGCTGGCCCCGCTCGGGGCCTGGGGCCGGGAGTACCTGCTCGGCGGGCGGAGCCCGCACGCCGAAGGCACCGCAAGCACCGGAAGCCGGTCCTGATCCTTCCGGACGCTCACTTCTCGGCGTGCTCGCCCACGTAGAAGAGGATCCAGACGAAGCCCGCGAACAGATGCGTGGCGAAGATGTAGATGAAGACGCGCAGCGCGACGCCGCGTTCCTTCCAGGCCTCGCTGCCGCCGCCGTAGTCGCGCTCTTCCGTCCGCTCGGGACGCGGCGCGCCGTCGTCCGCGCGGCCGGTTCCGCTCATGTCCGCTCCCGTCGGTCCGGGGCTCCGGGCGGCCTCCGTACCCGTTCAGCGTACTCAGACCCCGCACCGGAGGGTCCCGCGGAATAGGGAGGTGGGGCACTCCGTTGTAGGGTGTGTCCACATAGTTCAATGTTCAACAATCTTGGAGGCGGGCGCCATGCAGTTCGGGATCTTCACCGTCGGGGACGTCACCACCGACCCGACGACCGGCCGGACACCGAGCGAGCACGAGCGGATCAAGGCCACCGTCGCCATCGCGCGGAAGGTGGAGGAGGTCGGCCTCGACGTCTTCGCGACCGGCGAGCACCACAACCCGCCGTTCGTCCCGTCCTCCCCCACGACCACCCTCGGCTACATCGCCGCCCGCACCGAGAACCTGATCCTGTCCACGTCCACGACGCTGATCACCACCAACGACCCGGTGAAGATCGCCGAGGACTACGCCACGCTCCAGCACCTCGCCGACGGCCGCGTCGACCTGATGATGGGCCGGGGAAACACCGGGCCGGTCTACCCCTGGTTCGGCAAGGACATCCGCCAGGGCATGCCGCTCGCCATCGAGAACTACGCCCTGCTGCACAAGCTGTGGCGCGAGGACGTCGTCGACTGGGAGGGGAGGTTCCGTACCCCGCTGCAGTCCTTCACCGCGACCCCGCGCCCGCTGGACGGCGTGCCGCCGTTCGTCTGGCACGGCTCGATCCGCTCCCCTGAGATCGCGGAGCAGGCCGCGTACTACGGCGACGGCTTCTTCCACAACAACATCTTCTGGCCCATCGAGCACACCGCGAAGATGGTGAACCTCTACCGGCAGCGCTACGCCCACTACGGGCACGGCACCGCCGAGCAGGCCATCGTCGGACTCGGCGGCCAGGTGTTCATGCGGAAGAACTCGCAGGACGCGGTACGGGAGTTCCGCCCGTACTTCGACAACGCGCCGGTCTACGGGCACGGCCCCTCGATGGAGGACTTCACCCAGCAGACGCCGCTGACCGTCGGTTCCCCGCAGGAGGTCATCGAGCGGACGCTGTCCTTCCGGGACACCGTCGGCGACTACCAGCGCCAGCTGTTCCTGATGGACCACGCGGGGCTGCCGCTGAAGACCGTCCTGGAGCAGCTCGACATCCTCGGCGAGGAGGTCGTACCGGTGCTGCGCAAGGAGTTCGCCGCGCTGCGGCCCGCCGGGGTCCCCGAGTCCGCGCCCCTGCACCCGGCCGTCGTCGCCACCACCGCCCCTGCCACCGCGAAGGAGAGCTGACACCGTGTTCGCCACCGAACCACTGAGGATCGTCGCCGTCTCGGCCGGGCTGAGCAGCCCGTCCTCGACCCGGCTGCTGGCCGAGCGGCTGGCCGGGGCCGCCCGGGAGCGGCTGGACGCCGAGCAGGACCGCCCGGTCGAGGTCCGGGTGATCGAGCTGCGCGACCTGGCCGTCGGGATCGCCAACCACCTGGTGACCGGGTTCCCCTCGGCCGCGCTGGAGGAGGCGATCGGCGCGGTGACGGGGTCGGACGGGCTGATCGCCGTCAGCCCGGTCTTCACCGCCTCCTACAGCGGACTGTTCAAGTCGTTCTTCGACCTGGTCGAGAACACCGCGCTGACCGGGAAGCCCGTCGTCGTCGCCGCGACCGGCGGCACCGCCCGGCACTCGCTGGTGCTGGAGCACGCCATGCGCCCGCTCTTCGCCTATCTGCGGGCCGTCACCCTGCCGACGTCGGTGTACGCGGCGTCGGAGGACTGGGGCTCGTCGGGCGACGAGTACGCCGACGGCCTGCCGGCCCGGATCCGGCGCGCGGGCGGCGAGCTGGCGAGCGCGATCACCGGGGGCCGGGCCGTCTCCGGGGCGTCCAGGGCCCTCGGCGTGGACGACGAGGTGGTCCCGTTCGAACAGCAGCTCGCCGGTCTCGGGCAGGCCTGACCGGCCCGAGTGCTGTGGTTTCATCCGGTTTGACTACAGTTGGGCGGAGGGTGCGCTATGCGGAATCCGCACGGCACACCCGCGCAACCGAGCCGAACCGAGCTGGAGGCAGAAATGGGCAGGATCGTGGTGGGCGTTGACGGCTCCGAGTCGTCGATCAAGGCACTGCACTGGGCCGTACGCCAGGCGGAGCTGACCGGTGACACGGTCGAGGCCGTCAACAGCTGGGAGTACCCCGCCACCAGCTGGGCGTCGATGATGCCGGGCCTGCCGGAGGACTTCGACCCCCAGGCCATGGCCACCGTCTCGCTCACCGAGGCGCTGGAGGAGGCACTCGGCGCCGTGGGGGCCGCCGCGATCAGCAAGGTCGTGCTGATCGGCAACCCGGCGCAGTCCCTGCTGGACCGGGCCGAGGGCGCGAACCTGCTGGTGGTCGGCGCACGCGGATACAGCGGCTTCAAGGCCACCCTGCTCGGCTCGGTCAGCCTGCACGTCACCCAGCACGCGGCGTGCCCGGTGACGGTGGTGCGCAGCTGACGCCAGGGGCGGCGCGAACACGGGGCGGGCCCGCACGGTCGTGCTGACCGTGCGGGCCCGCCCCGTACGCGTCACAGCGCCACGGTCCTTGGCCTTCCCCCGCGGAGAAGGTCAAGGACGGCTGATGGAGGCACGTGGCGCAGACGTGGCGGGCGCGCCCTCAGTTCCGGCGGGTGTAGAAGGCGTAGTACGCGGCCGCCAGCATGCCCGCACCGGTCAGCAGCCCCAGCACGGAGGCCGCGAGGACGCTCTTGCCGGACAGGCTGTAGAGGAAGCCGATCGAGCTGCCGAACAGGGTTCCGTAGGCCGCCGCCGCCAGCTCGACCGGCAGCCGCTTCTGTACCCGGCCCAGTCCGAAGCAGAGGACGGCGAGAACAGTGCCGGAGATCAGGCCGAGGGCGAGCTGCCCGCCGGTGAGCACACCACCGCCCCGGACGATGGACGTCGCGTACCAGCCGAGGACCACCCCGAGCGTGACGGGCAGCGCCCAGCTGGTGGTGGACCGGTGCTGGGCACGCGCTCGCACTCCGCGTGCCTGCACAGAAGCATGTGCGGCCATGACGGGAAGCTCCTTCCGTCGCCCCCTCTGTCCCCCTCCAGAGCACACCTGCTCGCGCCGCCCGGCAACTCGAATGGCGCACGGCCCGGAGCGTTCCCGCCCGGTGGCGCCGCCCGATGGGTCACGCGCCCCGGCGGGCCCGGGGCTCGGGCCGGGGCGGGAGCAGCGGCCATCTGGCTGAGTGCCTCATCGCCGCTTCGGTCACCGCAGGATCGCGCGACCGGGCCATCAACCCATCCAGAAAGGCGTTGGCCGCCGCCTCGTACAGGCTGTCCAACGCCCGGCTGCGGGCTTCCACCGCCTGCCAGCGCTGTTCGGCACGGTCCTGCGCCGTCTCGGCGAGCGAGCGCGCATGGTCGACGGCCGCCCGCGCCTCCTCCCGCTGCCTGACCCTGTCGGACCGGCGCTCCAGCGCCGCACGGTACGCGTCCAGGAAGGGGTGTTCCCTGAGCAGTCCCAACAGAAAACCGACGCCTCCGGACAGGAAGAGCAGGGATACGAACATCCAGGTGATGGTCTGGGGCACCAGGTGGAGACGGTCCGCCAGCGTCTGCGCCGTGAGGTCCTCCGCGCCACTGAAGTCACCGAGGTCAGAGGGGACGTCGACGGGGTCGGGATGCTGCAGCACCAGCCTGGCCCGCAGGTCGCCCAGGGCCCACCCGGCGAATCCCCAGACCCCCAGCAGGGCCAGTGCCGGAAGGGCGGCGGCCTTGACGGAGCCCGTTGCCTGGCGGCCCCGCAGGGTGCGTCCGGCCAGGTGCGGCAGGAGCACCATCAGTACGGCGGTGGAGATCGCCAGCGTGCCGGAGAGAAAGTCGCTGCCCGTGCTGCCCGTGCCGTGGAAGGGCTGGTAGGCGATCCAGTAGATCGGTATCTCGACCGCCGCGATGGCGAGGAGCACTCCCCACGTCATCCACGAGGGCATGCCCGGGCGAGCGGGCATGCCCTCCCAGCCCGGGTCGGGCGGCGGCACCACTGCGCCCACGAGCTGCCGCTCCGGCCCCGTCCCCCGTACGTGGGGCGGTGCCGTGGACGGCTGGGTGCCGGCCGCATGGCCCTCGGGATCGAGCGACTGCCAGCCCTCCTCGGCGAAACCTTCGTCGGGCGCCGGTTCGCGCTCGTCCTCAGGCACGGGGTTCGCGCCGGGACCGGCCCCGGGTGGTGCCACGTCCGGATGTCGCGCCTCGTCTTCGTCGTCCGCGGGGGCGGTGTCGCGGAACCGCGCCTGGAGCCAGCTGACCTCGACCTGTTCCCGGACCCTGTCGCGGAACAGCTCCCACCGCACCGCCCGGGCCGCGAGCCGGTTCAGCTGGCTCCAGGAAGCCCGGACCTGTTCATCGGCCTCCCGCACCAGGTCATCCCGCAGTCGGAGCTCCGTCTCCGCGGCGTCGACCTCCGACCTGGCCCGCGAGTCCCCCACTGAGGTTGCCTTCTCCACCTCAGCCGCCTGCTCCGTCAACCGGCCCTGGAGCATGTCGCGTACGGCGGCGAGTTCGGCGAAGTAGGGCGCCCGGCCCTTGCTGTTGAGCACCCAGGGATCGAACACACCCGGCCGGGCGGTCCGGCCGCGCACGACGGGCACCCCCCTGCCGGCGGCCTCCTTCGCTCCGTGCCGCCGGGCCGTCCTGAGCAGGCGTCGCTGCTGCCCGTCCGTCATGACCATCGGAAGGCGTACGGAACCCGTCGGATCCAGGGCCTGCCGTTCCGCATCCCGACGGGTCGCACGAGCACGCAGCGGGCCCGCGATCCGGGACCGCCGCCGGCGCGGCTCCTCGGGGTCACTTCCGGTAGTCGTCGTGGACATGCGCCTTCGCCCTTCCGCTCAGGATCTCGGACCAGAACGCGTCGAACGGCTGGTACTCACTCGGTCTGGCGTCGTGCCGCATGCCGTAGCCGACGGGGTAGACGTTCATCCCCGCGATTCCCGGTACGCCCCGGTCGTCGAGCAACTTCTCGACTGCTTGCCCACGGCTCTTCTCGGTGGTGATCTCACCTGTCCTGAGCGTGAATTCGGGGTCGGCCTGCTCGAAGTCGCTCACCACCAGCAGACTTGGCGTCCCTCGGTGGGACGGCATGGCGTCGCCGATCCGGGCCAGGGCCCCGAGCACATCGGAACCCCCTTGGTTACGGGCGCACTTCAGCATGGCGACCGCGCCCTTGAGCGCCAGGACCCGCGCGGTCCTGCGCATGCTCTCGTGGTCGGAGGTCGCGTCCCCCGGCGGGTCGAGATCGATGTCGCCGACCCGGCAGGAGGAGGTCTGCGACGAGCGGGTGACCGGTACGAACGCGAGCGTGCCGCAGTGCCGTCCGGTCAGGAAGGGGACCAGCGTGGACTCGAGTTTCGCCTTGGCGTCGAAACCCTTGCCGTCGGCGTCTCCGGAACCCGATCCGTCGATGACGAGTCCGCACGGCGTACGGAGACCGTCGGCCTCGGCGGACGAGGAGCAGCCGGCTGTGGCCGCGAGCACCGCGGTGAGTACCAGGGCAGGAACGCCGCGCCGCAGTCGGCCGGACCTCCGGGACAGCCGGGTGGCGGGCGGACGGCCGGGCAAATGAGGCAGGTGAGGCAGGTGAGGCAGGTTCATAGCACTCTCCATGTGCGTGCGGTGGTTCACCGTTCTCCGGCAGTCCTCACTCCGGAGGGGGTCTCTCCGGAGGGGGTCTCTCCGGAGGGGGTCTCTCCGGAGGGGGTCTCTCCGAAAGGCGTGTCCCGGGAAATCGACGGTGTTCGCGGGCGGCGCCGGGAAGGGGGCCGGCTTCGGGCGGATCATCCCTGCCCCCGTTCCGGATCCGCCGCGGCGGCCCCCAGGGGGATACCGGCCCCGGCGTCCCGCCCGGGCTGTGCGGCGAGGATGGCCAGCGCACGGACCACCGGGTGGCCGGACGGGCCGGGGGCCGGCGCGGACCACGGTCCGCCGTCCGCCCACAGCCAGTCGTCGGTGCGCCGCCAGGACTCGTCGAGGTCGACGCGGCCGGGCAGCCGCCGCAGGTGTCCCGCCGTGAGCGGCCCCTCGGACGGCGGCTGGAGGCTGTCCAGGACGGCGTCCCAGTAATGGGCGAGACGCTGGTTCGCCTCATGGGTCAGGACAGTGGCCCTGACCCGGCACACACCGGCCGAGGTCCGCCACACACCGATGAGTTCGCCGTATCGGGCGAGGGCGGCCGGCGTGGGGTTCTGCCGCACGTCGTACTGGGTGACCACCCGTACCGACTCGGCGTGGATCCGTGCGCACAGCGCGCGTTCACCGTGCAGCAGCCGTGAGCGCAGCCAGTCGGCCCCCAGCGACGCGCTCGCCCGTATCCCCAGCACATGGGGGGTCAGCAGCTGCGGGTACGGATCGGTGTCGCGCTCCCAGGTGTCCGGGTGCGGCAGCGAATCGAGCCGGGCCCGCAGGCCCGGTGCGTCCTTCCGCCCCTGACGCCGGTCGTGGAACGCCGTGGTCCGGCCCAGCCAGGCGTACCGGGCCGAACTGCTGAACCGGCACGTATCGATTCTCATGACGCAATCCCTTCCCCCGTCATAGTTCCCTTTCGGTAATTTCCTTTTCATTCCGAAGCCAAAGTCGAAGCCGAATCAGGAGGACGGAGCGTAGCCGACGGAATAAGGCAGATTCCCGGCCTTTCGCCCAGCCATTCGCCCCGGCGGGGGCCTTCCCGGAAGACATCCGGAATCGGCCCGGAAAGCGACCGGGACGCTCCCGGAAACGCCCGGAGATACACCGGAAGAAATGTGCGGTGCCCCGGCCATTCCCTCGATACTCGATTCCGGACGGTGCATGCCGGGGCGCGATGACCGGCCCGGCCCGCCCGGCAGTGTCCGTACCACCGCGCCGGCCTCACCGGTACGGACGCGGGTCGCGAAAGAAGGGGGAGGCGGATGAGGGTCGAACTCAGCGGGACGCACTTTCCGCTGGAGACACTGGGGCCCGGCCGACGGCTGGGCATCTGGCTGCAGGGCTGCCCGCTGGCCTGCGCCGGCTGCATGTCGCGGCACACCTGGGCGCCGCACGGGGGCGAACCCGTTGATGTGGAAACGCTGTTGGACCTGTGGAGCGCCGCGCTCGCCGACGGTGCCGAGGGCCTGACGGTGAGCGGCGGCGAGCCGCTCGACCAGCCCGTGGCCCTGGCGGAGCTGCTCCGGGGCGCCGCGCGGCTGCGTTCCGCGCATCCCCGTCACGGCTCGGCCGCCGACGGTCTCCCCGCCGATCTGCTCGTCTACACCGGGTACGAGGAGTCCGAACTGGACGCTGTCCGGCATGCCGCCCTGGCCCACGCGGACGC
The DNA here is from genome assembly GCA_000470535.1 of Streptomyces sp. AW19M42. Classification (GTDB taxonomy): domain Bacteria; phylum Actinomycetota; class Actinomycetes; order Streptomycetales; family Streptomycetaceae; genus Streptomyces. The sequence continues at coordinate 12,707 of CBRG010000321.1, forward strand.
CGCGGTGACCGGACGCTTCCGGATCGCCGAACCCACCCGGCTGGTCTGGCGCGGCTCGGCGAACCAGCGGCTCTCGCCGCGCACCGCGCTGGGCCGGATCCGGTACGCACCGCATCTGGGCCGGGAGGCGGACGGGCCGTCGGTACAGATCGTCGTGACGCCCGCAGGGGCGTCAACGGGGCCGGCAGGCCCTCCCGCGGTACGGCTCCTCGGAGTCCCCCGGCGAGGGGAACTCTCACACTGGGAAAGGTGGCTGGGTGAACGTGGGATACGGCTCAGGGAGCAGAGCTGGCGACCGTGAGCAGCTTCGCCAGTTCGGGGCGCTGGGCCACCAGGTGCACCGTCCAGGACGGATCCCGGCGCAGTTCCTCGTGGACGGCCCAGCACAGCCAGCGCGCCGCCTTCTCCGGCGGCAGCCCATGACCCGCGCCGAGCAGGGGGAAACAGAGGGAGGAGAGTGGCGGGTCGTACCTGTCGCGCTCCGCGCGGGCCAGCCGGAAGCTCGCCGATACCGCCTCGGCCAGGACGCGCGGATCGACCCGGTAGCCGTGACCATCGCTCGTGGGGGAAGCGACGGCCGCGTGGTGGATGCGGCGCACTCCGCGCTCGGCGAGGGCGCCCGGCGAGGTCGGCACGACGGTGCCCGGCCGTACCGGCAGCCCTGCCCGGCCGTGGGCCCGCATCCACTCCTCCAGTTCACGGGCGAGGACGTCGTCGACCGTCTCGCCGGACTCGTTGCGGATCGCGGCGGCCCGGCGCAGCGACCCGGACACCGTCGAGCGGAACGTCTTGGACATCTCCAGATAGATGTTCTCCGAGGACACCAATATGTCGATGTCCCGCAGCAGTTCGATGGACGCGACGTGCACGCTGACGCGCTGCCCCGCGACGGCCGGCAGGGGCGGACCGGTCAGCCGGGCCGGCGGATCGGGCACCGGATCCGGTCTCCTCGCGGGCGGTACGCCCGCCTCCTGCGCGACCGGACCGGCCGGGGGCCGTCCGGAGGCGGCCGTACGGGCCACCGCCAGTACCGCGAGCGCCAGTTCGTCGGTCACTTCCCGCTCCTGGCTCTTGCGGAAGCGTTCGGACGTGACACCGTAGACGGCCGCCGCGGCCTTCCGCCGCTCCTGGCCGGACACCCCCCGCCGGTCCGGCAGCAGCCCGAAGGTGTGTGCCGCCGCCCTGGCCAGCGGGTCGCCCCGGGCTCCGTCGGCGGACAGGGTGTGCCCGCCGAGGTGCCGTACCCCGGCCCGCAGCAGCGCCTCCACCCCGGCGGCCGCGTCGTCGGACCCCACGCACAGACCCGCGGCGACGGCCACCCGGATCAGGCCCTCGGGCCGCAGTGTGCGCAGGCCGGACAGACCGGGCCTGCGCAACGCCCGCAGTTCCGCCGCCAGCCGCTCGGCGCCGGGCAGCGGCACCAGGGCCCGGCCACCGGGGGTCCCCGGCGCGCCGGAGCTCCCCGACCCGGGTGTTCGGGGTGTTTCCGGGATTTTGGACCCGAGGGGCGCCGGGGTGGACGAGGAGTGCGGGATCTCCTGGCTCATGGCCGCCACGATATGCCCGCCCGCGAACGGGCGGGAGGGCGTCTCGGCAACCTCGGCAGGCCCTCCGCCGGCCCGTGGCGGCGGAGGCGCCGTGCTCGTCCACCGCACGGGCCTCGCCCGGGGAACCGGAAGCGTCTGCTCCGTCCGCCACCGGGCGCCGCGGCCACCGCTTCCGTCCTGCCCGTCGCCGTCCGCTTCCCCTTGCTCCTCACCGTCACCGTCACCGGAAGGCCCGTCACATGAGCATTCCGCCGCCCACCGAAATGGATGTCCACGAGTCCGGCACCGGCTACGACGGCCTGCGGGACGCGGAGAGCCGCAGGGGGCTGGACCGGGTGCCGGCCGCGCTGAGCGGACGCTTCGACCTCACCCAGGTGCTGAGCAGCGTCCACCGGCCCTCTCAGGCCGTGGTACTGCGGGTCAAGGACAGGGAAGCCCGGCACATGCCCACCGATGTCCCCCTCGTACTGAAGTGGTACCACCACCGGTTCGGCCCCGACCCCGGCGTCCGCCGCTTCCTGGCCGAGAGCACCGCCGGGCCGGTCGCCGGGCTGCTGGAGAGCGGTACGGCCGACGGCCACCCCTACGAACTCGCCCTGTCCTACGGCGAGACCGACCTCGCCCGCTACCACGCCGGCCATCCGGGACCGCTGTCGCCCGCCCTCGTCCGGGCCGTCGTGGAACAGCTCCACGAAGCGCTCGTCGTGGTGCACGCGCGTGACATCGTGCACCGCGATGTCACGCCCGACAACGTCATGGTGCGCATCCAGAACGAGGACCGCCCCGAACTGGTGCTGATCGACTTCGGCGCGGCGGTGCACCAGCCCCAGCAGGACCGGCCGGGCCGGCGCGGCTGGGTGGGCAAACCGTTGTACCTGGCGCCGGAGGCGGGACCGCACCGGCAGGCCGTGACCCCGGCCGTCGACTGGTGGTCCCTGGGCATGGTCGTCGCCGAACTGGCAGGTGGCAGCCACCCGATCGACTTCCGCGGCGATGAGGAGGTACTGACCGAGGTCGCGACCCACGACCCCGAACTGCCCCTGGTGACCGACCCCCGTCTGCTGCTGCTCTGCCAAGGACTGCTCACCCGAGCCCCGGAGCACCGTTGGGGTGGCGAGCAGGTGGCGGCCTGGCTGCGGGGCGAACACCCGCCGGTCGCGCCCCGGACGACCGGTGCCGCGCCGCACGACCTCCCGCCCCGGCGCACGCTGCGGCCCTTCCCCTTCATGGGCCGGGAAGTCACCGGCCCCGAGGAGCTGGCCCGTCTGCTGGACGTCAACCGCGTCGCCGCCGGGCGGCTGCTGGCCCGCCGGAACCGGCGGGCCGGACTGGTCGAATGGCTGGGCCAGCTCATCGACGCGCCCGGCCGCGGCTCCGAGGAGAGCGAGCAACTCGTCGCGCTGTGCTCGGAACTCGGCGAACCGCCGGATGCCCTGACCACGACACGGCTGATCAACTGGCTCGGCCCGCGGCTGGACGTCTCCCACCACGGCCTGCCCCTGGACACCCTGGGCATCCGGCGTCTCGCGTCGGCCGTCGCGGACGGTGACACCGAGGCCCACGCGGTACTGACCGACCTGCTCCACCACGAACTGCTGCCCCTGCTCGCCGAACGACCGGGCGGCGCAGGGCTGGGCGAGGTGCAACGGCAGTGGTCCGCGCACCGTGCGGCCTGGCGGCCGCTGACGAACGAGATCCTGGCGCGCGGCGGACCCCGCGACCGCGGCGCCGCGCGGGCCCGGCTGCGCCACACGGCCGCCGT
>CBRG010000322.1 GCA_000470535.1 Streptomyces sp. AW19M42
GCGAAGGGCGGGTCGCGGGCCGCCCCCGGATGGGTGGACCTGGGACCGGGGAGGCACGCGAGTGCCTCCCCGGTTCGTTGCTGCGGTGTGAGCGAGAAGAACCAAGAGGGAAAAAGGGCCGCGCGAGACCGGCTGAGCCAGCAGCGTGAACAGCTGAAGGCGCGAGAGCGCCGCCGCCGCACGCTGATCGTGTCGACCGCCGTGGTGGGTGTACTCGCCCTGGCCGCCGTCGTCGGCGTGATCGCCGCCAACAGCGGCGGAAAGGGCAGCAAGGACAAGGCGTCGGGTCCCGCCGTCGCACCGTCGGGCGCGACCGGCAAGGACAGCCTCGCCGTTCAGGTGGGAGCGGACGACGCCCCGTCCACGCTCACGATCTGGGAGGACTTCCGCTGCCCCGTCTGCGCCCAGTTCGAGAACGCGTTCCGGGACACGATCCACCAGTTGGAGCAGAGCAAGCAGCTCAAGGTGGAGTACCACCTCGCCACGCTGATCGACGGCAATCTCGGCGGCAGCGGCTCCCTCAAGGCCGCCAACGCGGCGGCCTGTGCCCAGGACGCGGGCAAGTTCTCCGCGTACCACGACATCCTGTACCGCAATCAGCCGCAGGAGGCCGACGACGCCTTCGGCGACAACAGCAAGCTGATCGACCTGTCCAAGAAGGTGGACGGGCTCGACACGCCCGCCTTCCGCAGCTGTGTCGAGGACGGCACGCACGACAGCTGGGTCCAGAAGTCCGACACCGCGTTCCGCGACGGCGGCTTCCAGGGCACGCCGACGGCGCTGCTCAACGGTCAGTCGATCTTCCCCAAGAAGGGGAACGAGCCGATCACCGTCGCCAACCTGAAGAAGTGGGTCGCGGAGGCCAACAAGAGCAAGGGGACAGGCACGGCCACGCCCGCTCCGTCCGGGTCCTGAACGCCGGATACCCGGGGAACCGATGACCGGCTCGTTACCCAGAAGTTGTCGGGCGGGTGGCCGCACCTCCCGCCCGGCAAGGTAGCGTCGACCCTGTCATGGACCTTGCCTACATTCCCAGCCCGTCGACCGGCGTGATCGATCTCGGCCCGATCCCGCTTCGCGGCTACGCGTTCTGCATCATCATCGGTGTGTTTGTCGCCGTCTGGCTAGGCAACAAGCGCTGGATCGCCCGGGGGGGCAGAGCCGGCACGGTTGCCGACATCGCCGTCTGGGCGGTGCCCTTCGGCCTCGTCGGCGGGAGGCTCTACCACGTCATCACCGACTACCAGCTGTACTTCAGCGACGGTGAGGACTGGGTCGACGCCTTTAAGATCTGGCAGGGCGGCCTCGGGATCTGGGGTGCGATCGCGCTCGGCGCGGTCGGTGCCTGGATCGGCTGCCGCCGTCGCGGCATCCCGCTGCCGGCCTGGGCCGACGCGCTCGCCCCCGGTATCGCCGTGGCCCAGGCCTGCGGCCGCTGGGGCAACTGGTTCAACCAGGAGCTGTACGGCCGGGCGACCGACGTCCCGTGGGCGCTGAAGATCAGCGAGGGACCCAACCGGGCGGCGGGCACCTACCACCCGACGTTCCTGTACGAGTCGCTCTGGTGCATCGGCGTGGCCCTCCTGGTGATCTGGGCGGACCGCCGGTTCAAGCTCGGGCACGGGCGGGCGTTCGCGCTGTACGTCGCGTCCTACTGCGCGGGCCGCGCCTGGATCGAGTACATGCGGGTCGACGAGGCCCACCACATCCTGGGCCTGCGCCTGAACGTGTGGACCGCGCTGATCGTGTTCGTGCTGGCAGTGGTCTACATGGTGATCTCGGCGAAGGTGCGGCCGGGTCGCGAGGAGATCGTCGAGCCGGGGACCCCGGAGGCGCCGGACTCGGTCGAGGCCGAGGACGCGGAGCCCGGTGAGGCGAAGTCCGACGACACCGCGGTCGAGTCCGATGCGGTGGTCGAGTCCGATGCGTCGAAGACGGAGGATGCGGCGGAGACGGCCAAGGGCTGACGCCGACACAACGACAACGAGGGGCCGCCGGACAACCCGGCGGCCCCTCGCCACGTTCTGCGCCGCGACCCGGTCGCCGGGGAGCGCCGGCCCGGCTCGCTCGGCCGGCCCGGCAAACCCAGCCCGTCCGGCGATTGAGGACAACGGGTGGGCCCGGGGTCAGCGTGGGCCGGCTACCGCTGTCCGCCCGGCCAGGGCAAGCGTGCGGTGGGCCGAGGCCACCACCGCCGCGTCCACGAAGCGGCCGTCCGGCAGGGCCAGCGCACCCGCATCCGCGCGGGCCGCCTCGACGATCTCCTGCGCCGCCTCGATCTCCTGCGGCGTCGGCCGGAACGCCCGCTCGATCACCGGCAGCTGCCGGGGGTGGATCGCGGACCGCCCCAGGAACCCCAGCGCCCGCCCGTGCGCGCAGGACGCCCACAGGCCGTCCAGGTCCCGGACGTCCGGGAACACGGACTGGGTGGGCGGGGCCAGCCCGGCCGCCCGGCACGCGACCACCGCCCGGCTCCGCGACCAGTCGAGTCCCGTGTCGTCGCGCACCCCCAGATCGGCGCGGAGATCCGCCTCGCCCAGCGCGATGGACCGGACCTGCGGATGGGCGGCGGCCACCGAGTACGCGTGCTCGATGCCGAGTGCCGACTCCAGCAGCGGGCAGAGCGCGACCCCGGGGGCCAGCGCCGCGATGTGATGGACGGAGGCCGCATGGGTGATCTTCGGCAGCCGCAGCTCCGAGAGGCCCGGCAGCCCGGCCAGGGCCGTGACGTCGGCCTCGGTGTGGACCCGGACGTGGAGCGGCGCCGCGCCGGCCGCCGAGGGTTCGGAGAGGAGCTCCGAGGTGGCCGCCCGCGCGTACTCCTTGCGGTCAGGGGCGACCGCGTCCTCCAGGTCCACGATGACCACGTCCGCCCCCGACGCGCAGGCCTTGCGCACCACGTCCGGCCGGTCCCCGGGGACGTACAGCCAGCTGAGGGGGATCGTCGCGGTCACAGGACACGCTCCGCCCGCAGCGCCGAGATCTCCGCGCCGCTCAGACCGAGCCCGGTGAGGATCTCCTCGGTGTCCGCGCCGTGCGGCCGTCCCGCCCAGCGGATCGCGCCCGGGGTCGCGGAGAGCCGGAACAGGACGTTCTGCATCCGCAGCGGGCCCAGCTCGGGGTCGTCGACCTCGGTGACGGAGTCCAGCGCCCGGTACTGCGGGTCCTCCATCACGTCACGGATGTCGTGGACGGGCGCGATGGCGGCCTCCGCCTTCTCGAACGCGGAGATCGCGTCGTCCCGGGTGTGCCGGGCGATCCAGTTGCCGACCGCCTCGTCGAGCTCCTCGCAGTGTTCGGCGCGGGTGGTGCCGGAGCCGAACCACGGCTCGTCGATCAGCTCCGCCCGCCCCACCAGGCGCATCACCCGTTCCGCGATGGACTGCGCCGAGGTGGAGACGGCCACCCACTGACCGTCCGAGGTGCGGTAGGTGTTGCGCGGGGCGTTGTTGCGCGAACGGTTTCCGGTGCGCGGCTGGACGTAGCCGAGCTGGTCGTACCAGAGGGGCTGCGGGCCGAGCACGGTCAGGATCGGTTCGATGATCGCCAGGTCGACGACCTGTCCCTCACCGGTGCGTTCCCGCGCGGCCAGGGCGGTCGTCACCGCGAACGCCGTGGCGATCGCCGCGATCGAGTCGGCGAGACCGAACGGGGGCAGCGTCGGCGGCCCGTCCGGCTCCCCGGTGATCGCCGCGAATCCGCTCATCGCCTCCGCGAGCGTCCCGAAGCCGGCCCGGTGCGCGTAGGGGCCGAACTGGCCGAAGCCCGTGACCCGGGCCAGTACCAGCCGGGGGTTGACGGCGTGCAGCTCCTCCCAGCCAAGACCCCACCGCTCCAGCGTGCCCGGCCGGAAGTTCTCGATGATCACATCGGTCTCTGCGGCGAGCCGCAGCAGGATGTCGCGGCCACCGGCCCCGGACAGATCGAGGGTCATGGTGCGCTTGTTGCGGCCCAGCAGTTTCCACCACAGTCCGATGCCGTCCTTCGTGGGCCCGTGGCCCCGGGACGGGTCGGGGCGGCCCGGATGCTCGACCTTGATCACTTCGGCGCCGTAGTCACCGAGCATGGTGGCGCACAGCGGCCCGGCGAAGAGCGTGGCCAGGTCGATGACCCGCAGCCCGGTCAGCGGCGCTGCCGCAGGCCCGGTCATGCGGCGTCGATTTCGCTGCGGTACGGCATGGACGTCGAGGCGCCGGGTTTCTGTACGCAGAGCGCGGCGGCCGCGCAGGCCCAGGCGACGGCCTGCGGCACCGGCCGGCCCTCACCGATGGCCACCGCGAGCGCGCCGACGAAGGTGTCGCCGGCGCCCGTGGTGTCGACGGCGGTGACATCGGAGGCGGGGAAGTGGACCGCCGTGCTGCCCCGGGCCGCGTACAGGCACCCCTTCGAGCCGAGCGTGATGAGGACCGCCGGCACCTGGCTGAGCAGGACCTCCGCCGCCGCGTGCGGTTCCGCGTGCCCGGACAGCTCGGCCGCCTCGTGCTCATTGGGGATCAGCAGGTCGACGCAGTCCAGGAGTTCGTCGGGCAGTTCCTGCACGGGGGACGGGGTGAGGAGCACGCGCACCCCCTGGGCGTGACCGGCCCGCGCCCCCTCGATCACGGCGGACAGCGGCAGCTCCAGCTGGAGCAGCAGCAGATCGGCGCCGGCGACGGCGGCGATCTCCCCCGGACCGAGCGCGGTGACGGTGCCGTTGGCGCCGGGGATGACCACGATCGCGTTGGAGCCCTTGGCGTCCACCACGATGTGCGCGGTACCGCTGGGCCCCTCGGCGGTGTGCAGCAGATCGGTGTCGACGCCCGAGTGCTCCAGGTTCTCCCGCAGCCGGGGGCCGTACTCGTCGTCGCCGACGGCGCCGATCATCATCACGTCGCCGCCCGCACGGGCGGCGGCGACCGCCTGGTTGGCCCCCTTGCCGCCGGGGACGGTGCGGAACTCCCGGCCGGTGACGGTCTGTCCGCGCTCCGGGGCCCGGTCGACGTAGGCCACAAGGTCCATATTGGTGCTGCCGAGCACCGCGACTCTGGTCATGGGCGGAGTGCCTCCTGGTGGGTGAGCCGGTGGGTCAGGTCTGCGAGGGTGTCGAAGCCGACCGAGTCGAAACCGGGGACGGACGTGGCGAGGCGGTTCTTCAGCGGGGTGGTCCACCGGTCGGGCAGCGCCTCGGGCCGTCCGGCCAGCAGTCCGGCGAGCGAACCGGCGGTCGCCCCGTTGGAGTCGGTGTCCCAGCCGCCGGACACCGCACGGCAGACCGAGCCGGAGAAGTCGCCGTCGGCGTGCGTGAGCGCGGCGGCGAGCAGCGCCGCGTTGGGCAGCACGTGCACCCAGTGGTAACGGCCGTACATGGCGTGGAGGCGGTCGACGACGGTGTCGAAACCGGCGGCGCCGTGGGCCGCCGCGACTCCGTCCCGTACCGCCCGTGCGAACCGCGAGCGCGGTGGTACGACCCTGAGCCCGGCGGCCAGGCAGCCGTGCACGTCGGCCTCGCCGCCGGCTGCCTCGGCCAGGGCGGCAGCGGTGAACATGGCGCCGTACACCCCGTTCCCGGTGTGCGTGAGGACCGCGTCCCGGTGGGCCTGCTCCGCCGCCGCGGCCGGGTCGCCGGGGTGGGTCCAGCCGTGCACGTCGGCCCGGATCCGGGCACCGATCCACTCCCGGAACGGATTGCGGTACCGGGCGGTGTCCGGCGGCTCGATGCCGTCCAGCAGATTGCGGTACGCGACCCGCTCCGCGGTGAACGTCCGGCCCGCCGGAAGCTCGTCCAGCCAGAGCCGGGCGAGGTCGGCGGTGGTGAACGAGCGGCCGTGACGCCGGAGCAGCACGAGTGCGAGAAGGGGGTGGTTGAGGTCGTCGTCCTCCGGCATCCCGTCGATGTTCTCCGCGAGCGAGGTGGCCGCGGAGCGCCGGTTCCAGGGGTAGGTGGCGGCCAGTCCAGGGGGCAGCCCCCTGGCGGTGAACCAGGTGGCGAGCGGCCAGTTCCCGGTGGCGCGGGCCAGTGCGCGGATGCCCTCCAACGGCAGCTTCTCGACCGGCTTTCCGAGCAGGCAGCCCGCCGCCCGCCCGAGCCAGGCCGCGTGCAGCCGCTCACGGTCCACGCCGGACGGGTCCGTGCGGGGGAGCGGCCAGCGCGGGCAGGCGGCCCGGATCGCGTCCAGGCCGGTCGGCTCGTCGTCGGCCAACGGCGATTCCAGCACGGCGAGTTCGTCCAGCAGCCGGCCGGCTACCGCGCGCAGTCCGGGCGGTGCGGGGTGCTCGGAGGCGCCCGCACGGTCCGGGGCGGGCGATCCGCCGGCCTCGTACCACCGGCGCTCGATGTCCCGGGCGTCCCGTCCGTCCTCCGCGGCCTGCCGCAGCTCGTGCCCGACCAGGTCCTCCGGCTGCACCCAGGTGGCCCGCACGGTCGTGGTCATGGCGTGCCCGCAAGCGCGGCGAAGGCGCTCTCGTGGGCGCGGCGGCGGGCCGTGTCGTGTGCGAAGACCTCGCGGGCGACCTCTGCCAGGGTCCGGGCCGGGGTGTGCAGATCGAGGCGGCTGGCTCCGGCGACCGTGCCCACCCAGTCGGCGGGGATCGCGCCCTCGCCGTGCAGCGCGCCCGCGACGGCGCCGCTCATGGTGGCGATCGAGTCGCAGTCCCGCCCGTAGTTGACAGAGCCCAGGACCGTGCGCCGGTAGTCCCCGTCCCCGACGAGCAGCATGCCGAGTGCGACGGGGAGTTCCTCGATGGCGTGCAGCCGGGAGGGGCGGCGGGCGCCGAGCGAGGGAGCGCGGTAGTCGGGGCCTACGGTGTCGAAGGGAGCGACGGCCTCCCGCAGCGGGGCCAGGGCGGACTCGAAGTCCCGGTACCCGGAGGCGGTTTCGCACACCGCCTCGATGGCGGACCGGGTGCCGTCCTTGGCGAGCGACAGACAGGTCTCGACGACAGAGGCGGGTGTCGCCCCGGGCGCGCAGGCGGCGGCGACGGCGGCCGCGAAGACCCCGGCCGCCTCCCTGCCGTACGAGGACTGGTGGGCGCCCGCGATATCCAGCGCCTCGGCGTAAGCGGCCTGCGGATGGGCCGCGTTCACCAGGCCGACCGGTGCCATGTACATCGCCGCACCGCAGTTGACGATGTTCCCGGAGCCCGCCTCGCGCGGGTCGACGTGGCCGTAGTGCAGCCGGGCGACGATCCACTTCTCGGCGAGGAAGACCCGCTGGAGCGGCAGCGCCTCGGCCTCCAGCTCCGGAATCCAGCGGGGGCTGGAGATCAGCTCCGGCACCAGGTGCTCCGCGACCGAGTACGCGTCGAGATGGCCGCGCACCTTGCCGTACACCCGGACCAGCGCATGCGTCATCAAGGTGTCGTCGGTGACGTGTCCGTCGCCCTTGTGGTACGGGGCGATGGGGCGGGCGGTCCGCCAGTCGTCGCCGTCCCAGGGGCCGACGACGCCGGTGATCCGCCCGCCGTGCCGGGACACGAT
>CBRG010000323.1 GCA_000470535.1 Streptomyces sp. AW19M42
GGAGTGGCGGGGCGCCTACGACGAGGCGGGCCGCATCATCCGCTCCTACTTCTGGGAGCCGGACATGTGCGGCATCGACTGGGACGCGATCCTCGACCAGTACCGGCCGCTGGTCGAACGGGTCGCCAGCCCCGACGAGTTCGCCGACCTCCTGCGCGAGGTCCTGGGCGAACTGGGCACCTCGCACGCCTACGTCGCCCCCGCCCGCCGCAACGAGGGCCCGCCGCACTACCAGCGCGCCATCGGCCTGCTCGGCGCCAACCTGGTGTGCCGGGACGGCGACTGGACCATCGGGCGCATCCTGCCCGGCGACTCCTCCGACTCCAAGGCCCGCTCCCCGCTCGCCGGTACGGGCATCAGAGAGGGCGCGGTCCTCACCCACGTGGACGGCCGCCCGGTCGACCCGCTCACCGGCCCCTACCCGCTGCTCTCCTCGGCGGGCGGCACCACGGTCGAGCTGACCTTCACGCCCGCCGAGGGAGAGGGCCGCTCCCGCCGGGTCGCGATCGTCCCGCTGGTCGACGAACGCCCGCTGCGCTACCAGGACTGGGTGGCCAAACGGCGCGAGGTCGTAAGGGAGTTGAGCGACGGCCGCTGCGGCTACCTGCACATCCCCGACCTGGGCGGCTCCGGCTGGGCCCAGTTCAACCGGGACCTGCGCCTGGAGGTCTCCCGCCAAGCCCTGATCGTGGACGTGCGCGGCAACGCGGGCGGCAACATCAGCGAACTCGTCATCGAGAAGCTCACCCGCACGATCCTCGGCTGGGACCTCACCCGCGACGCCCAGCCCGTCAGTTACGCCTCCAACGCCCCCCGGGGGCCCGTGGTCGCGCTGGCCGACGAGGCGACGTCCTCCGACGGCGACATGATCACCGCCGCGTTCAGGCTGCTGAGGCTGGGCCCGGTGGTCGGCCAGCGCACCTGGGGCGGCGTGGTCGGCATGACCGGCCGCCACCGCCTCGGCGACGGGACGGTGATCACGGTTCCGATGAACGCCGCGTGGTTCGACGCCTACGGCTGGACGGTGGAGAACCACGGCGTCTCCCCCGACGTGGAGGCCCTGCGCACGCCGCTGGACTGGGCGGAGGGCCGCCACGCGGTGCTGGACGACGCGGTCTGGATGGCCCTGGACCTCCTGGCCGCCCATCCCCCGGCGACCCCGCCGACGCACGAGGGGGCCCCGGACCTGAGGCGGCCTCCGTTGCCGCCACGGTGAGCGCGGGCCGCGGCGGTGCGTCCCCGCAGGCGTACCTGCCCATCGGGGAGCACGGGCTGATCGGGGATCTCCGCACCGCCGCACTGGTCGGCACCGACGGGCGCATCGACTGGTTCTGCGCGCCGCGCTTCGACTCCCCGAGCATCTTCGGCGCACTCCTGGACGCGGAGCGCGGCGGGGTCTGGGAGATCGGGCCGAGCTGCGAAACGGCGTCCCGCCAACAGTTCTACTTTCCCGACACCACCGTCCTGATCACCCGGTTCCTCACCGAGGACGGCATGGTCGAGGTGCAGGACTTCATGCCGATCCTGCGGCCCCACGACGAGAACCACCGCCAACGGCTGGTGCGCCGGGTGGTATCGGTGCGCGGGAGCATGCGGATGCGCACCCGCATCGCACCGCGCCTCGACTACGGCCGGGCCCCTCACCGGGCCGTGGCCTGCGAGGGCGGGGTCCGGTTCGTCTCCGACGGCCTCACGCTGCTCGTGCGCAGCGGCAGCGGCCTGTCCGTGGCGGACGGCGAGGCCCACGGGACGTTCGAGCTCGGCCAGGGCGACGAGGCGCTCTTCGTCCTGGAGGTCGAGGAGCCGGGGGCGGCAGAGGCGGAGCCGTGCCCCCTGGACCCGGACGCCACGTCGGAGCTGTTCGACGCCACCGTGGCGTTCTGGCGCACCTGGCTCGGCCGGTCCACGTATCAGGGGCGGTGGCGGGAGATGGTGCACCGCTCGGCCCTCACCCTGAAGCTCCTGACCCATGAACCCACCGGGGCGGTCGTGGCCGCTCCGACGCTCGGACTGCCGGAGCGCATCGGCGGTCCCCGCAACTGGGACTACCGGTACGTCTGGATCCGGGACGCGGCCTTCTCGCTCTACGCCCTGCTGCGGCTGGGATTCACCGAGGAGGCCGAGTCCTTCGTGGCGTGGCTGACCCGCTGCCTCAGCAGGGCATGCGGCGACGGCGCCACCGGCCCCTTGCACGCGATGTACACCATCGACGGGCAACCGGACCTGCCCGAGTGCGAGCTCCGGCACTTCGAGGGGTACCGGGGTTCCTCGCCGGTGCGCACCGGCAACGGGGCGGCGCACCAGCTCCAGCTCGATGTCTACGGCGAACTCATCGACTCCATCTACCTGTTCAACAAGTACGGGGCCGGCATCTCCTACCGGGCCTGGCAGGACCTGACGACCATCATCGACTGGCTGCTCGAACGCTGGGACAGTACCGACGAGTCGGTCTGGGAGACGCGGGCCGGCCGGCAGCGCCACACCTACTCGCGGATCATGTCCTGGGTCGCGGTGGAGCGCATGGTGCGGATGGCGCGTCAGCGCGGGCTCCCCGCCGATCTGGTCCGGTGGTCACGTGCCCGGGACGACATGTACCGGCAGGTCATGGAGGAAGGCTGGAACGAGGAACTGGGCAGTTTCGTCCAGCGCCTTCGTGACGCGGACGGGCCGCCCTCCCGCGTGCTGGACGCCTCGTTGCTGATCATGCCGATGGTCAAGTTCCTCTCGCCTCGCGACCCCCGTTTCCTCGGCACGATGGAGGCGATCAGGAAGTCGCTGGTCGCGGACTGCCTCGTCTTCCGGTACGACCCGGCCGAGGCACCGGACGGGCTCGACGGGACGGAGGGGACGTTCACCATCTGCTCGTTCTGGTGGGTCGAGGCGCTGACCCGCAGCGGCCGGATCGACGAGGGACGGCTGGCGCTGGAGAAGATTTTCACCTTCGCCAACCACGTGGGCCTCTACGCGGAACAGATCGGCACCACGGGCGAGCAGCTGGGGAACTTTCCGCAGGCCTTCACGCACCTCGCGCTGATCAGCGCGGCGGTCAATCTCGACCGGGCCATGTGACGCCGAGCCACCGGCACGGCGTCACACCCGCGGGTGTGAAGCCGGGTATGGAGTGCCGCGAGGCGGCTATGAGTACCGCATGCCACACCATGAGCTCGTCGTGATCGGAGCCGGAACGGGAAACGCGGTCGTCGACGACCGCTTCTCTCATCTGGACGTCGCCATCATCTCGGAGGGCCCCTTCGGGGGCACCTGTCTCAACGCCGGCTGCATTCCCAGCAAGATGCTGGTGGCGACCGCCGACATCGCTGACACGGTCCGCGACAGCGACCGGCACAACGTCCGGGCCCGGCTGGAGAAGGTCTCCTGGTCGGCCGTGCGGGAGCGGGTCTTCGGCCGCCTCGACACCCAGGCCGCCGAGGGGGAGAGCGGCCGGCGTTCGACCGACTGGGTGACGGTCTACCGGGGGCGGGCGCGCTTCGTCGGGGAGCGGGAGCTGCTGGTCTCGACGGACTCCGGGGACGAGCGCGTCACCGCCGACCGCATCGTCGTGGCGGCGGGCGGACGGCCCGCGGTGCCGCCCCCGATCGCCGACGCGGGTCTCCCGTACGAGACCTCGGACACCGTGATGCGGCTGAGCGAGCCACCGGCCCAGATGGCCGTCGTGGGAGGCGGCTACATCGCCGCCGAGCTGGCCCACGTCTTCCACTCGGCGGGCACCGAGGTGACGGTGATCGAGCAGTCGGACAGCCTGCTGGCGCAGCAGGACGAGGAGGTGGCCGAGGCGTTCACCGGCATCGCGGCAGACCAGTGGGACGTACGCCTGGGCCGGGAGGTCACGGCGCTGAGCGGCGCCCCCGGCGATCTCACACTGCGGCTCGACGACGGTACGACGGTCCGGGCGGACACGGTGCTCGTGGCCGTGGGACGGCGCCCCAACACCGACACGCTGGCCGTCGAGCGGGCCGGTATCGCCTGTGACGAACACGGCCTGATCGAGGTCGACGCCCAGCTGCGTACCAGCGCCGAGGGCGTGTGGGCGCTCGGGGACGTCTGCGACGGCGGACCGCCGCTGAAGCACGTGGCGAACCGCCAGGCGGCGGTGGTCGCGCACAATCTGCTGCACCCCGGGCGCCCGCGCGAGATGTCGTACGCCGCCGTGCCCTCCGCCGTCTTCGCCCACCCGCAGATCGCACAGGTCGGTCTCACCGGGCAGGAGGCCCGCGACCGGGGCGTGGACGTCGTGACCGGCCGTCGCCGCTATCAGGACGTCGCCTTCGGCTGGGCGCTGGAGGACACCGAGGGCTTCTGCAAGGTCCTGGTCGACCGGGCCTCCGGGCAGCTGGTCGGAGCCCATGTCTTCGGCCCCCAGGCGGCCACCCTCATCCAGCCGCTCGTCCTGGCCATGTCCTTCGGACTCACCGCGAGCGAGGTGGCCGAGCGCCCGATGTGGATTCACCCGGCCCTCACCGAGGTCGTCGAGAACGCCCTGCGCGACGCGGCCGGGCAGGCGGAGGACGGCTCCTGAGCCCGTGGCGGCGGAGTTCCTGGAGCACGCGCAGGAGGAGCGGCAGCACGCGGACAGACTCGCCACCCGGATCGTGCGGCTGGGGGCGAGCCGGACTTCGATCCCGACACCCCTCACCAGCCGTTCCCACGCGGGGTACGAGGAGCACGCCGACGACCTCCGGGTCTTCCTGGAGCGCCTCCCCACGCAGTAGCCGGCCCGCGAGCGGCCCCGCC
>CBRG010000324.1 GCA_000470535.1 Streptomyces sp. AW19M42
CCGACCAAGGCCAGGCATACGGATACCCCCAGCAGCCCGCCCCCGACCAAGGCCAGGCATACGGATACCCCCAGCAGCCCGCCCCCGACCAAGGCCAGGCATACGGCTATCCGCAGCAGAGCCCAGGCCAGGGCCAGGCGTACGGCTATCCGCAGCAGCCCGATTCCGGCGCCACGCCCCCGTACGACCCCCGGTATCCCCCCGGCACCCAGCCGCCCGCCCTCGAGCCGGCCCGTCGGCGGACCGGCTGGACCGTCGCTCTCGTGGCGATCGCGGTGCTCGTCGCGACAGGGGCCGGCGGCTCCGTCTACGCGCTGATGAGCGGCAGCGGCGACACCACGGCCTCCCCGAAACACTCCAGCACGCCTTCTCCGGCGAAGGGCTCCTCCGGGGCCAACTCCGGTTCCCCCGACGGCAGCCAGGACCCTTCCCCCACCGACGACGGGGAGAACGGCGACGAGGACGGCATCCCCGAGGGGTATCTGGGCACCTGGTCCGGCGGCATCGACAACGCCGTCGGCCACTCCACCCGCCAACTCGTCATCCACCAGGGCGGGGTCGGTGACACCGTCCTCAGCCTCACCGCGGAGGGCCCGACCGACAACGGCGGCACCTACCGCTGCGTTTTCCAGGCGGATCTGACGGACGTCGTCACCGCCGACGCCCCGCTCCGGATCGGCCCCTCCAAGGTGACGCTCGGCCAGCCCATGTCGTCCTGCACACCGGGCGGCCCGACCACCCTTACCCTGCTCCCGGACGGCACCCTGAGCCGGGAGAACACGGACACCGGCGAAAGCCTCACCTACACGAAGTCCGGCTGAGTCAGACCAGGCCGCGCAGCATCAGACCGACGCCCACCGCCAGTACGGCCACCTCGGTCGGCACGCTCCCGTACGGGGTGTGGCGCCGCAGCGCGGGCAGCCGCCGCTCGGCCAGCGCGCCACCTGTTCCCGCCGCCGGAGAGCAGCAGCCCGGCGGAGGGGAGGGGGAGGGCCATGTCCACCCCGTAGCCGATGACCAGCAGGATGCCGAAGAGGGTACGGCTGAGCGCGATGGCAACGAGCCGGTACCCGCCCCAGCCCCACGGGCTGGCGGCTGGAGAAGGTGCCGTTCCGCATCGCGGCAGAGGCGTCGAGGATGTTCGCCCGAGGTCTGCCCCTCGCAGGTCCGTTCTGGCGACTGTCCCGCGCCTCCCAGTCGGGGCAGCCCTCAGACCAACGGCCTGACCGACATCAGCAGATGCTGGTGCGGGGGCGGCGACGCCCCTTCCGCGGTGTCCAGCGCATCCTCCTGGGTGGCGTGCCCGGTGAGCATGGCGCGCTGCCCCGGGCCCATCAGCCGGAACCGGACGACCGGTGCGTCGAACGAGGCCAGCGCGTCCACCAGGTAGGAGGGGTTGAAGGCGACCACCATCTCCGCCGCGCCCGCGAGCGCGGCGGGCAGCCTCTGGGACGCCACGTCGTCCTCGTATCCCGCCTGGAGCAGCACCGAGTCGCCCTGGAAGGCGAATTGGAGCGGGCTGTCGTTATCCGCCACCACCGAGACCCGCTTCACCGCCTCGGCCAGCGGCTCGCGCTCCGTGACCGCCGTGACCGGGGCCTGCATCGCGAACAGCTTGTCGTGGCGCGGCAGCCGGCCGTCCAGGAGCCGGACCGTGGTGCGCATCCCGGCCAGTTCGAATCCGGCCGAGCCGCTGTCCAGCGCGAGGCTGACCATGCCCGCGCGGCCGAAGGAGCGGGCGATCTCGGTGAGTCGGCGGGCCGAGACCACGACATCGGCGGATGCGTCCGCAGCTTCGGGCTTCCAGCCGAGGGTGCGCACCGCGAAGCGGTAGCGGTCCGTCGCCGCCAGGGTCATCCGGTCACCGTCCAGCCCCAGCCGGATCCCCGTGAGCGTCGGCAGGGTGTCGTCCCGCCCCGCCGCCACCGTCACATCCGCGACGGCCGCCGCGAACTCCCCGCTGTCCACCGCTCCGAGGACCTCCGGCAGCGGCGGCAGCGACGGGTAGTCGTCGAGCGGCAGCACCGACAGACCGAATCCGGCGCCGCTGCCCGTCACCGTGAAGCGGGAACCCTCCACCGCGCACTCCACCGCGCCCTCGGGCAGCACCCGGCACACGTCAAGCAGCCGGCGGCCCATCACGAGCACCTTGCCGGACCTCGGGATCTCGGCGTCCACCTCGATCCGGGCGGACGCCTCGTAGTCGAGCCCGGAGATGCACAGCCGGCCGTCCGCCGCTTCCAGCAGCAGACCGCCCAGCACGGGAACGGGTGACCTCGTGGGCAGCACCCGGGCCGCCCAGCTGACGGCGTCGGCCAGTGCTCCGCGCTCGATCCGGAACTCCATGGTGGTGACCTCTCCTCGTGCGCCGACGACCATCTCCGGTCCCGACGCTAAGGGTCACCACTGACAACGCGGCTCCCGGCGAGGAGGTGGCTGCGTCGACGGCAGCGGCCACCCCCGTGAGCCGCTGCCGTCGTCCCCCGTGCCTCTCCCCCGAAAGGCCCGCAACCGCGTTCGGACTTTAGGCCGCGGGGTAGGGGGCGGTAAAGATTCAGTTCGCACTGTGTGGCCGGTGCGGGGTATCAGTTCGCACAGCCAAACCGGTACTCTGCGTTCCGGTTTCCGGCAGGAGCGGGACAGGAGCGGGGGCGGTGTGCACGCGCGGAGTCGCGCCGACGACGTCATACGGATGCACGGACTCGCCCGCGCCGGTGGCTCACGGGAGTTGCTGCGCTGGGTGTCCGGCCGGGCCGTCGGCTGGGCGGGACTGCTCCGCGGCGACGGGACCGTGCTGTACGGCGTCGCGCGGGACCCCGACGCCGCGAGCGCCGGATCGGCCGCCGTCGCCGCCAAGGGGGTACGGGAACTCACGGCGCTCGGGGCCCGTTCCCTCGCCCTCGACCGGGGACCGCACACCGCGTTGATGTTCGCCCTGGACGGACCGCCGGACAGCGCCGCACCGGTTCTCGCCGTGATCGCCCGCCGCCCGCTGCCGGACCGGCTGGCCGTGCTCGTGTCCGACGCGGCCCTGCCGCTCTCCATGTGCTGGGCGGCCGAGACCGTCGAGCGCAAGCGGCGCCGGGTCGATCTGGCCGAGTCCCGCGGCCGCGAGGCCGTACTGCACCTGCTCATGACCGGCCAGCTGTCGATCGCGCACCAGGTGGCCGGCGCGCTGAAACCCGCCCTGCCCGACCCCGTCCGGGTCTGCGTCGTCGAGTGCCCCGGCGACAGCAGGGACGAGGTGGCCCGGATCTGTACGGACCTCTCCGGCGGCCGGTCCTGGATCGTGCGGTGCCCGGTGTACGCGCGCCATCTGATCCTCATCGCGCCGGCCGGACCGGAACCGGCGGACGGGCGGCTCGGCCCCGAGGTGGCCGCGGTGGTGGACGACTGCGTGGTGGGCATCAGCGAGGACGTATCGCTGTCCGACACCGCGACCGCCTACCGCCAGGCGTTCCACGCGCTCGCCGTCGCCCGCGGGCTGCCCAACCGGCACGCCGGCTTCGGCTCGGCGCCCGAGCCCGCGCTGGTGGTCGGCGCGGAGGGGGCGCGGTGGGCCGACGCGCTGCTGGCGCCGCTGCTCTGCCACCGGCCGAGGCGCGGTCAGGACCCGGGCAGTCAGGAGCTCGCGTCGACCCTCGCGTCCTGGCTCGCGTTCTCCTCGCACGCGACCGCGCACCTGAAGATCCACCGCAACACCCTGGCCGCACGGCTGCGGCTGATCAGTGAGCTGCTGGGCCTGGATCTGTGCCGGGTCGCCGACCAGGCAGCACTCGATCTGGCCCTGGCCGTCCGCGCCACGCCCACCCTGCCCAGGCCGGGCCGTCCGGCCGGGGACAAGGGGGCGGCCGCCCCCTCGCTGGACGAGATCCTGCGCACCCCGGCGGTCCACGCCTGGGCGGCCCAGCAACTGCGCCCGCTCGGCGCCCCCGGTGCGGCCGGCCGCACCGCCGACCCGTACACCACCCTGCGCACCTGGCTGGAGTGCGAGGCCCAACTCGGTGCGACGGCAGAGGCGTTGTCCATCTCCGTACCGGCCGTGCGCAAGCGACTCACCCGGCTGGAGACCGTACTGCGGCGCTCGCTCCTGCGGACGCCCAGTGCCCGCTACGACCTGTGGCTGGCGTTCCGGGCGCTGGAGCTGGCCGGGGGCGGACAGCCGGACGGGGGGCACCCGCGGCCATGAGGCCGCCGGTGCCCCCCGTCCACGGGAGCCCGCGCGTCAGCAGCTCAGGTTGGATCCGGGCGTGGTGCCGAGGATCGACACGAAGGACTGGTACCGGTCGATCCGGCTCTGCACCTGGGCGGGGTTGCCGCCGTTGCACTCGATGGAGCCGTTGATGGAGCGGATCGTCTCACCGAATCCGGCGCCGTTCACCATGGCGTTGTGGGCCGTCATGGTGCCGGGGCCGTTCTGGGTGTTCCAGTACCAGAGGCCGGTCTTCCAGGCCACGGCCGCGTCCTGCTCGACCAGGTAGGGGTTGCCCAGCAGGTCGATGCCGAGGGCGTCACCGGCGGCCTTGTAGTTGAAGTTCCAGCTGAGCTGGATCGGGCCGCGCCCGTAGTACGCCGCCTGGCCCGCGGGGCAGCCGTAGGGCTGGGTGCTGTCGCAGTAGTGGGGGTAGTTGGCCGTGTTCTGCTCGACCACGTACACCAGGCCGCCGGTCTCGTGGCTGACGTTGGCGAGGAACGCGGCCGCCTCCTGCTTCTTCACCGTGTCGCTACCGGTGTTGGCGAAGCCGGGGTAGGCGTCCAGCGCGGCGGTCAGCCCGCTGTAGGTGTAGAAGGAGTTGCGGCCCGGGAACATCTGGTTGAACTGGGCCTCGCTGACGACGAAGTCCGCGGACGAACCCGGGTCGCCCGGATCCGTACCGCCGCTTCCGCAACTGCCCTGGTCGGCCCAGACGTCGGAGCTGCCCGGCGTCTCGTTCTGGGTCCACCACTTGGCGGACCAGTTGTGCCCGTTGTACGAGGCGGAGCCGCCGCCCGTGTAGACGGACGAGGAGTTCCAGGCGGCAGCGCAGTCGGCTGCCGACGCGGTGGTGGCGGGGAGGATGACAAGCGTCGCGACGACCGCGCCCAGCGCGGCGAGCAGGCCCATGATGCGTCTGATCATGTGAACACTCCTTCGGCGCGGCGCACCGAGCTCGTCGGTGCGCCGCCATGGGGGGTGCCGACACTCAAGCGCTCTGGTCTGAACCTGTCAAGGTCTAGACCATCCTTAGGGAACCTTCCCACTCCGCCGCCCGCACGCGCACCGGCCACCGCACATGCGCGCGACAGGCGCCCCCAACAGGGCGAATTCCGGCGGAAGTCACTCCGCGTCGGCCCCGGAGACGACGACGGGCCCGAAGGTAAAACCTTCGGGTCCGTCCAGCATGCGGGACGCCCTACTGTCCGACCGGTCAGCCGCACCGCACCTGAGAGGTGATCAGCAGGTGAGCCCGGAACCGGGACTGGTACCGATGATCCCGGTGATCCGCTCGTACTTGGCGACCCGTGCCCGCACCGAGTCGGGGTTTCCGCCGTCGCACTCCAGCGCGCCGTTGAGCGAGCGGATCGTCTCGCCGAATCCGGCGCCGCCGACCATGGCCTCGTGCGAGGTCATGGTGCCGGGGCCGTTCTGGGTGTTCCAGTACCAGAGCGCGGTCTGCCAGGCGACCGACGGATCCTGCTCGACCAGCCACGGATCGTTCAGCAGATCGAGGCCGAGCGCGTCTCCGGCGGCCTTGTAGTTGAAGTTCCAGCTGAACATGATCGGGCCGCGCCCGTAGTACGCGGACTGACCTGCCGGACAGCCGAAGGGCTGGCTGTAGTCGCACTTGATCCAGTAGTTGGCCTCGTTGATCTCCTTCACGTACTGGAGCCCGACCGACTCGAAGTCGGCGTGGGTCAGGAACGCCGCCGCCTCCCGGCTCCGCATCGCCTCGGTCCCGGTGTTCGCGAAGCGCGGGTAGGCGTGCAGGGCGTCGATGAGCCCCTGGTACGTGTAGAAGGGGTCGCAGTCCGGGAAGATCCGGTCGAACTCCGCCTCGCTGATGACGAAGTCGGAGACCCCTCCCGTGCAGGCCCCGCCGTCGACCCAGACGGTGGTGGCGCCCGGATTCTCGTTCTGCGTCCACCACTTGGCCGTCCAGTTTCGGCCGTGGTGCGAGACGGTGCCGCCGGCCGTGTAGGCGGTCGAGGAGCTCCAGAGCGGCGCACACGCGGCGGCCGGGGCGGGCTCCGGGGCTGCCGCGTGCGCCGTGGCGGGGAGGAAGGCCGCCGTCGCCACGACGGCACTCAGGGCGGTCAGAAGGCTCTTCATGCGGTTCAGCGCTGCTCACTCCTTCGACAGGGCACGCCGCGCGGGCTCCGGCATGCGTCCGGGCATCCCGACACCCAACCCCTGCTGGTCTGGACCTGTCAAGGTCTAGACCAGACGACCGATCCCCGGTGCCGACACGGCTCCGGCCCCCGGCATCGGCCCCCGGCGCCGCCCGCTCGCGCCCCGCCCGTGACCACGGGGCGAACGGCGGACGAACGGCGGATGAAGGCCCATCCAACGGCCCCGACTCCCTTGCCTCGCACGTACGGCGACGCGACCACAGGCCGGTGCCCGCGCGTGCGCGGGCACCCCGGGGGGAGTTGGTGAAGGCCGTGGAGTGGCTCAGCGCCGAGAACGTCGTGGCCGTGCTCACCGCCGTACTGAACGTCCTCACCTCCATCGGCGTGCTCTGGTACGAGCGCCGGGTGCCCCGCCGCGAACGCATCGGCTACCGGGTGCAGATGGACACCCCGATCGGCAGCGACGCCGGGCAGGGCAGGGCCAGCGTCCGGATCGGCTACAGCGAACTGCGCTCGGGCACCAAGCCCGCCGGGGCGCACCGGATCGCCATCGATGGCGACACCCCGTCCGTCGACACGATCGGCACCAGCAGCTACCCGTACCGGGAGATCGAGTGCGCGTACACCTACGGCAGCCCGCCCGCCGACTCGCCGGCTTCCTACCTCAGCCGGGGCAGCGGCCAGGCCGTCATCCGCACCCACGGCCACCTGCCGTGCGCGGCGCGCGGGGGCCGCGGATCCGCGGGGAAGGAATGAGTGAGGGGGCGGCCGACACGCACCGCGCCGGCCGCCCCCCTCACGGTGTTCCCTACAGGAACGAGTTGATCTCGATCGTCTCGGTCCGGCCGGGGCCGACACCGATCGCGGAGATCGGGGCGCCGGACATCTCCTCCAGCGCCTTCACGTAAGCCTGCGCGTTCTTCGGCAGGTCGGCGAAGGTCTTCGCCTTGGTGATGTCCTCGGACCAGCCCGGCAGCATCTCGTACACCGGCTTCGCGTGGTGGAAGTCGGTCTGGTTGTACGGGAGCTCCTCGACGCGCTTGCCGTCGATCTCGTACGCCACGCAGACCGGGATCTGCTCCCAGCCGGTGAGGACGTCGAGCTTGGTGAGGAAGAAGTCGGTGAGGCCGTTGACCCGGGTCGCGTACCGCGCGATCGGGGCGTCGAACCAGCCGCAGCGGCGGTCACGGCCGGTGGTGACACCGCGCTCGCCACCGATCCTGCGCAGCGCCTCGCCGTCCTCGTCGAGCAGCTCCGTCGGGAACGGACCGGCGCCGACGCGCGTCGTATAGGCCTTGAGGATGCCGATGACGCGGCTGATCTTCGTCGGTCCCACACCGGAACCGGTGCAGGCGCCGCCCGCGGTCGGGTTCGACGAGGTGACGAAGGGATACGTGCCGTGGTCGACGTCGAGCAGCGTGCCCTGACCGCCCTCGAAGAGGACGACCTTGCCCTCGTCGATGGCGTTGTTCAGGATCAGCGTCGTGTCGGCGACGAAGGGCTTGATCTGCTCCGCGTACTGGAGCATGTCCTCGACGACCTTGCCGGCCTCGATCGCGCGCCGGTTGAAGACCTTGGCCAGCAGCTGGTTCTTCTGCTCCAGGGCCGCCTCGACCTTCTGCTCCAGGATCGACTCGTCGTAGAGGTCCTGGACGCGGATGCCGACCCGGTTGATCTTGTCGGCATACGTCGGGCCGATACCGCGCCCGGTCGTGCCGATCTTGCGCGTCCCGAGGAACCGTTCCGTCACCTTGTCGACGGTGACGTTGTACGGGGTGATCAAATGGGCGTTACCACTGATCAGCAGCTTGGACGTGTCCACGCCGCGGTCGTTCAGCCCACTCAGCTCGGAGAGCAGGACGGCCGGGTCGACCACGACACCGTTTCCGATGACCGGGGTACACCCCGGTGACAGGATTCCGGAGGGGAGGAGATGCAGTGCGTACTTCTGGTCGCCGACGACCACCGTGTGGCCGGCATTGTTGCCGCCCTGGTATCGCACCACATAGTCCACGGATCCACCGAGGAGGTCGGTGGCCTTCCCCTTGCCCTCGTCACCCCACTGAGCACCGAGCAGCACAAGTGCGGGCACAGGCGTACACCCCTTCCGGGCGGGGCATGTCCAAGGTCAGGGGGCGTACGTAAACGTCGTACATGCCGTACGACGTTGTACGACAAGGCCTGAACCGTCGAACCGGGTGCCCCGGAATAGACCAAGCCCCTGGCGCAATAGCGCAAGGGGCTCTTGCACCAAGATGCTACCCGAGGAAGGACCGAGGTGTCGGCTGCCCAGCCCCCCGGTAACGGTGCGCCCCATCTGCTGGTGGTGATCGATCCGGTCGCCCGCCGGACGGACGGCGAGTCCGTCCGGATCGCGAAGGACGTGCTGAGCGCGGGCTCGCACGCCAAGATCTGTCTCCCCGACGGGCCGGAGGAGTTCGCCCGTGCCCTCTCCCGCAGGGGCGGCCGACGGCCGGTGGTGATCGGTGACGACCGGGCGCTGAGGCGGGCGGTGGCCCAGTTGCACCGGGAACGGGAACCGGCCGGAAGCGCCCTTTCGCTGATCCCGGTCGGCGCGGCGGCGGCCCTGGAACTGGCCTGTTCCCTCGGCGTGCCGTCGAGTGCGGTGGAGGCGGCCCGCACCGCGCTCGACGGTGCCGTGCGGCGGCTGGACCTGATGGTCGACGACAGCGACGGCGTGGTCCTGGGCGCGCTGCGCATCCCGGCCCCGAACAGCGCACCGGGCACGGAAGGCTCCCACTCGGGCGTTACCGCCGTCTGGGACACCTGCCGCTCCCTGGTCCGGACCCTGGTGCGCCCGGCGCCCTCCGCCCTGCCCGCGCCGCTGCGCACGCACCGGCTGCGGATCGAGGCGGACGGGGTCCTGCTGAACGACCTGGACCAGCCGGTCGAAGCGGTGACGGTGACCTCTGGGTGCGGCGTCGGTGGTGTCGGCGGCCTCGCGGAGATCACGATCCACCCGCCGGACGGTGACCCGGTCAGCACCGGCGCCAAGGCCGTCACGGTCTCGGGGCCCGACTTCCGCTACCGCGCGGACATACAGGTCGGCGGGCCGGTGAGGACGCGCACCTGGACGGTGCGGGCGGGGGCGTGGGGGCTGATGCTGCCGGCGGCGTAGCTCCGCGCCGGCACCGGCTTGTCCGCCGTCCGCCGTCCGCCGCCAGGACGAGCTATCCGTCGGCTGCCGGGAGGTCGAGCGTCTCGCGGTGGTCGTGCCAGCGGGCCATCAGCCCCTCCAGCTCCGACTGGAGGAACTCGAAGAACGCCGCCGTCTCCGCGATCCGGGCACCGGCGGGCGTGTGCTCGCCGAGCGTGCGCGCCCCCTCCCTGAGGGTGCGTTCCCAGCGGGTCAGCACCTGGTCGCGGCTGGCGAAGGTGGTGTACCAGATCTCGTTGTGTAGGCGGTAGCGGTCGCGGCGCGAGCCCGGCTCGCGTTCGCGGCCGACCATGCTGACCTGCGTGAGGTAGTTCACCGCGCCGGACACGGCGGCCGGGCTGATCTGCAATGCCAGGGCGAGCTCGGCGGAGGTCATCGAGGCGTCGTCGTCCGCGAGCAGGGCGGCGAAGACCCGGGACGCCATCCGCTGCATCCCCGCCTCGGTCATCTCGGACGCGAACCGCTCGACGAAGCGCGAGACCGCCTCCGCGTCCCGCTGCGCGGGCGGCCCGCCCGCGCCCTGCCGGCCCTCTGCCTTCTCGGCGGATTCGCTGCTCATCAGCCCCATCGTCTCCCTGCGTACCCGTCCCGGTCCCGTCCCCGTCACTCATCCGAGTTTATACGTTTCCTTAACTTCACAAGTTTGTGAAAGTAGCGTACGTTCGAAATCATGACGAAGGCAATCACCGTGGCCGGACTGCACAAGTCGTTCGGCCGGACGCATGCGCTGGACGGGCTCGACCTGACCGTCGAGTCCGGTGAGGTCCACGGCTTCCTCGGGCCCAACGGGTCGGGGAAGTCCACCACCATCCGGGTCCTGCTGGGCCTGCTGCGGGCCGACTCCGGCGCCGCACAGCTGCTCGGCCAGGACCCCTGGCGCGACGCGGTGGAACTGCACCGGCGGGTGGCGTACGTCCCCGGTGACGTGACGTTGTGGCGCAACCTCTCCGGCGGTGAGGTGATCGATCTGTACGGGCGGCTGCGCGGCGGACTGGACGATGCCCGCCGCGCAGAGCTCGTGGAGCGGTTCGAGCTCGACCCGACCAAGAAGGGGCGCACGTACTCCAAGGGCAACCGGCAGAAGGTCGCCCTCGTCGCCGCGTTCGCCTCCGATGTGGACCTGCTGATCCTGGACGAGCCGACCAGCGGGCTCGACCCGTTGATGGAGGAGGTCTTCCAGAGCTGCGTCGCCGAGGAGCGCGAGCGCGGGCGGACGGTGCTGCTCTCCAGCCACATCCTCAGCGAGGTCGAGTCGCTCTGCGACCGGGTCAGCATCATCCGCCAGGGGCGGACGGTGGAGACGGGCTCGCTGGCCGGCATGCGCCACCTGACGCGTACGAACATCAAGGCCGAGCTGGCCGGTGAGCCCGACGGGCTGTCCGGGCTGCCCGGGGTGCACGACCTGGACGTGCGGGGGCACGAGGTCTCGCTCCAGGTCGACACGGACAAGCTCGACGCTGTCCTGAGATCGCTCACCGCGTCCGGGGTCCGGTCGCTGACCAGCACCCCGCCCACGCTGGAGGAGCTGTTCCTGCGGCACTACACGGCCGACGCGGACGCCACGGGCGCGGACGCGGGGGTGGCGGCGCGATGACTGCCGTGACCATGACCGCACCAGCCGGTACCGGCCGCCGGACCGGGACCGGGACCGGGCAGCTCGCGGGGACCTTGGCCCTGCTGAGGCTCGCCCTGCGGCGCGACCGGATCATCATGCCGCTCTGGGTGATCGTGCTGGGCGGCTCGTTCTCCTCCGTCGGGAAGTCCATCTCCTCGCTCTACGCCACGGAGTCCCAGCGCGCCGAGCTGGCCTCCTCGATGAACGGCAACAGCTCCCTGCGGGCGATGTACGGGCCGGTGTTCAGCGACTCCGTCGGCGGGCTCGTCAGCTGGCGCATGATCGCCTTCGGCGCCGCGCTGGCCGCGGTGATGAGCCTCGTGGTCGTCGTGCGGCACACCCGTGAGGAGGAGGAGACCGGCCGTCAGGAGATGCTCTCCTCCGCCATGGTGGGCCGCCGTGCCCCGCTGACCGCCGCGCTGCTCGCGGCCGTGATCGCCAATGCCGCGCTGGCCCTGGTGATCATGGCCGGGATGGCCGGTTCCGGGGCGGGCGGCGCGGGGGCGGTGGCGATCGCGTCGGCCGTCGCCGGGGTCGGTGTGCTGTTCGCCTGTACCGCCGCGATCGCCGCGCAGTTCACCGAGAGCGCCCGGCTCGCGAAGGGGCTGACGGCCGCGGTGGTCGGCGCCGCGTTCGTCCTGAAGGCGGCGGGCGACTCCGCGACGGACGATGGTTCGTCCGTGTTCACCTGGCTCTCCCCGATCGGCTGGGCGGAAAACGTCCGGCCGTACGCGGACGAGCGGTGGTGGGTGTTCCTGGTGATCGCCGGGGCGGTGGCGGTGCAGTGCGCCGCGGC
The DNA here is from genome assembly GCA_000470535.1 of Streptomyces sp. AW19M42. Taxonomy (GTDB): domain Bacteria; phylum Actinomycetota; class Actinomycetes; order Streptomycetales; family Streptomycetaceae; genus Streptomyces. The sequence goes on from CBRG010000324.1 coordinate 11,920, forward strand.
GTACGCGCTGACCGGGCGGCGCGATGTCGGCATGAGCTTCCTGGCGACACGGCCGGGGCCCGCCCGGGGCCGGATCTCCACCGCCTTCGGGCTCGCCGTGCGGCTCCAGCGCGGTGCGCTGCTGGGCTGGACGGTTTCGTTCGCCGCGGTCGGCACCGTCTTCGGTGGGCTGACCGGCGGAGCGGCCGATCTCGTGGGGGACAACGAGAAGACCAGAGAGATCTTCGAGCGGATGGGCGGCCAGGCAGGTCTGACCGACGCGTTTCTCGCCTCGATGGTCTCCGTGCTCGGCACGGTGGCGGCGCTGTACATCGTCTCCTCCGTGCTGCGTCCGCACGTCGAGGAGACCGCCGGGCGGGCCGAACCGGTACTGGCGGGCGGGGTCGGCCGAATCGGCTGGGCGGCCGGTCATCTGCTCATCGCCTTCGGCGGCGCGGCCCTGATCATGGTGGCCGGAGGCCTCGGCCTCACCGCCGGATACGGGCACGAACTACCCGCCGTGCTCGGTGCCGCGCTGATACAAGTGCCCGCGGTCTGGCTGCTGGGCGGGGTGACGGTCCTGCTGTACGGGGCGCTGCCGAAGGCCGCCCCGGCCGCCTGGGGACTGGTGGGGATCTGTCTGGCACTGGGCTGGATCGGCCCGGCCCTGGATCTGCCGCAGCCGGTGATGGACCTGTCGCCGTTCACGCACCTGCCGAAGCTGCCGGGGGCGGAGCTGGTGTGGGCTCCGGCGGCCCTGCTCACCGTGCTCGCGGCGGTCCTGACCGCGGGAGGGCTGGCGGCGCTGCGGCGGCGCGACATGCTGAGCTGAGCGCAACGGCCCCGCAACCCGCAGGCTCACGGAGAACGCGGGGGCTCATGGGCAACCCGCAGGCTCATGAAGAACGCACAGGCTCATGGGCAACGCGGAGACTCAGGAACCATGCGCGCACCCCGCCTTTCACAGCTCGACGCGCAACTCCTTGACGCCCCGGATCACGTACCCCGGGTTCCACTCCGGCTCCTCGGCCAGCCACATGCCCGGCGCCTTGCGCAACAACTCCCCGAAGGAGGAAGCCAGTTCCACCCGGGCCAGCGGGGCGCCCAGGCAGAAGTGAATGCCGGCGCCGAACGTGATGTGCGGGTTCTCCTGCCGGGAGAGGTCCAGGGTGTCCGGATCGGGGAAGCGGGCCGGGTCGCGGTTGGCCGAGCCGAAGAGCAGGGCCACCTCGGAACCGCGCGGAATGACCGTGCCGCCGATCTCGATGTCGTCCAGGACCCAGCGCTCGAACATCTGGAGCGGGGTGTCGTACCGCATCAGCTCCTCGATCGCGGACGGCAGCAGCCCGTGGTCGGCCCGCAGCGCGGCCAGCTGCCGGGGGTGGCGCAGCAGCGTCCACCAGCCGTTCACCGTGGTGTTGACGGTCGCCTCGTGCCCCGCGTTCAGCAGCAGCACACAGGTGGAGACCATCTCCTGCTCGGTCAGCCGCTCGCCCTCGTCGTGGGCGGCGATGAGCGCGGAGATCAGATCCGTACCCGGATCGCCGCGCCGCTGGGCGATCAGTTCGCGCAGGTACGCGGAGAAGTCGACCGAGGCGCGCACGGCGGCGCGGGCGGTCTCCTCGGACGGGTTCAGCTCGTACATCCCGCAGATCGCCGCGGACCAGGGCCGCAGCGGTGCGCGGTCGGACTCCGGGATGCCGAGCATCTCGGCGATCACGGCGACGGGCAGCGGCTCTGCCACCGCCGTGAGCAGGTCGCCCCCGCCCTGCGCGACGAAGGCGTCGACGAGTCCGGCGGCCAGCCGCCGCACGGTCGGCGCGAGCTGCTCGACGGTACGCGGGGTGAACGCCTTGGAGACCAGCCGCCGGATCCGCGTGTGGTCCGGGGGCTCCAGGTCCAGCAGCCCCTGCCCGTTGAGCGTCTCGAACGGCTCGTGCTCGGCGGGCGGGGCGGTCCGGCCGAACTCCTCGTGGGTGAACCGGTGCAGGTACGTCCGCCCCAGTCGGCGGTCGCGCAGCAGCGCGGACACATCGGCGTGGTGCGGGACGAGCCACTGGTCGGTGGGCTCGAAGTAGTGCGCCCGACCGGTGGCGCGCAGCTCGGCGTAGGCGGGATACGGGTCGGCGACGAACGCCGCCGACCACGGATCGAAGGGGGCGGCGGAGCCTGCGGCGGCACGCGGGGGCTGGTTCATGAACCGACGCTAACCGGCCACCCGCCACCGGACCAGCCCCTCCGCCCTCGCCACCGTCTCCCCAGCGCCTCCCCCACAGGCCCCGGGGACGACCCTCGCCCCTCAGGACGGCGTGACCAGCCGGGCCTCGTAGGCGAAGACGGCCGCCTGGGTGCGGTCGCGCAGGCCCAGCTTGACCAGGATGCGGCTCACATGGGTCTTGATGGTGGACTCCGCGACCACCAGGTGCGAGGCGATCTCCCCGTTCGACAGGCCCTGGGCGATGAGGACCAGCACCTCCGTCTCGCGCTCGGTGAGGTCACCGATCCGGGCGAGCGCGGGCGGGCGCGGGGCGGCCGCGAGCTTGGAGAACTCGTTGATCAGCCGCTTGGTCACGGTGGGGGCGAGCAGCGCCTCGCCGGAGGCCACCACCCGTACGCCGTCCGCGAGCTGCCGGGCCGAGGCGTCCTTGAGGAGGAAGCCGGACGCGCCGGCGCGCAGCGCCTGGTAGACGTACTCGTCGAGGTCGAAGGTGGTCAGCACCAGCACTTTGGCGTCCCGGTCGGCGGCGACGATCTCGCGGGTCGCCTCGATCCCGTTCAGCTCCGGCATCCGGATGTCCATCAGCACCACGTCGGGGCGGAGCTCGGCGACCTGCGAGACCGCCTCGCGGCCGTTGACCGCCTCGCCCACGACCTCGATGCCCGGCATCGCGTTGAGCAGCACCGAGAACCCCTCGCGGACCATCATCTGGTCGTCGACGATCAGTACCCGGATCACCGAGTCCGGGCTGTTCGTCATGCCTGCTCCACGGGGGTGTCGGAGGGGGTGTGCTGGACGGGGATGAAGGCGGTGACCTCGTAACCGCCGTCCGCGGTCGTCTCGGCCGTCATCTCGCCGTTCAGCATCCCGACCCGCTCCCGCATCCCGGTGATCCCGTGCCCGGCCCCCGGCGAGGGTTTCACCGGGCCGGTCGGCGGGCCGTTGACGACGCGCAGCCCGAGCCCGCCCAGCACATAGCCGATCTCGACCCCGGCGGTGGCGCCCGGCGCGTGGCGCAGGGTGTTGCTGAGGGCCTCCTGGATGATCCGGTACGCCGACAGCTCGACGCCCTGCGGCAGTTCGCGCACCGCACCGGTCACCGTCTTGCGCGTCGTCAGGCCCGCCTCCTCGACATTGGCGAGGAGCCGGTCCAGCTCGGCCAGGGTGGGCTGGGGCGCGTCCGGCGCCTCGTAGCCCTCGGCCCGTACGACGCCGAGCACCCGGCGCAGTTCGGTGAGTGCCGCGACGGCGTTCTCCCGGATCGTGACGAAGGCCTGCTCCAGCTCGGGCGGCGGATTCTCCACCCGGTACGGGGCGGCCTCGGCCTGGATCGCCACGACGGACATGTGGTGGGCGACCACGTCGTGCAGTTCGCGGGCGATGGTGGTGCGCTCCTCCAGCTGGGTGCGGCGGTCGCGCTCGACGGCGGTGACGGTGCGTTGCACGGTGACCTCGCGCTCCGCCTCCCGGCGGACGTGCACCAGGCTCACGACGAGCAGGGCGAACGCGGAGGACACGGCCATGGCCACGGTGTCCGGCGAGGAGTCCCGCCCTGCGACGTTCTCCACGAGCGTGCCGAGCAGCAGGGTCAGACCCCACATCCAGACGGCGGTGCGCGGGCGGGTCCGGGCCGCGACGACGTTCAGCACGACCAGGTGGGCGAAGAAGGCGCTCGGCCCCCACGGCCCGTCCTCGCCGCCGAGGAGCACGGTCGCCGGGGTCAGCGCCATCGACAGCCAGAACGCCCCGACCGGCCTGATCAGCGTCATCGCGACGCAGACGGCGGGCAGCAGCCCGGAGAGCAGGACACCGGCGTTGCCCGTGCTGGCGAAACCCTCCATGAACGCGATCAGCGCGGCGCCCAGCACCATCGCGTGCGGGGTCCACGCGGCACGGGCCCGGAGCCGCGCCGGCAGCCGCCGGGCCAGCCGCCCGTCGGTCCGCATGGGCGGCAGCGGGCGGTAGGCGAACGCGTCGTGTATCAGGTCCTGCCGCAGGCCGGCCATCGCTCCTGCGGCAGCCCGGAGCTCAGGGCTTGTGGTCTTGGTCTCGGTCACGTTTCCAAGGTAGGCGGCGCGGCGGGCGGGGTCGTCAGCACAGATACGGATCCTGGGCCGTCCGTCGCAAGTACTACCCGGGTCCGCCCACGCCACCTGCCGCGAGTTCCGCTCCCGGTCCCACCGCGGGTTTCACCAGGCGAGCTGGGCGATCTCCTCCGCCACCACCGCACACGCGTCGGCTGCCGGATCGATCAGCGGGAAGTGCCCGACGCCCGGCAGCAGGGTCAGCATCACGGTCTCGCCCTCCTTGGCCGCCGCGTCGACGAACGCCTCCACGACCGCCTGCGGGACCGTGAGGTCCATGGAGCCCTGCACCACGGCGGTCGCGATGCCGGTGGGCAGCAGCTGCGCCGGGTCGGTCCGCGCGCTCCGTGCGGCGAATTCCTCATCGGTCCCCAGGAGCTGTCCGATCGCGCCGGAGCACACGTCGAGCCTGACAGCGGAGGCGAAGTCCGCGATCGGTGCGAGCGCCACCACACCGCGCAGCGCGGGCGGGCGCGGCAGCCGCCACGGCGAGTCCTCCGGCAGTACGTGCCGGGCGGCGGCCCACAGGGCGAGCTGCCCGCCCGCCGAGTGGCCGGTGACCACGATCCGCCGGGCGTCCGCCACGGGCAGCTCCCGTGCCAGCAGCTCGGGCAGCGCGTCCATCGCCGCCGCGACGTCGTCGAAGGTCTCCGGCCAGCGGCCGGCGACCGGGCCGGAGCCGCGCTGCTGCGGGAGCTCGCTACCCCGCCGGTACCCGACGCTGGCGACGGCGAATCCGCGCCGGGCCAGGAAGCCCGCGAACGGGGACATGTGGAGCCGGTCGTACGTGGACCGCCACGCCCCGCCGTGCAGGACGACCACGACGGGTGCGCCGGTGCGGCCGTCGTGCGGGGCGAAGAAGTCGATCGTCTGGTCCGGGTGGCTGCCGTAGGCGGCGGAGGCGTCGGGGGCGGTCACCGGATGCGAGAACGCGGACTCGGTCTCGGCTGCGTCCTGATCACGCGCGGCAGAATCCGACATGCTGCTCCAACCGTCCCTGACAATGCCCAACTGGGCTGACCTGCGGGGACGGTATCAGTATGAAGGCGTTCCCTGCCCCGGCGGCGGCCACCGCGACCGCCGGCCCGGCCGGGGTCCTAGCAGGACGGGTCGTACGTCCCGTTTCGCACGTCACCGAAGACGTGGACCCAGAGGCTTTCCCTGGACCTCTCCTCGGAGAGGACGAGCGGGTCGAGACCGTCGGACTCGGCCTGTATCCCGTCGGCGAACCGGTCGAAACCGGCTGCGGCGAGGGAAGGATGACGGGGCCGGCCCGTTCACGTTCCCTCAGCAGCCCGCGCCGGTGCAGCAGTTCCGGCATGTGCCGGAACGAGGGAAGGTCCGTGCGCACCGGACGGAAGTCCCCCTCGAAGAGCGCCATCTCGTCGGGGAACGCGTGCACCGTGCCGTCACCGAGGTGGAGGAAGAGGTGCCAGCCGTGAACCGCGCCGAAGAACAGCAGGTCACCGAAGTCCGGCTCAACGATCCCGACTTCCGCACCGAGGTCGACCGCGGTGCCCGTCTCGACGTCGCGGCCGTCCGCGGCGATGGCCGGGGCCATCCGGAAGGGGCTCTACGGAAAGCCGGCCTCGCACAGCACGCGCAGGTCGTCCGGGCGCCGCACCACATCGCTGAGGACCGTGCGTGAGTCCCGTGCGAAGCCGCAACGGCCACTCGGGCCTTCGCCGCTGACGCCGATATCGAAGGCCACGCGGTGCGTCCCCTCGCCGCCGACGGACGTCGCACCCCGCTCCGCCCACCCCGCGACGGGCCCTGAGCCCGTCCGGCGACCGGGGCGAGCCGGTCGCCGGACTGACCCGGGAGCCTACGCCACCGGAGCTGCCGAACCGTTCAACACGTCCGCGAGGAGCCGCGCCGCACGTTCCGCGTCCGCGAATCCCACGTACAGCGGGGTGAATCCGAACCGCAGCACATCGGGGCGGCGCAGATCCCCGACGACCCCGCGTGCGATGAGCGCGCCCATCACCGGTTCGGCGTCCTCGCACCGCAGCGCGACCTGACTGCCGCGTTCGGCGTGGGCGGCCGGGGTGACCGAAGTGACGCGTCCTTCGGGGACGTACGCCGTGACGCACTCCAGAAAGAAGTCCGTCAGCGCCAGGGACTTGGCCCGTACCGCCTCGATCCCGACCCCGTCCCACACGTCGAGGGACGACTCCAGGGCCAGCATCGACAGGATGTCCGGGGTCCCGACCCGGCCCCGTACAGCGCCCTCCGCGGGCTCGTAGCCGGGGGTCATCGCGAACGGGTCGGCGTGCGACGTCCACCCCGGCAGGGGCGAGTCGAACACCGCCTGGTGGCGGGCGGCGACGTACAGGTACGCGGGCGAACCCGGCCCGCCGTTGAGGTACTTGTAGGTGCAGCCGACCGCCAGGTCCACCCCGTGCCGGTCCAGGTCCACGGGCAGGGCGCCCGCGCTGTGGCACAGGTCCCAGACCGCGATGCCGCCCGCCGCGTGCACGGCGGAGGTGAGTGCGGGCAGGTCGTGGAGCCTGCCGGAGCGGTAGTCGACGTGGTTGAGCAGGACGGCCGCGGTACGCGGACCGAGGGCGTCCGGCACCTCCGCGGGGGGCACGGGGACGATCCGGTGGCCGGTCATCCGGGCGGCGGACCCGGCGATGTACCCGTCGGTGGGGAAGGTGTTCGCGTCGACCAGGATCTCGTCGCGGCCCTCCGGCGCCAGCCGGGTCGCGGCGACGACGGCCTTGAAGACGTTGACGCTGGTGGAGTCCCCGACGACGATCTGCCCGGCGGCGGCCCCGACGACCGGCGCGATCCGGTCACCGATCCGCTCCGGCGCGGTCCACCAGCCGCTCTCGCCCCAGGACCGGATGCGCAGCTCGCCCCACTCGCGGGTGAGGACCTCCTGCAGCCGGGCGGGGACGTGGCGGGGCAGCGCGCCCAGCGAGTTGCCGTCCAGGTAGACGGTGTCATCGAGCGTGAACAGCTCGCGCAGCGGTGCCAGTTCGTCGGCGGTGTCGAGCGCCCGTGCGCGCTCCTGGAGGTCAGACATTGCTGCGGGCCGTCCACAGCTCGGGGAAGACGCTCTTGGCGGCGCGCTTCTCCAGCCAGGCGACGCCGGCCGAACCGCCGGTCCCGGTCTTGGACCCCATGGCCCGCCGGGTGGCGACGAGATGGTCGTTGCGCCATCGCCACACCAGTTCACCGACGTCGGTGAGCGCCTCACCGAGGCGGACCAGTTCGTCGTTCTGGTCGGGGTTGGCGTAGATCTTCGCCCAGACGGCCTCGACCTCGGGCGAGGGCTCGTACTTCTGGCTGAGGTCGCGGCCGAGCACGGCCTCCGGGACGGCGTGGCCGCGCCGGGCGAGCAGCGCGAGAGCCTCGTCGTACAGACCCGGCTCCCCGAGCGCCTTCTCCATCTCGGCGTGCACGCGGGGCGCGCCCCGGTGCGGCACGAGCATGGACGCGGACTTGTCGCCGATCAGGAACTCCATCCGCCGGTACATCGCGGACTGGAAACCGGAGCCCTCACCGAGGGCGGACCGGTAGGAGTTGAACTGGGCGGGGGTGAGCTGGGCGAGCGGCGTCCAGGAGGCGTTCAGCGCCTCCAGCTCGCGCACGGACCGCTTCAGCGCGTCGCGCGCGACGGGGATCCGGTCGTCGCGCAGGGCGTGCGCGGCGGTCTCCCACTCATGGACGATGACGGTGAACCACAGCTCCATGACCTGGGTGGTGACCAGGAAGACCATCTCGCCCGGGTCGTCGGAGCGAAGGTGCTGGAGGTGGGTCAGGACATCCGCCTGGACGTAGTCCTCGTACGGAGTCGTTCCCGCGAAGTCGAGGTGCGGGCTCTGCGCACCGGTGGCTTCGGGGTCGGGGTGATTCGTCGACATCACTGTCTCCTCGACACGAGCTTCCGGGTAGCGGTCCGCCCCTTCCGTGAGGTGATGGAGCTCCGGTCCCCTGTGCGCATCCTAAACGGCAGCCCCGGGGATCGCGCAGGCCCCGCGGACGGGGATGCGTCTGCGGGGCCTGCGCGGCACGTGGGGCAGGTGCTGTCTAGCCGAGGGTCTCGGCGGCGGTCGGGGAGGAGTCGCGGAGGAACGTCGAGCAGCGCTCGTACTCCTCCTTCTCACCGATCGCCTGCGCGGCGCGCGCCAGGGCGTGCAGGGCGCGCAGGAATCCGCGGTTCGGCTCGTGCTCGAACGGTACGGGGCCGTGGCCCTTCCAGCCGGCCCGGCGCAGTGCGTCCAGGCCGCGGTGGTAGCCGGTACGGGCGTACGCGTACGACTCGATGACCCGGCCGCCCTCGAACGCTTCGTCGGCGAGCTGAGCCCAGGCCAGGGAGGAGGTCGGGTACTTGGCGGCGACCTCGGCGGGAGCGACGTCCGCGGCGAGCAGTTCGCGCGGTCCCGGTTCGTCGGGCAGGTGGGTCGGGGCGGGGCCCCCGAGCAGGTTCTCGTGGATCGACATGGTCCAAGTGTGCCTGGCACCGGCGCCGCCGGTGCACAAACGGCGGGCCCCGGGGCGCACAGAGCCCGAAAGCCGCTCAGATGTCGTCCGCCTGGCGTGCCGCTTCGGGGGCCGGTTCCAGCGGCGGGGCGGTGACTCCGCAGTTCACCGTGCACTCGGGGCGTGCGGTGTCCTGTACGGCCGCGGGGGGCGTGCGGACGGTCGCCCAGGCGATCAGGGCGCCCACCACCAGCACCCCGGCGCACATCGGCATGGCGCGCCGGAAGGTCGCGGCGAACTCCCCGGCGTCCCGGTAGGCCTCCGGCCCCATCCCGGCGAGCAACGGCAGCGCGGCCACCGCGATCAGCCCGGCGGCACGGGCCGCGGCGTTGTTGATCCCGCTGGCGAGACCGGCCCGGCCGGTGTCCACGGAGGCCAGGACGGTCGCGGTGAGCGGGGCCACCAGGGTGACCAGCCCGACGCCGAGGACGGCGACGGCCGGGAGGACGTCGGTGAGGTACCCGGAGACGGTGTTCGACCCCGGCCCCACGCGCAGCATCAGCAGCATGCCGGTGGCGGCGATCAGCGGGCCCGCGGTGAGCGGGATGCGGGGGCCGATGCGCTGGCCCAGCTCGCCCGACCTGGCGGAGAACAGCAGCATCAGGACGGTCGTCGGCAGCAGCGCGGTACCCGCGCCGAGCGCGGAGTACCCGGCGACGACCTGGAGCTGGATGGCGGAGAGGAAGAAGTAGCCGCCGAGCGCCGCGTACACGCAGAGGGTGACGATGTTGACGGTGGTGAACTGCCGGGACGCGAACACCGACGGCGGCAGCATGGGGTGCGCCCGCCGCCGCTCGACCTGGACGAACACGGCGCCGAGCAGCACCCCGCCCACCGCGGAGCCGATCACCGCCGGGGAGGCGCCCGCCCCCGGCGCCTCGATCAGCGCGTACGTCACCAGCGCGAGGGCGAGCGCGCCGAGCGCGGCCCCGAGGACGTCGAAGCGGCCGCTGGCGTACGGGTCGCGGGACTCCGGTACGTGGCGCAGCGCGACGGGCACGCAGACGGCGGCGAGCGGCAGGTTGAGCAGGAACACCCACCGCCAGCCGGGCCCGTCGACGAGCCACCCGCCCACGAACGGCCCGACAGCGGCCCCGACCCCGCCTAACCCGGACCACAGCCCGACCGCACGGGCCCGGTCGTCCGGGTGGAAGCTCGCCTGGATCAGGGCCAGCGACCCGGGGGTGAGGAGCGCCCCGCCGACGCCCTGGAGGGCACGGGCGGCGATGAGTACGTCCGCGTTGGGCGCGATGCCGCAGAGCAGCGAGGCGAGGGCGAACCACACGACCCCGATGACGAAGACCCGCCGCCGCCCGTACCGGTCCCCGAGCGCCCCGCCGAGCAGGATCAGCCCGGCGAGCGTCAGCATGTACGCGTTGACGGTCCACTGAAGCGCGGCCAGGTCGGTGCCGAGATCCTCACCGATCCGGGGCAGGGCGACGTTGATGACGGTGGAGTCGAGCATGGCCATGCTCGACCCGAGCACGGTGGTCAGAACGACCCACCGCCCGGTGGCGGAAGAGACCCGAATCCCGGGCCCGTCCGCGTCACTCTTCTCCATGCCCCCCAGCATCACCCAGCCGGGCGGATCCAGCCCTCCGGCGGCATACTCAAGCCCCTCCGGGCGAGGATCCCAGACCCAGAGGGCCCAATCGAGCCCCTCCGCGAGGGATTCAGAGCCAGGGTACCCATCAAGCCCCGGGGCCCCCGGACGGAGTCTGGGGGAGATCGAGGAGCGGGGTCCGGGGCAGCGCCCCCGAATCCGGGCCCGCCGCAAGCGCCCCGCCGCTACGCGCCAGCGCTCCGCACCGACTCCACCCCCCGGATCAGCGCCGCCACCCCCGCCTCCACCTTGCTCCGCGCGCACCCCACGTTCAGCCGCACGAAGCCCTCCGCCCCGTACACACTCCCCGGCATCACCGCGACCCGCTCCCGCTCGATCAGCACCCGCTGGAGCGCCGCTTCGTCCTCGACGCCCGCCTTCCGCAGGTCGATCCAGGCCAGGTAACCGGCCTGCGGCGGCTCCCATCCCAGCTCGGGGAAGGCCGCGTTCAGGCGTTCCGCGACGAACGCCAGGTTCCCGGTGACGTACGCGCGGACCGCGTCCAGCCAGGTCCCGCCCTCCCGGTACGCGGCGATGTGCGCGGTCAACGAGAGCACCGCGGGCGAGGCGAGCCCCTCCGCGGTCTCCATCCGGCGCAGGAACTCCGTCCGGTCGTCCGGTCGGCCGATGAGCCCGTACGAGCCCGTCAGCGCGGGGAAGTTGAACGACTTCGACGCGGACGTGATGAGGGCCCAGCGCCCGTCGCCCGCCACCCGCGTCCACGGCACGTGCCGCCGCCCGCCGTGCACGAAGTCCGCGTGGATCTCGTCGCTGATCACCGCGGCCCCGTGCCGCGCGGCGAGCGAGGCCATCTCCGCGAGCTCGCGCTCCGTCCACACCCGCCCGGAGGGGTTGTGCGGCGAGCAGAGCAGCAGGACCTTGCTGTCCGCGCGGGCGAGCTCCCGCTCCAGCGCGTCCGGGTCCCCCAGCGGCACCCCGCGCAACTCCCGCCCGAGCCCGGTGATCGCCTTGCGGAAACCGTCGTACGTGGGGGTGTGGACGACGACGCCGTCCCCTTTTGACGTCCACATCTGGAGCAGCTGCGACAGCTGGCTGAGCACGGACGGCGCGTACACGAGCCCGCCGGTGTCGATCGTCGTGCCGTACCGGGTCTCGTACCAGTGGGCGATCGCCGACCTGAAGTCCTCGTGGTTCCAGTCGGTGTAGCCGAACACGCCGTGTTCGAGACGGGTCCGCAGGGCGGCCAGTACCTCGGGGGCCGTCGCGAAGTCCATGTCCGAGATGGTGAACGGCAGCAGCCCGTCCACCCCGAACCGGTCCGCCAC
>CBRG010000325.1 GCA_000470535.1 Streptomyces sp. AW19M42
GTGCCCGACGGCCTTACTTGGACGGCTTGAGCTTCAGCACGACTTCCAGCGCCGAGCGCTGGGTGTGCTGCGGGTCGGCGTACGGGTCGGCCTCCGTGGGCCAGCCCACCCAGTTCTTGGTGGAGTACTCGGCCCCGATGGGGGCGGCGGCGGTGGGGATCATCGGCGCCTGCTCGACCATGATCTTCTGCAGGGCGTTCATCGCGGTGATGCGGGTGGTGTCGGACGTGGCGTTGGCGAAGTCCTTGAGCGCATCGGTGGCCTCGGCACTCTTGAAGCGCCCGAAGTTGCCCTGCTGGGAGGGCTTACCGATGGGCTGGAGCAGCGCGCCGTCCATGATGTTCTGGTACATGTCGTACGGGGTCGCGCCGCTGTTGGTCCAGTGCAGGGTGGCGTCGAAGTTGCCGTTGGCCACGTCGGCGGTCCAGGCATCAGCCGTCTGCGTCTTGACCTTGGCCTCGATGCCGAGCTGCTTGATGTTGTCCTTGATGATCGCGAGGCCGGTGATGTAGTCGTTCCAGCCGGCCGGGTCGGTGAAGGTCAGCTTCACCGCCTTGCCGCTCGGGTCCTTCAGCACGCCGCCGCTGAGCGTGAAGCCGGCCTTGTCCAGGACCTTCTTGGCGCCCTCGACGTCGGGCTTCGTGGTGGCGTCCTTGTAGGCGGGGGCGATGAAGGACTGACCGGCGGGCAGCGGGATACCGGTCGGGTTGGTGATCTCCGGGTAGAGGGTCGCCTCGGCCTGGGTGTAGATCGCGTTGCGGTCGACGACCATCGCCATGGCCTTGCGCAGCGCCGGGTTGTCGAACGGCTTGCGCGCGGTGTTGAACCAGAGGCCGTGGATGCCGAGCCCGGACGGGAACCACAGCTTGTGGTTCTTGGGGTCCTTGGAGATGTACAGCTGCTTGTAGTTCGGCATGAAGACGAACGACCACTCCAGCTTGCCGCTGGCCAGCGCGGTGGTGGCGGCGCTGTTGTCGTTGTAGGTGCTGTACCGCAGCTCCTTGACCTTCGTCGAGCCCTTCCAGTAGGTGGGCGTGGCGGTCAGGGTGGTGGTCTGCGGGGTGAACGTCTTGAGCTTGTACGGGCCGGAGCCGACGGGCGTGCGGTTGGGCCAGGTCTCCGGGTCCTTGACGCCTTCCCAGATGTGCTTGGGCACGATGAACTGCTGGATGATCTTGTTCTGGTTGACGTACTGGGAGTCGTCGAAGGTCAGGACGACCTTCTTGCCCTGCACCTCGACCCCGCCCCACGCGATGCCGTCCTGGTTGAGCGCCGGGTGCTTCTTCAGCATGTTGAAGGTGAACGCGACGTCGTCGGCGGTCAGCGGCTTGCCGTCGGCCCACTTGGCCTTGTCGTTCAGGGTGAAGGTGACCTTGGTGAAGTTGAGGTCCCACTTCCAGTCCGTCGCCAGCCACGGGTCGGCCTTGGCGGAGGGCCGGATCTGGCTCGTCATCGCCAGCGGCTCGTAGATCATGTAGCGGTAGCCGAGGGTGGCGCCCGCCGAGGTGTTCAGGAACGGGTTGCTGTTGTTCGTCTGCGGCCCGTCCGGCTTGCCGATGTTCAGGACGCCCGACGCGGCGCCGCCGCCCTTGTTGGCGTTCGAGTTGGCTGACGAGCATCCGGCGGCGAGCGCGACCACCGCGGTGGCGAGCGCGACCGCTCTGAGCGTGTGGTGACGGCGTGCGGACATGGCGACTCCAGGAGGGACTGGCGGGTCTGGGAGATCCGGAAACGGGCAGCGCTCGGCGCGCCGGGTACGGGCTGGTGCGGGTGCTGATGCGGTGCGGGTGCGCGCGGCCGGCTGCCGCGCGGAGTACGGGAGCGGTGGGGCCGTGGCCGGCCCCGGCCGCTAGGGCGCCGAGTGGCGCACGACCAGTTCGGTGGGCAGCACGAGGGGTGCGTCGGGTACGGCCGTGCCGCCGAGGTGGGAGAGCAGCATCCGCGCGGCCGTCTCACCCATCTGCCGGGTGGGCTGGCGCACGGTGGTCAGCGGCGGTTCGGTGTGCTCGGCCATCGGGATGTCGTCGAAGCCGACCACCGCGATGTCGCCGGGAACGGACCGTCCCGCGGCGCGCAGTGCCCGCAGCACGCCTGCCGCGGTGATGTCGTTGTGCGCGAACACCGCATCGAACTCCACCCCGGAGGCGAGGAGTTGCCCCACGGCCAGCCGGCCGCAGATCTCGGTGAAGTCGCCGCGGACGACGAGATCGGTGGGCAGCACGGAGACGAATCCCGCGAGCCGGTCGCGTACGCAGCCGAAGTCGTGGGGTCCCGTGATGACCAGGGGTTTGGTGCGGCCGGCTGCCCGCAGATGGCGGGCGGCCGACGCGCCTCCCTCGTGGTTGGTGGTCACGACGGAGGGGAACTCGGGGTGGTGGCCGCGATCGTCGATCAGCACGATCGGCAGGCCGGCGCGGTGCAGTGCGGTGAGGTGGTCGAGGGTGTTCTCGGGTTCGACCACGACCAGCCCGTCGAAGGCCCGAGCCGACACCTGGCTGGTGAAGCGCTCCACGGACTCGGCCCCGCGGTTGCAGGTGAAGAGCAGCAGACCGTAGTCGGCGGCCTCGACGGTGTCGACGACGCCCTGAAGCACCTCGCCCATCCACGGCCAGGTCAGCGAGGGCACCAGCATGCCGACCGTGCGGCTGCTGCCACGGGCCAGACCGACGGCGCCCGAGCTGGGCACATAACCGAGCTGTGCGATCACTTCACGAACACGGGCGGCCGTTGAACCGTCCACTTCGCCCTTGGTGTTGATGACCCGGGACACGGTCGTCTTGCTGACGCCGGCCTCGCGGGCGACATCAGCGATGGTGACACGCATCGGAGGGCCTCCAGGGCACCACAGGACGGAGAGAACAGCCGGTCGCGGAACCGGTTCCGGAACCGGTACCGGCGTTGGTGGCGTGAGTTAACCCCGCCGACACAGAGCCGTCAATACTTCACACCGAGATTGGTCCGTACCCATCCTTCGAGCTGCGAGGAAGGCCGATGCGTTCAAGTCCTGAACGCGCAACCTCTTGACGTGAGCACGTAAGAGCAGTTCACTCACGCCTCGTTCGACGGCAAGTTCCCCACACTCCCGCCGAGAGAGGTCTTGACCATGATCCGATCAGGAAGAGCCGTACGGGCACTGCTCGCCGCAGCGCTCGCCACCGCCGGTCTCACCGGGCTCGCGTCCCCCACCGCCCAGGCCGCGGGCGAGACCGTCGACATCGCCCTGACCACCACCGACGACTCCGGCGGCCGGCATGTCACCCGGGGCCTGGAGGCCCAGACCCCGATCGCCTTCGAGGCCGGGTCCGGCGAGGACGGCACGAGCATCACGGTCGACGAGAACACCGGCTACCAGACCTTCACCGGCGGCGGCGCCTCGTTCACCGACACGGCCGCGTACCTGATGAAGAGCAGCGGGGCGCTCAGCCAGGCGACCCGGGACGCCACGATGAAGAAGCTGTTCTCCCCCACGGACGGCATCGGGCTCTCGTTCGTCCGTAACCCCATGGGCGGTTCGGACCTGGCCAGGACCGGCTACACCTACGACGACATCCCCGCCGGGCAGAGCGACCCGTCCCTCGCGGACTTCTCGATCGCACACGATCTGGAGGACGTGCTCCCGCTCACCAAGCAGGCCAGGGAACTGAACCCGGCCCTGACGACGGTGGCGTCCCCCTGGACGGCTCCGGCGTGGATGAAGGACAACGGGCAGCTGAACGGCGGCTGGCTGAAGGCGGAGAACTACGGCACCTACGCCGACTACTTCGTGAAGTACCTCCAGGCGTACCGGGACCAGGGCGTCCCGGTCGACTACGTCACCGCGCAGAACGAGCCGACCTGCTGTTCCGGCTACCCCTCGATGAGCTGGAACGGCTCCGGGCTCGCCTACTTCACCAAGAACGAGCTGCTCCCCAAGCTCCAGTCGGCCGGCCTGGACACCAAGGTGCTGGCGCACGACTGGAACTGGGACACCTACGACGAGTACGCCGCGGCCACCGTGGACGACGCGGACGTGCGCAACCACCCCAACTTCGGCGGGGTCGCGTGGCACGGGTACGGCGGTGACGTCGCCAAACAGACGCAGGTGCACGACAAGTACCCGTCGGTGGAGGCCTTCCAGACCGAGCACTCGGGCGGCACCTGGATCGCCGACCAGCAGCGCGAGGACATGATGAACATCATCGACTACACCCGCAACTGGGCGAAGTCGGTCACCAAGTGGTCCCTGGCGGTGGACCAGAACCGGGGCCCGCACAACGGCGGCTGCGGCACCTGCGACGGGCTGATCACCGTGCACGACGGCGACGGAAGCAGCGGACAGGTCGACTACAACATCGAGTACTACACGATGGGCCACCTGACCAAGTTCGTCCGCCCGGGAGCCACCCGGATCGCCTCCACGGCCAGCTCCACCGTGCCCAACGTCGCCTGGCGCAACCCGGACGGCTCGAAGGCGCTGATCGCGTACAACGGCGGCGGCTCTGCACAGCCGATCACCGTGAACTGGGGCGGGCAGAAGTTCACTTACTCCCTGCCGGCCCGCACGTCCGCGACCTTCACCTGGTAGGTGCGCCCGCCGGAGCAAAGCACCGGCTGTACATCCGCAAAGGCGGCTCCGCCGCCCGGGGACACGGACACGTCCCGGCGGCGGAGCCGCCCCCCTACTCCGTCGGCTCGATCCCCGCCCGCAGCAGGCCGAAGGTGTACGCGTCCTCCAGCGCCTGCCAGGACGCCGCGATGATGTTCTCCGCGACACCCACGGTCGACCATTCGGCGGTGCCGTCGCCGGTGGTGATCAGGACCCTGGTCGTGGAGTCGGTGCCGGTGCGCCCCTCCAGGATGCGGACCTTGTAGTCCACCAGCTCCAGCTTGGCGAGCTGGGGGTAGATCCGCTCCAGGGCCACCCGCAGCGCCCGGTCCAGCGCGTTGACCGGGCCGTTGCCCTCCGCGGTCGCGACGATGCGCTCGCCCTTGGCCCAGAGCTTCACGGTCGCCTCGTTGGCGTGCGTACCGTCGGGGCGGTCCTCGACGATGGCGCGCCAGGACTCGATACGGAAGTAGCGGCGCACCCGTCCCTCGGCCTCGGCCCGCAACAGCAGCTCGAAGGAGGCGTCGGCCGCCTCGTAGGTGTAACCCTTGAGCTCGCGCTCCTTGACCCGCTCGACGACGCGGCCGACCAGCTCCCGGTCGCCCCCGAGGTCGATGCCGAGCTCCTGGCTCTTGAGCTCGATGGAGGCGCGGCCGGCCATGTCCGATACGAGCATCCGCATGCTGTTGCCGACCAGCGCGGGATCGATGTGCTGGTACAGGTCGGGGTCGACCTTGATCGCGGAGGCGTGCAGCCCGGCCTTGTGCGCGAAGGCCGAGACACCGACGTAGGGCTGGTGCGTGGAGGGGGCGAGGTTGACGACCTCGGCGATGGCGTGCGAGACGCGGGTCATGTCCGCCAGCGCGCCCTCGGGCAGCACGGTCTTGCCGTACTTGAGCTCCAGCGCGGCGACGACGGGGAAGAGGTTGGCGTTGCCGACCCGCTCGCCGTAGCCGTTGGCGGTGCACTGGACGTGGGTGGCGCCCGCGTCTACCGCGGCCAGGGTGTTGGCGACGGCGCAGCCGGTGTCGTCCTGGGCGTGGATGCCGAGGCGGGCGCCGGTGTCCGCGAGGACGGTGGAGACGACGGCCTGGACCTGGGCCGGGAGCATCCCGCCGTTGGTGTCGCACAGGACGACGACGTCCGCGCCGGCCTCGGACGCGGTCCGCACGACGGCCTTGGCGTACTCGGCGTTGGCGCGGTAGCCGTCGAAGAAGTGCTCGCAGTCGACGAAGACCCGGCGGCCCTGTTCGCGGAGGAAGGAGACGGTGTCGCGGACCATCTCCAGGTTCTCCTCCAGCGTGGTGCGCAGGGCCAGTTCCACATGGCGGTCGTGGGACTTGGCGACCAGCGTGATCACCGGTGCGCCCGATTCCAGCAGTGCCTTGACCTGGGGGTCGTCGGCCGCTCTGCCGCCCGCTCTGCGGGTCGCGCCGAAGGCGACCAGCTCGGCGTTCCGGAACTCGATCTCCTGCTGGGCGCGGGCGAAGAACTCGGTGTCACGGGGGTTGGCGCCCGGCCAGCCGCCCTCGATGAAGCCGACGCCGAAGTTGTCCAGGTGCCGGGCGATGGTGAGCTTGTCGGCGACCGTCAGGTTGATGCCTTCACGCTGCGCACCGTCGCGCAGGGTGGTGTCGAAGACGTGGAAGCTGTCGTCGGTGGGCTTGGCCTTGGTGGTCATGCTGGTCTGACTCCTGTCGGATGAGTGGATCCGGACGATCTGGCTCCACTTGCCCCCATCATCCCGGCGCGCCTCGCTCCGGCCGAGGTGAGGGCCGGAAAACAAAAAACCCCTCGCGGGTGCGAGAGGTCTGCGCGCGGGTCTGGGGCACGATGGCCGTGCCGTACATGGTGGTACGGGACGGTCACTGCGGACCGGCGCGCCTGTTGCCAATAATCATGACGAACGAGGACACGGAGGCAGTCTGACACAGGACCGCCTCCGTGCCGTGCCCTGTCTCAGGATGCGGGCGTGACGGTCGTCGCTCCGGACTGCTGCGGCCGGCCCTGCGGCTGCCGGGCGGCGGCGACCCGGTTCAGGTCGATGTCGCGGGTCTCGCGCATCGACAGGTAGACGATCAGGGAGACCGCGGCGCAGCCCGCCACGTACCAGTAGAAGCCGGATTCGACGCCGGCGTTCTTGAACCAGAGCGCCACGTACTCGGCGGTGCCGCCGAACAGCGCGTTGGCGACGGCGTAGGAGAGGCCGACCCCCAGGGCGCGGATGTTCGTCGGGAAGAGCTCCGCCTTCACGCACGCGTTGATGGAGGTGTAGCCGGTGACCACGACCAGCGCGAGGAGCGCCAGGCCGAGCGCGGGCCAGAAGGTGCTGGCGTGCCTGAGCATCGTCATGATCGGCACGGTCAGGAAGGTCGAGCCGACGGCGAAGGTGATCAGCAGCGGGCGGCGGCCGATCCGGTCGGACAGCATGCCGGCCAGCGGCTGGATGCACATGAAGACGAACAGGGCGCAGAAGCTGACGAGTGAGGCGGTGGACTTTTCCATGCCGGCGCTCCTGGAGAGGAACTTGGTGAGATAGGTGGTGTACGTGTAGTACGCCACCGTCCCGCCCATGGTCAGCGCCATCACCAGGAACGCCTCGCGCCGGTGCTGCCAGAACACCTTGAGCGTGCCCCGGTCCTCCTGCCCGGCCGCGCCGGACTCGGCGTACACCTCCGTCTCCAGCATGGAGCGGCGCAGGTAGAAGACGATGGCGGCGCCGAGCGCCCCGACGACGAACGGGATGCGCCAGCCCCAGCTGTGCAGCGCCGCGTCGGACATGTTGCGCTGGAGGACGATCTGGAGGCCGAGGCCGACGAGCTGGCCGGCGGTCATGGAGACGTACTGGAAGCTGGAGGCGAAGCCGCGCTTCTCCGGGGCGGAGGCCTCGGTGAGGTAGGTGGCGCTGGCGGCGTACTCGCCGCCGACCGAGAGGCCCTGGAGCAGCCGGGCGAGCATCAGGACGGCGACCCCGCCGTATCCGGCGACGTCGTAGGTGGGCGCGATGGCGATCAGGATCGCGGAGGCCGACATGAGGGTGACGGTGAGGGTGAGCGCGGCCTTGCGCCCCTTGCGGTCCCCGATCCGGCCGAGCAGCCAGCCGCCGACCGGTCTCATGAAGAAGCCGACAGCGAAGATCCCCATGGTGTTCATGAGGTTGGCGGTCTCGTTGCCCTCGGGGAAGAACGCGTCCGCGAAGTAGACCGCGAAGGTGGCGTACACGAACCAGTCGAACCACTCGACCATGTTGCCGGCGGAGCCGACCCAGATCTTCTTCCACTGCTCTCGTCCCATGGTTGGTCACCGTGCCCCAACGGCCGGAGAACTAACAAGGATGCAGAGGACAACGATCGGGCGTACTTACGTACGTTCTGTTCACCGTAGTGGTGAACCCGGCGCCGCGGGCCGGGCCCTCGCACGGGCCCGGCCCGATCGAGACGAAAGACCTCAGCCGAGCGGGTGCATCCAGCCGTGGGTGTCCTCCACGGTGCCGCGCTGGATGTCCAGCAGGCGCTCGCGCAGCTTGAGGGTGACCGGGCCCGGCGTGCCGTCGCCCTGGGTCCACTCGCCGCTCGCGCTCTTCACGGTGCCGACGGGGGTGATGACGGCGGCGGTGCCGCAGGCGAAGACCTCGGTGAGGGTGCCCGCCGCCGAGTCGTCGCGCCACTGGTCGATCGAGACCCGGCTCTCCTCGGGCTCGTAGCCGAGGTCCGCGGCGAGCCGGAGGAGCGAGTCGCGGGTGATACCGGCCAGGAGCGAGCCGGTCAGGGACGGGGTGACGATCCGGTTGCCGTAGACGAAGTACAGGTTCATCCCGCCGAGCTCCTCGACCCACTTGTGCTCGACGGCGTCGAGGTAGGCGACCTGGTCGCAGCCCTTGGCGGCGGCCTCGGCCTGGGCGAGCAGGGACGCGGCGTAGTTGCCGCCGGTCTTGGCGTCGCCCATGCCGCCCGGGACTGCGCGCACCCGGTCCTCGGAGAGCCAGATGGAGACGGGCTTCACACCGCCGGGGAAGTACGCGCCGGCCGGCGAGGCGATGACCAGGAAGAGGTACTCGTTCGCCGGCCGCACCCCGAGGCCGACCTCGGTCGCGATCATGAACGGGCGCAGGTACAGCGACTCCTCGCCGCCGTGCTCCGGGACCCAGGCCGCGTCCTGCTGGACCAGCGCGTCGCAGGCCGCGACGAAGGTCTCGACGGGCAGCTCGGGCATCGCGAGCCGGCGGGCGGAGGACTGGAAGCGCGCGGCGTTTGCCTCGGGGCGGAAGGTGGCGACCGAGCCGTCGGGCTGGCGGTAGGCCTTGAGACCCTCGAAGATCTCCTGGCCGTAGTGCAGCGTCATGTTGGCCGGGTCCATCGACAGCGGCGCGTACGGGACGAGCTGGGCGTCGTGCCAGCCGCGGCCTTCGGTCCACTTGATCGTCACCATGTGATCGGTGAAGTAGCGGCCGAATCCGGGCTTGACCAGGATCGCCTCGCGCTCCGCGTCGGACAGCGGGTTCGAGGAGGGCTTGAGCTCGATCGTGGGCGTCGTCATGAGTACGTGTCCTTCACCGTTTTGTGTGTGTAGGACCGCACTCACGCCCACTTCCGCCGGACAGGTGGTAGGACGTCCGAGCTTCATGGCGAGCCACGGCCCCGTTCGATTATCTCTCGCGAGAGGCCGTGCACGAAATGACGTGTGTGCGATCCAGGATTCGATGGTGACACCCGGGGCCGCACAGGAGAAGCCGCCGGGTGCCTGTGGGACCCGGCGGCTTTGAGGCAGTCGTCGGATCAGCCCGCTACGCGTACCGCGAGCGCGTCGCCGATCTCGTCGGTGGTGCGGGCGGTCCCCTCACGCTCCGCGAGGTCCGCGGAGACGGCGTCCTCGATGCGCACGGCCTGGGCCTCGTAGCCGAGGTGGCGCAGCAGGAGGGCGACGGAGAGGATCGTCGCGGTCGGGTCGGCCTTGCCCTGGCCCGCGATGTCGGGGGCGGAGCCGTGGACGGGTTCGAACATCGACGGGAAGGCGCCCGTCGGGTTGATGTTGCCGGAGGCGGCCAGGCCGATGCCGCCGGAGACGGCCGCGGCGAGGTCGGTCAGGATGTCACCGAAGAGGTTGTCGGTGACGATGACGTCGAAGCGCTCCGGCTGGGTGACGAAGAAGATCGTCGCGGCGTCGACGTGCAGGTAGTCGGTGGTGACCTGGGGGTACTCGGCCGCCACCTTGTCGAAGGTGTTCTTCCACAGGTGGCCCGCGTACACGAGGACGTTGTTCTTGTGGACCAGCGTCAGCTTCTTGCGCGGGCGGGCGGCGGCCCGCTCGAAGGCGTCACGGACGACGCGCTCGACACCGAAGGCGGTGTTGAGGCTGACCTCGGTGGCGACCTCGTGCTCGGTACCGGTGCGCAGCGAACCGCCGTTTCCGGTGTACGGGCCCTCGGTGCCCTCGCGGACGACGACGAAGTCGATGTCCGGACGGCCGGCCAGCGGGGTCTCGGTGTTCGGGAACAGCTTCGACGGCCGCAGGTTGATGAAGTGGTCGAAGGCGAAACGCAGCTTCAGCAGCAGCCCGCGCTCCAGGACGCCGGACGGCACGGAGGGGTCACCGATCGCGCCGAGCAGGATGGCGTCGTGCCCCTTGAGGGCTTCCAGCTCCGCGTCCGGGAGGGTTTCACCGGTGCGGTGCCAGCGCTGGGCGCCGAGGTCGTACTCCTTGGTCTCCAGCTTCACATCCTGCGGGAGAACAGCGTTGAGGACCTTGAGGCCCTGGGCCACGACCTCCCGGCCGATACCGTCACCGGGGATCACTGCGAGATCGATGCTGCGAGACATGCCCCGCACCCTACTGCGCGTCCCACCCCATGACACGTGGCGTCCACCATACGGACACACGGGCTGTTGTACGTGCACCGTTCACCTATTCGACGGGAGCACGTCAGGGAGTGGGTGGAGGTTGTCGCCCATGGACATCCCCCGCTTCGGAATCCCCGAGAAGCTCGCCGACCGCATGAGCATGGCCGAGCAGCACGACTACCTGCGCGGCCGGCTGACCCGTCGCGGCGTACTGCGCACGAGCGTGGCGACCGCCGCCGTCGCCGGTGCCGGTCTCGGCACCTCCCTCGCCGCCTCCCCCGCGTACGCCTCGCCGACGGTGCTCACCTCGCGCAGCACGACCCGGGTGGACGGCTCGCTGGTCGCCCCGTTCGGCCGGCACCTGGCCTACGGCGCCGACCCGAGGACACAGATGGCGGTCTCCTGGCAGGTCCCGTTCGCCGTGCGCCGGCCGTACATCCGGATCGGCCTCAAGCCGTGGGCGCTGAGCCGGAAGATCGACGCCGAGGTGCGCCACCTCACCACGCCCCGGCTGAACGACGGCAAGATCGCGGCCGCCGAGCAGTTCTACGTACACGCGGGCCTGGAGCGGCTGAAGCCCGGCACGACGTACTACTACGGCGTAGGCCACAAAGGCTTCGACCCGGCCGACACCCGCAACCTGGGCACCCTCGGCACCTTCACCACCGCACCCTCGCGCGCCGGGAACTTCACCTTCACCGCCTTCGGCGACCAGGGCGTCAGCTACCACGCGCTCGGCAACGACCAGCTGATCCTGGGCCAGGACCCCGCCTTCCACCTGCACGCGGGCGATATCTGCTACGCCGACCCGTCGGGCTCCGGCCAGACGAGCGACACCTATGACGCCCGCACCTGGGACCAGTTCCTGGCGCAGACGGAGACCGTGTCGAAGACCGTGCCGTGGATGGTGACCACCGGCAACCACGACATGGAGGCCTGGTACTCGCCGGACGGCTACGGCGGCCAGAACGCCCGATGGACCCTGCCCGACAACGGACCCGACCCGGTGAACCAGCCGGGCGCCTACTCCTTCGTGCACGGGAACGTGGGCGTGATCGCGCTCGACGCCAACGACGTCTCCTACGAGATCCCCGCCAACTTCGGCATCAGCGGCGGCAAGCAGACCCGCTGGCTGGACCGGCGCCTGGGCGAGCTGCGCGCCCGCCACGACATCGACTTCCTGGTGGTCTTCTTCCACCACTGCGCCTTCTCCACGACCAACGCGCACGCCTCGGACGGCGGGGTGCGGGACGCCTGGATGCCGCTCTTCGAGAAGCACCAGGTGGACCTGGTCATCAACGGGCACAACCACGTCTACGAGCGCACCGACGCCATCCTCAGGAACACCGTCAAGCACAAGGTGCCGATCGGTGAGCGCACCAACCCGAAGCGGGACGGCATCGTGTACGTCACCGCGGGCGGCGCGGGCAAGGCGCTGTACGACTTCCCGGCACCGGACAGCTACGAGGGACACGTCGCGGACCTGGAGAGCGTGAACACCTACCACGTGGTCAAGGGCGGCGGAAAGGCCACCGAGACCGTCGAGTGGTCACGGGTGCGCTACACCGGCTTCTCGTTCCTCGCGGTGGAGGTGGAGGCCGGGCGGCACGCCCGGATGAAGGTCACCGCGCTCGCCGAGTCCGGCGAGCGCATCGACCACTTCGAGATCAGCCGGGGCTGATCAGCGGGTCACGGCCGGGCCCCGGCGGGCCCGGTCAGTGGCCGGTGGAGCCGCCGTTGTCCCTGCGGTCCAGGGCGCGCTGCAGGGCGGCGGCGGCGTTTCGGCGCTCCGACTCGGTCGGGCGGTGGGCGTGACGGACGCGGCGGACAGTGGTCTCGGCCATGGTGGATCGACTCCTTGAGATCGCGGGGATTTCGAGATCGAACTTCGTGAACGGTGATTTCGAGATCGGTGATTTCGAGGCGCCGGAAGGGGCGGGAGCGGATGCCGCAGGGGTTGCCTGCATCGGGGCACGCACTCACAACGCCAGTCGCTGGTTCCAGCGAGACGTTCGGCTTCTACAAAGCTAAGGCAGCCGGGCCGTTCTGTCTCCACAGTTACTCGGACTTCCTACTATCTGAGACGGGAGCCCCGGCGCCCCCCGGGCACCCACCACGTACTCAGCCCGCACATGAGTACGCACGCCGTGTCGAAGAAGGGCGCGGCGCACGACAGTTGCATCCATGAACGGCCTCTACGCTCTGAAGCCCTGGTACGCGAACCGGCTCTCCGGTGTCCGTGCCTCGCTGGTCCGCCACGAGGTGTCGCCCGACACCGTCACCGCGGCCGGCGTGGTCGCGGCGGCCGGCGCCGCCGCCGCACTGGCCTGGCTGCCCGCCGGCCCCGCCGCACTGCCGGTCGCCGTCCTGCTCGCGGCCCGGCTCGCCTTCGCCAACCTGGACGGGGCACTGGCCCGCG
>CBRG010000326.1 GCA_000470535.1 Streptomyces sp. AW19M42
CCGCGGTGCCGGGGCGGCGGGGCGCGCTCTCTTTCGAGGTCGGCCACCCGCACCCGCCGCTCCGGCGGCTCCGGCTGCTCCGGCTGCTCCGGCGAAGGCGGCACCGGCTCCCGCGAAGGCCACCCCGGCTCCGGCCGCCAAGGCCGCCGCGGAACCGGCTACCGAGGCCCCGGCCGGGCCGGAGTACGTGACGCTGCGCGGCCCCTCCGCCGCGGTCGCGAAGAACATGAACGCCTCACTGGAGCTGCCGACGGCCACGTCCGTCCGCGCCGTCCCGGTGAAGCTGCTCTTCGACAACCGCATCGTCATCAACAACCACCTCAAGCGCGCCCGGGGCGGGAAGATCTCCTTCACGCACCTCATCGGGTACGCGATGGTGCAGGCCCTCAAGGCCATGCCGGCGATGAACTACTCCTTCGCGGTGAAGGACGGCAAGCCGACCCTGGTCAAGCCGGAGCACGTCAACCTCGGCCTGGCCATCGACCTGGTGAAGCCGAACGGCGACCGCCAGCTGGTCGTCGCGGCCATCAAGAAGGCCGAGACGCTCAACTTCTTCGAGTTCTGGCAGGCCTACGAGGACATCGTCCGCCGGGCCCGCAACGGCAAGCTCGGCATGGACGACTTCACCGGCGTCACCGCCTCGCTGACCAACCCCGGCGGCATCGGCACCGTTCACTCGGTGCCCCGCCTGATGCCCGGACAGGGCCTCATCATGGGTGTCGGCGCGATGGACTACCCGGCGGAGTTCCAGGGCACCTCGCAGGACACCCTGAACAAGCTGGGCATCTCGAAGGTCATGACCCTGACCTCGACGTACGACCACCGGGTCATCCAGGGCGCCGCCTCCGGCGAGTTCCTGCGGATCCTGAGCCAGCTGCTGCTCGGCGAGAACGACTTCTACGACGAGATCTTCAAGGCGCTGCGCATCCCCTACGAGCCGGTCCGCTGGCTCAAGGACATCGACGCCTCGCACGACGACGACGTCACCAAGGCCGCACGGGTCTTCGAGCTGATCCACTCCTACCGGGTCCGCGGCCACGTCATGGCCGACACCGACCCGCTGGAGTACCGCCAGCGCAAGCACCCCGACCTGGACATCACCGAGCACGGCCTCACTCTGTGGGACCTGGAGCGGGACTTCGCGGTCGGCGGCTTCGCCGGGCAGACCCTGATGAAGCTCCGCGACATCCTCGGTGTGCTGCGTGAGTCGTACTGCCGCACCACCGGCATCGAGTTCATGCACATCCAGGACCCGAAGGAGCGCAAGTGGCTCCAGGACCGGGTGGAGCGTCCGCGCCCCGCACCGGAGCGCGAGGAGCAGCTGCGGATCCTGCGCCGCCTCAACGCCGCAGAGGCATTCGAGACGTTCCTGCAGACCAAGTACGTCGGCCAGAAGCGGTTCTCGCTGGAGGGCGGCGAGTCCGTCATCCCGCTGCTCGACGCGGTCATCGACTCCGCGGCCGAGGCGCGCCTCGACGAGGTCGTCATCGGCATGGCCCACCGCGGCCGGCTGAACGTGCTGGCGAACATCGTCGGCAAGTCGTACGCGCAGATCTTCCGTGAGTTCGAGGGCAACCTCGACCCCCGGTCGATGCACGGCTCCGGCGACGTGAAGTACCACCTGGGCGCCGAGGGCACCTTCACCGGTCTGGACGGCGAGCAGATCAAGGTCTCGCTGGCCGCCAACCCCTCGCACCTGGAAGCCGTCGACCCGGTCCTGGAGGGCATCGCCCGCGCCAAGCAGGACATCATCAACAAGGGCGGCACGGACTTCACGGTCCTGCCCGTCGCGCTCCACGGCGACGCGGCCTTCGCGGGCCAGGGCGTCGTCGCCGAGACGCTCAACATGTCGCAGCTGCGCGGCTACCGCACCGGCGGCACCGTGCACGTGGTGATCAACAACCAGGTCGGCTTCACCGCCGCCCCGGAGTCCTCGCGCTCCTCGATGTACGCGACGGACGTCGCGCGCATGATCGAGGCGCCGATCATCCACGTCAACGGCGACGACCCGGAGGCCGTGGTCCGCGTCGCGCGGCTCGCCTTCGAGTACCGGCAGACGTTCAACAAGGACGTCGTCATCGACCTCATCTGCTACCGCCGCCGCGGTCACAACGAGGGCGACAACCCGGAGTTCACCAACCCGCAGATGTACACCCTGATCGACAAGAAGCGCTCGGTGCGCAAGCTCTACACCGAGTCCCTCATCGGTCGCGGCGACATCACGCTGGAGGAGGCCGAGCAGGCGCTCCAGGACTTCCAGGGCCAGCTGGAGAAGGTCTTCGCGGAGGTCCGCGAGGCAACCTCCGCGCCGTCCCAGCCGCATGTCCCGGACGTCCAGGCAGAGTTCCCGGTGGCCGTGACCACCGCGGTGTCCTCCGAGGTCGTGAAGCTGATCGCGGAGTCGCAGGTCAACATCCCCGACTCGATCACCGTCCACCCGCGCCTGATGCCGCAGATGCAGCGCCGGGCCGCCTCGGTGGACAACGGCACCATCGACTGGGGCATGGGCGAGACGCTCGCCATCGGCTCGCTGCTGATGGAGGGCACCCCGGTCCGGCTCGCCGGCCAGGACACCCGCCGCGGCACGTTCGGCCAGCGGCACGCGGTGCTCGTCGACCAGAAGACCGGCGAGGACTACACCCCGCTGCTCTACCTCTCCGAGGAGCAGGCCCGTTACAACGTCTACGACTCGCTGCTCAGCGAGTACGCGGCGATGGGCTTCGAGTACGGCTACTCGCTGGCCCGCCCGGAGTCGTTGGTCATCTGGGAGGCCCAGTTCGGTGACTTCGTCAACGGCGCGCAGACCGTCGTGGACGAGTTCATCTCCTCGGCCGAGCAGAAGTGGGGCCAGACCTCCGGCGTCACGCTGCTGCTGCCGCACGGCTACGAGGGCCAGGGCCCGGACCACTCGTCCGCCCGCCCGGAGCGCTTCCTCCAGATGTGCGCGCAGGACAACATGACGGTCGCCATGCCGACGCTGCCGTCGAACTACTTCCACCTCCTGCGGTGGCAGGTGCACAACCCGCACCACAAGCCGCTGATCGTCTTCACCCCGAAGTCGATGCTCCGGCTGAAGGCGGCCGCGTCGAAGGTGGAGGAGTTCACCACCGGCGGCTTCCGTCCGGTGATCGGTGACGAGTCGGTCGACCCGAACGCGGTCCGCAAGGTCGTCTTCTGCACCGGCAAGGTCTACTACGACCTTGAGGCCGAACGCGAGAAGCGCGGTGTGACGGACACCGCGATCATCCGCCTTGAGCGCCTGTACCCGCTGCCGGGTGCCGAGCTCCAGGCGGAGATCGCCAAGTACCCGAACGCCGAGAAGTACCTGTGGACGCAGGAGGAGCCGGCCAACCAGGGTGCATGGCCGTTCATCGCCCTGAACCTGATCGACCACCTGGATCTGGCCGTCGGCGCCGACGTCCCGCACGGTGAGCGCCTGCGCCGCATCTCGCGGCCGCGCGGCTCCTCGCCCGCGGTCGGCTCGGCCAAGCGCCACCAGGCCGAGCAGACCCAGCTGCTCGACGAGGTCTTCGAGGCCTGACCGGCACATCACGAACCGAGGGCCCGGCTCCGCGAGATCATCGCGGAGCCGGGCCCTCGGCGTTGCAGCGGGCGCTCGGAGTCCGCGGCACACAGCTCGTGAGAATCCCTCATGTCCCGCCTGGACTCCGGGCGGGCACTCAGATCATCTGGGGCTCGAAGTCCCAGAACGGCCGGTTGCGGGAGCGCGCGGAGACGGTGTGAACGTGCTGCGCCCCCAGGGTGGCCGCCAGATCGTCGAGCGCTTCCGTCTCGACCTTGTCCGCCCGCTGCCGGTCACGCAGTGCGCGCAGATCGGCCGCGTGCGCGATGCGGGCGGTGAGGGTCAGGGGGTGGGTCCTGCCGAGGACCTCGGTGGCCCGGGTGATGACCGAGTCCGTCAGCGCGGCGGCGGACTCGGGTTCGCCCACGAGATTGCGTAGCGCCGCGGCGTTGACCGCGCATCCCAGCGTCCAGGGGTGGTTCTCGCCCACTGCCCGGCCCATGGCCGCGAGCGCCTCCTCGGCGAGATGGTGCGCGTGGTCACGCTCCCCGACGTTGCGCAGGATCAGGGCGTGATTCCCACGGGTGCCCGCCACGTAGGGATGCTGCTCACCCAGCATGTCCACGTAGGCCTCCACGACCTTCTCGCTTATGACCCGGGCCTGGTCGATGTCGGCGTGCTCCCGGGCGAAACAGCTCTGGCTCGCGGCGAACATCGTGGTGAGCGGGTCGCTCTCGCCGAGCACGCGCTCACCGCGTTCGAGCACCCGGGTGAAGAGCTCCGCAGCCTGGCCGCGCTGCCCCGAACGGTAGTAGCAGAGAGCGAGGTTGTGCTCGGCACGCAACGTCTGGGGATTCTCGTTGCCCATCACGAGCCGGTGCACCCGGACGCTCTGGGTCTGGAGCGATTCGGCCTCGCTGTACCGGCCGAGCAGGCGCAGGTCGGTGGCATAGTTGATCTCTGAGTACAGGGTCCAGCTGTGGCGCTGCCGGAGCAGTTGCCGCCGCGATTCCAGGGTGCGCCGGTTGTGTTCCAGCGCCTCCTCGTACCGTCCGAGCAGGCGCAGGGACGCTCCCAGGTTGTTCTGCGCGCTGAGCGTGAGCGAGTCCTGGTCCCCCAGCAGCTCGCGGTACGCGCTCAGGACCCAGCTGGACATCTCGTACGCCTCGTCGTAGCGCCCGAGGCCGCGCAGGTCCGCCGCGAGGCCGCTGGCGGCGCGCAGGTGTTCCAGGTCGTGGGTGCCCCGCTCGGTGCGCAGGTGGTCGACCGCCGCCCGTTCGATCGCTTCTGTTCCCGCGTAGTCGCCGACCGCGCGCAGCAGGTTGGCGTAGTTGTAGCTGAGGTCCCATACCCGGGGGTGGATCTCCCCCATCAGCTCACCCCATGCCGTCATGGCACGGGAGCCCAGCTTGATGCCGGCCCGGTACTCCCCGGAAAGGTACATGTAGCGCAGGCAGTTGAGCACCAGGGACTGGACCGCCGGGTCGGTGCTGCGCAGGACGTCGGCCCACTTCAGGTGCGGGGCGATCTCCGCGTATCGCGGCCACAGCCGGGTGTCGGTGGGCCGGCCCGGGTCCGCGGCGGCGAGTGCGCGGCGGACCACGTCCATGAATTCCTGACGGTCGTGCTCCGGCATGTCCTTGCGGACGATCTGGTGGACCATGCGGTGCAGATAGATCGACTCGCCGGAGGACGACTCGTCGATGACTGCCTCGTGGGACTCCAGGCGGACCACCGAGTACTGACGCAGCTGGCCGATCGCCTTGTTCCACAGCAGTGGGTCGTTCATCAGACCGGAGAGCTGCTCGGGCAGCTCTCCGGGCGGCATTTCTTTCAGCAGCCGAACGGGGATGGAGCCGGGCGCGAAGAAGCTGCACAGGCGCAGCAGGTCGACGGACTCGGGGACGGTGTCCCTGAGTTTGTTCAGCAGTATCGACCAGGCCGTCTGGAAGGCCAGTGGGAAGTCGGCGGAAACCTTGACGACGTCCTGGTCGATGCCGCCGCCGAGCAGCTCGATGTACTCCTCGACGGACATGTCGGAGTCGTTCAGCCAGCCCGCGGTCTGGTCGAGCAGCAGTGGGAGGTCCTCCAGTGCCTCGGCGAGTTGGTCGGCTTCGGTCCGGGTGAGGCGCGGGGCCCGGCGGAGGATGAAGGCGACCGACTCGTCACGGGCGTAGACCGGCACCTCGACCAGGTTGCTGTTGTGCTCGCTCCACTCGGGGTTGCGGGAGGTGATCAGGACATGGCCGGGGCCGGTCGGCACGAGGTCCCAGATCTGTTCCGGCTCGTCCGCGCCGTCCAGGACCAGCAGCCAGTGGGAGTGCGGGTCGCCGCGGCGCAGCGAGTCGCGTACCGCGCGCAGCCGCTCCCCGTACTCGGCGCCGGTGGACAGGCCCAGTTCGGGAGCGAGTTCGGCGAGCTTCTGGCGGTAGAGGGCGCGCCGGTCGGCGGGCACCCACCACACCACGTCGTACTCGGAGCCGAACCGGTAGACGTACTCGGCGGCCAGCTGTGTCTTGCCCACGCCCGACATGCCGTGCAGGGTGACGACTCCCGCGCCGGCGCCGGCGTCCTGAAGGGCGGTGTAGGCCTTGCTGAGCAGTTCCTCGCGACCGGTGAAGCGGGTGTTGCGGCGCGGCACCCCGCCCCACACCTCGGGGGTGTCGGCCGGGTAGCGCGGGCCCGGCCGCGCCTCTGCGGCCTCGGGCAGCGGCTCTGTGGGCAGTCCCAGCCGTACGAGCAGCCGGCGCTCGGCCTCGTCCGCGCCGACGTTCGTCAGGTCCGCGGCACCGAAGACGGAGGTGGCGCCGGGCAGGGCCGAGGTGGTGACCGACGCCGCGGCGAACCGGTCCGGGTCAGGGGCGACGACCTCGCGCAGCGCGCGGTTCCACTCCTCGTGGCCGCGGGGCCCGACCTGGAAGTACCAGTCGCTGAGCAGGACCAGGATCCGGCCGCGCGCGAGCATCAGGTCCCGCAGGGCGTCCTCCAGCGGTACCTCCACCGGAGGGTCCCAGCGCTGCTGGACGACCGCCACCCCGCGCCGCTCCAGCCGGTCCGCGATCCACGCCGCCCAGGCCCGGTTGAAACCGGCGAAACTGAGGGTGACAGTCTGCGCCCCGGTTGCTCCAACTTGCTTACGCGTTCCGGGCATTCAACCGTCTCCCTGACCTCGTTGCGAGCTCTGTCAAGATACACCTGAGCACTGTCGCTCCGGCCGGATTCACCTGGCTGCTCAGCTCCTCTGTGATCCGTTCCTCTGCTGCCATATCACCTTG
Source organism: Streptomyces sp. AW19M42 (assembly GCA_000470535.1). Classification (GTDB taxonomy): domain Bacteria; phylum Actinomycetota; class Actinomycetes; order Streptomycetales; family Streptomycetaceae; genus Streptomyces. The sequence continues at coordinate 6,799 of CBRG010000326.1, forward strand.
GCGGTAGTCACGTACGCCTCCGCGCGTGCCAGGTGCCCCGTGGGAGGCGGCGAATCCTCCAGACGGTGGTAGACCGTGATCATCTCGTTGACGAGCACCCGCCCCTCGGTGGTCAGCGCGGCCGAGCCGGCGAGGACCGGCAGTACGGCGCCAACCTGCCGGTGGGAGCGCGCGTGTTCCGCCCAGGCCAGTTCGCGGTGGGTGACGCGCCGAGCGCCGAGCGCGAACCGCTGCCAGTAGTCGGCCAGCGCCAGGTGCGAGTAGGCGCCCTGGAGCAGCCCGTCGAAGGGCCTCGGGTCGGAGCGCCACGGTGCGAAGTGGCGTGGGGTGGCGTCCTCGTGGTGCAGCCGGACGAGTGCGCCGAGCGCGGCGAGCTTGGTGTGCTGGAGTTCGTGCACGAGGGTCGAGGCGAAGTAGGCGGGGGTCGCGGGCTTGCTGCTGAGGACGGCGCCGAACGCCTCGCGTCGGGTGCCGCTGCAGTGGGCCGCGCCCTGGCCGGGCGGCCCGGACCCGGGTGGCGCTCCGAGCGGGACGAGGCAGCGCAGCAGGACGGCCGCTTCGGTGAGCCGGTGCTCGCCGCCCACCCGCAGGAGGGGTTCGACCCCGGACCAGGACTCGGCCCAGGCCTTGCGTTCGTGGTCGTCGATGTGGGTGGCGGCGCTGAGTCCGTGGCGTTCGAGCCCGGTGCGCCGGGTGCGGTACGGGTCGAGGTCGTCCAGGGGTACGGGGCCGGCGCCCGGCAGCACGGCGGGCAGCGTGAGCACCGGCAGCCAGCGGGGGTCGGCCGAGCTCATGGTGCCGTCCGGCAGGGCCCGTACCGAGAGGGGGGTGGCGCCGGCCGGGTGGAGCGTCATCTCGCCCCCGGTGTAGCTGAGTCCGACCGGGCCGGGGTCCGCCCGTACCGCCCCGAGGGTGGGCAGCGAGAGCAGTCCTTCGCGGGCGGTGAGCCGGGCGGTGCAGGGCAGCGCGGCCCGGACGGCGGCCGCCGCGGCGACGGCGCTGAGGTGGGCCAGGTCGGTGTGGAGTTCCGGGCCCGCGGCGGCGGTGCCGGTGAGGCCGCCCAGGAGCCGTTCCGCCCAGGGGCCGGCCATGGGGTGGAACAGCACGGTGCGCACGGCGGCCCGGTCGGCGCGTTCGGCGGCTTCGAGCAGCGCCCAGTCCTCGCGCAGCCGGTCGAGCAGAGGGGGCGCGCACACGGTCGTGGGGGCGGCGGCCGCGGCGTCGAGCATGGCCCGCAGGAGGACGAGACGGCGGGTGTCCTGGTCGCGGACGAGCAGGTCGAGGGAGTCTATGTCGCCCTCGGTGCGGCCGAGTTCGCACAGTACGCGCTCGGGTATGGCAGGGCTCATGGGGGGTCTCCTGCGGTTGCGTCGGCGAGCCGGTCCGCCACGTGGCGGACCAGCCGTTCGAGGTCCGCGCAGTAGACGGACGGGTTGACGAAGCCGTTCTCTGCGCGGTAGCGGTGTGCGTAGTGGCCACCGCCGCAGACGGTCAGCAGCGGGCAGGAACGGCAGGCGGCGGCGAGCGCGCCGGCTCCCGCCTGGCGGGCGGCGACGCCGGGGTGGCGCAGGGCGTCGTCGAAGGTGTGCCGGAAGACGTCGAGACCGGTGGCGGCGGCCGTGTCGTAGGCGGATTTGAGGGAGTCGACCTGCTCGATCGAACCGTCGGTCTCGACCACGACCGCGTTGACGGGGTCCAGGCCCAGGGACTCGGTGGCGGCGGGCAGACCGAGGAGCAGGGCGACGCACTCCTCGAAGAGCCGGATCCGGGTCTCCCGCCGGACCGCCGGCCACCAGCGGTCGAAGACGGCGCACAGCCAGTCGCCGTACGGGGTGGCGCGGCCCGAACCCGGACCCATGGGGATGCCCGCGAGGTCCGGCAGTCCGGGCGGCGGGCTGGTCCAGTTGCCGTGCGGCAGGAGCAGGTCCAGGGCGGGCGGACGCAGGGCGAGCAGTGACTCGTACATCTCGACGGGGTCGGTGCGCGGGTCCACGACGGTGAGGATGCCCGCGTACGCGTCGGGGTGGCGGTCCGCGAGGAGTCGGGCGCCGCGTGCGGCGGCGGGCCAGGAGGGGCGGCCCGCGTGGTCGGTGCGCTGGGTGTTGTGGGCGGCCAGTCCGCCGTCCAGGCTGATGCCGATGCTGATCCCGTGCCGCGCGAGCACGGTGACGCCCGCGTCGGTGAGCAGGGTGGCGTTGGTCTGCACGGTCGCGTGGACGGCGCAGCCGGCGGGCACCCGCTCCCGTACCCGGTCGGCCAGGGCGGCCAGCCGGTCCGGGCCCGCGAGCAGGGGTTCGCCGCCGTGCAGCACCAGGGCGACGTGCCGCATCCGGTGGACGGCCGCGTGTTCCGCGATCCGGTCGGCGGTGCGTTCCAGGACGGCGGGCGCGGCGGCGGCGGGCCGGTCCCGCCAGGTGTGGTCGGGGCCCTCGTACAGGTAGCAGTACCGGCAGGCGAGGTTGCAGCGGCCGTGCACCTTCACGATGAACTGCCCGAACGGTACGGGTGCGGGCGGGCCCGCGCCGCCGGCCGGTTCCGGGCGCGCTTCGGCCGCCGTTGGGCGCGCGGTACCCGGGAACGGCTCACCGCTCCCGTCCGCGTACCGCTGCTCCCCCTGCGGCGTCGTCCGTCGGACCACTCCGGCACCCCCGTGCTGTACGTCTGCCGGGACGGTCACCGGCACCGGCCCGGGGTGAGTGTCCCCGGCACGCGGCGCGGGCAGACCCGGACCGGACGATGATGTCCTGATCGGACTCGCCCCGGGCCGAAACCGTCCGCCGGGTACCAGTCCGTCGGACAGTACTGCGGGACCGTCCGCCTCAGAAGGCGCTGTTGAACCCCCACAGCATTTCCCGGGGCTGCTCGGCCCGGCCGCGCAGATCCGCGACCACCTCTGCCAGCACCGGGTGGTGCAGGGTCCGCAGGGTCTCCAGGTCGAGACCCAGCAGATCCGGCAGCGCGCCCGCGGCTGCGGGCGCACCACCGCCCGTACCGACGGGCACTGTCGCCCCGTCGTTACGTGTCGACTCGTTCATCACGCCTCCCCGTACTCAGCACCGGGCCGCCGGCGCCGCGCTCGCCGTCGAGCGCGCGCCGCCGGTCCCGCGTCCCTGACCCGCTTCGTACCTCTGCCAGCGCCTGCTGCCCACGCCGTCGGCCGGCGCCGGTCGCGCGCCGGCCGTGCCCTTGCCCGGTCCTGTCCGGTCCGGACGCACGGCCGTGCCGGGTGCTCGTCATTGAGCACTCAGCGCTCCAGCTCGGCCAGCCGTTCGGCGGTGCGGTCGCCCGCGGCTCCGCCGCCGTCCGGCAGCTTGCGCCACTCCAGGCGGGCCGCCCGGTACGCCTCTCGCGCGGCCCGCGGCGGCGGGTGACCGCGACGGTGCGGAGCACCGAGCGGACCGATCTGTATGACCTGGCCGACTCCTGCGGTC
>CBRG010000327.1 GCA_000470535.1 Streptomyces sp. AW19M42
GTCCCAATCCACACCGAACCCGGAAGGCCCTCACTCGTTCAAGATCCCCAAGCCGTGGAATCCGTCACCAACCTCCGTGGACAGAACACCTAGGCCGGCCGGCGCCAGCGACTGCAACTGCCCAACCGCCGCCCCGGCCCTACCCCCCGCCCCCCGACTGGTTCGCCCTGTCCTGGCGGATGTTGCGGAGCACCGCGTGGGCCGGCCAGTGGTCGTGGACCAGGCGGCGCATCGCGCTGCGGCTCCCGCGGTCGGTGCCGACGGAGCGGGACAGGCCAGCCGCCGAGACGAGGGCGGCCAGGGACCGGCTCCGGGCGTCGGGGAAGCCCGCTCGCTCGGCGGCGTCGAAGCGGGTACGGGCCAGGGCCGCCAGGTCCTTCGCCACCACCGGGTGGCGGCGGTACGGCAGCAGGCCGAGGAACCGGTGGGTCTCGCGGCGCAGCACGCCGCGCTCCACCAGGGCGTCCAGGTACCGGCCCTCGACCTGCCGCCCGGTGTGCCGCACCCAGCCCTTGGCCGACACCCCGGAACCCCGTCCGCCCTTGCCGGGTGCCGGCAGGCTCCGCATCACCCCGGCGAGCACCGGGTCCGGCGGCTCCAGCGGGTTGGCCACCTGGAAGCGCCCGCCCTGTCCGGTGACCCGGCCCTGGAGCTCAAGCTCCGCCAGGGCCGCCCCGGCCATCGCGTACTCCAGGAAGCGGTTGCGGCAGAACGGTCTGCCGCGCACCGGGTCCAGGGCCAGCAGCAGCAGTTCCTCCGGCAGCGTCGGCGTGGGCGGCGGCGGGATCACGGCGCGGACACGATCCGGCCGGTCACCTCGCCGAGACCGACCCGGGTGCCGTCCGGGCCCGGCGCCCACGCCGTCAGCGTCACCGTGTCCCCGTCCTCCAGGAACGTCCGCTCGCCCTCGGGCAGTTCCAGCGGATCGCGGCCGTTCCAGGTGAGTTCGAGCAGGGAGCCGCGCTGGGCGTGCTCGGCGCCGCTGATGGTGCCGGAGCCGTACAGGTCGCCGGTGCGCAGCGAGGCGCCGTTCACCGTCATCTGGGCCAGCTGCTGGGCGGCCGTCCAGTACATGGTGGAGAACGGCGGCTCCGCGACGACCTGGCCGTTGATGGCGACGGAGAGCCGGAGGTCGTAGCCGCCGGGCTCCTCCTCATCCGCGTCGTCGAGGTAGGGCAGAAGCGGGAAGTCGCGTGCGGGCGGGGCGGTGCGGGCGGCGTCCAGGGCCTCCAGCGGGGTCACCCAGGCGGAGACCGAGGTGGCGAAGGACTTGCCGAGGAAGGGGCCCAGCGGCACGTACTCCCAGGCCTGGATGTCGCGCGCCGACCAGTCGTTGAGCAGCGAGAGGCCGAAGACGTGCTCGCGGAAGTCGGTGAGTGCGACGGGGTGTCCCTGCTCGGACGCGGTGCCGACGACGAAGCCGACCTCGGCCTCGATGTCCAGCTTCACCGACGGTCCGAAGACCGGGGCCGGGTCGGCGGGGGTCCTGCGCTGGCCGGAGGGGCGCGCCACATCCGTGCCGGAGACCACGACCGTGCCCGCCCTGCCGTGGTAACCGATCGGCAGGTGCTTCCAGTTGGGGGTGAGCGCGTCGCCGTCCGGGCGGAAGATCCGGCCGACGTTGGTGGCGTGGTGCTCGCTGGCGTAGAAGTCGACGTAATCCGCCACCCGGTAGGGCAGGTGGAGCGTCACGGAGTCCACCGGGTACAACAGCGCCTCTATGTCCGGGCGGTGGGCCGGGACCGTCACCCACGCGGTCAGGGCGCGGCGGACATCGCTCCAGGCGGTGCGGCCGGCCGCGAGCAGCGGCATCAGGTCGGGCTGGGCCAGCAGTTGCGCGTAGGGCGAGCCGAGGGCGAGCGCGGCCGCGCCGGCGTCGAGCACATGGCTGCCGATGCGGACACCGACGCGTCGCTCTCCGGGCCGGTCGGGGGCGGAGAACACGCCGTACGGAAGGTTGTGCGGACCGAAGGGATCGCCCTCGGCCAGTTCGAGCGGGCTGCTCTGCTCGGGCATCTGTTGCTGCCTCGCTTTCCAGGTCGCTTGGGGGACACGTTACGTGGGCGGCATAACCCGGCGGCAGAGTCCCAACCACCCACCCCATGCCCGGAAAGTCCCGCCGTATCCCCGCGCGTCCGCACGTACGCGGGGATCGGCGGTGCGGTTCACCCGGCCGTGCGCGGAATGCGCTTCTCCCAGGTCCGGTGGAAGACGACCTCGCCGCTGTCCTTGCAGACCACCTCGTTGGAGGTGATGAAGTGGGTCGCGTCGGCGCTGATCTCGGAACGTGTCTCGATCAGCGCGTCCCAGGCCGTCTCCGGCCGGTGCAGCCGGACCGTCCAGTCGGAACGGGTGCGCGCGGAGAGCGGGTCACGCTCCTGGATCGTGTACGTCTCGACCGCGTCCTCGGTGAATTCGAGGCCGTCGGGGTAGACCCGGGTGCCGCCGTAGCGCGGGTCGACCTCCATCCGCCACTCGCCCTTGGCGACGTCCCGGACCACCAGCCGCTCGGGGCGCTGCTCGTCGAGGGTGGCGGGGTGGACGACTCCGAGCGGCTCGGACTGCTCGGGCTCCTCGAAGTGGATCGCGGGGTCCTCGGTGTGCCGGCGCACCGGCAGTTCGACGAAGCTGCCCTCGGCGTCCAGCGTGAAGCCCTCCGAGCCGGCCTGCGGCCAGATCCACGGCCAGTACGAGGAGGAGACCGCGAGCCTGATGCGGTGGCCGGGCGGGAAGGTGTGCCCGATGCCGTTCAGTTCGAACGTCACGTCCTCGGTGGCCCCGGCGGGCCAGTCCTCCGCGCGGTCCCGGCCGTGCCGGGCGGCGAGGTTGAGGACGCCGCGGGTGACGAGCGTGGAGGAGCCGTCGGGGGCGACGTCGCAGAGCCGGGCGATCGCCTGGCCGCGCGGTACGTCCATCCGGACGCGCAGCCGCACCCGGGGGCGGCCCAGGATCTCGATCGGGGCGTCCTCGACCGGGAACTCGAAGGACACGGATTTGGCGTCCTCGTCGCGCTGGTCGGGCGGCAGGTCGGCGTCGTTGCCGAACGGGAAGAACCGGCCCGCGTCCACCCCGGTCTGCTGCGGTGAGTCGACGGTCTGCGGGCCGCCCTTGAGGGCGTACGCGACCGGTGAGACGTTCTCCGACGGCCAGCTGGTGTCCCCGACCCAGCGGCCGGGCAGCGTCTCGTACACGGTGGCGGGCCGGTGCGACTCGCTGATCCAGGACCTCAGCAACGGCTCCGACATGACGCCGGTGTCCTTCTCCTTCAGGTGCTGGTCCCACCAGCGCAGCGTCTCCTGGAGGAAGCCGATGCCGGGCCCCGGGGGCAGACCCCGGTCGGGGTACTGGTGCGACCACGGCCCGATCAGGCCGCGGACCTTCGCCGGGTCCAGGTGCTCGACGAGCCGGAGCACGGTGTCGCGGTAGGGGTCGTGCCAGCCGCCGACCGCGAGGACGTTGGCCTCGATGGCGGAGTAGTCCTCGCAGACGCTGCCGTGCTTCCAGTAGTCGTCGCGCGTCTGGTGGTCCAGCCAGGTGTGGATGAAGGGGTCGACGGCTTCGAGCCGTTCCAGCCACATGTCCTTCCACGCGTCGCCCACCTGCGCCGGGTCGGGCGGGCGGCAGACGAAGGCGAGCATCGTCGCGGCCCAGGCGTGCATGTCCACGGCGAGGACCGAGCCGCCCATGTAGTGGACGTCGTTGTCGTAGCGGTCGTCCGCCGAGCACACGGTGACGATCGCCTTGAGCGGCTCGGGGGCGAGCGCGGCGATCTGGAGGGAGTTGAAGCCGCCCCAGGAGATGCCGAACATTCCGACGCGCCCCGAGCACCACTCCTGCTGGGCCAGCCAGTGGATGACGGCGACACCGTCCGCGAGCTCGGTCGCGTCGTACTCGTCGCCCGGCAGCCCCTCGCTGTTGCCGTGGCCGCGCACGTCGACGCGTACGGAGGCGTAGCCGTGGCCCGCGTACCAGGGGTGGCGCTGCCAGTCGCGCGGCGCGGTCCAGTCGCTCAGCCGGTAGGGCAGGTACTCAAGCAGGGCGGGCACCGGTTCGTCGGTGACCGGCCGCCAGATCCGGGCGTACAGCCGGGTGCCGTCCGGCAGCGGGACGCGGATGTCCTCGTGGGTCGTCTCGTACGGGAATGCGGTGCGGATGCGCATGGGGTACCTCAGTGGACGGGGTGCATGGTGCGCTTGAGCCAGGGGGCGGCGACGACGACGGCCACACCGGCCACCACCGCGATAGCGCCATTGACACCGAAGTAGGCGGGGTTGGAGACCTCGCCGTACAGCTTCACGATCTGTGCCTGGATTCCGTTGGCGAGGGCCAGTGAGAGGAACCAGAGCGCCATCGTCTGGCTGGCGAACGCCTTGGGGGCGAGCTTGGTCGTCGCGGACATGCCGGAGGTCTCCAGCAGGATGTCTCCGAGCCCGAGCAGCAGGTAGGAGCCGACGATCCACCAGGCGGCCATCCGGTAGCTGTCGTCGGCGTGCCCGGAGGTAGGCAGCACCATCAGCAGGAACGACAGCCCGCCGAGGATCACGCCCAGGGCGATCTTGTTGGACGCGTGCGGCTGGCGCGGTCCCATCCTCGCCCAGGCGGCCGCGACCACCGGGGCGAGCGCGACCTCGAAGGCGCCGAGCGCGGAGGCGTACCAGCTGGCCGGGAAGTGGAAGCCGAAGATCTCCGTGCGGGCGTTGGTCGACGCCAGCAGCATCATCGTCGAGTACGCCTGGAAGAGGATGAAGTTGAAGACCACGGAGGCCAGGAACAGCACCACGTACGGGCGCAGCCTGCCGCGTTCCTCCGGGGTGACCCGGGGGCTCCTGAACATCACCACGAAGTACACGACCGGAGTGATCACCGAGACGACGGTGAGCAGGTCGACGAAGCGGTCCATGGTCAGCCAGCCCGCCAGGGCCAGCGCGGTGGCGACCGCGGCGACCACGACGACGCCGAGGGCGATGAGCCGGACGGCCCGGCGCAGCGGCGCGGGGGCCAGCGCGAACTCGGCGGTGTTCTTACGCCCGGCCAGGTGACGCCGGCCCAGTACGTACTGGATCAGACCGAGCGTCATACCGAAGGCGGCGGCAGAGAAGCCCCAGTGCCAGCTCGCGTGGTCACCCAGCCAGCCGGTGATCAGCGGGCCGAGGAACGCCCCGATGTTGATGCCCATGTAGTAGAGGGCGAAGCCGGCGTCACGGCGCTCGTCGTCGGTGCGGTAGAGCTTGCCGACCATGGTGGCCACGTTGGGCTTGAGCAGCCCCGTACCGGCGCTGATCAGGCCGAGCCCGACCCAGGTCATGGTCGCGGTCGGCACCGCCATGGCGTAGTGGCCGCAGGCGATGAGGACGCCGCCGTACAGGACGGCCCGGTAGGAGCCGAGGATGCGGTCGGCCAGCCAGCCGCCCGCCACGGAGACCAGGTAGACCAGGGTCCCGTACGCGGCCGAGACGGAGGCGGCCGTGCCGGGCTCCATGCCCATGCCGCCGTTGGCGACCGTGTCCGCGAAGTACAGGACGAGGATGGCCTGCATGCCGAGGAACGAGAACCGCTCCCAGACCTCCAGGCCGGACAGGGTCATCAGACCCCGTGGCTGGCCGAAGAAGGCGTGGTCGTCACCCGGCGGTGGCTGGGTCGGATCGGTGTCGAGAGCGGTGTGGGACAAAGGGACTACTCCTGATCGTATGAGCTGATCCCGAACATACCGGCGGTGGCGGGAAGGCGCCCACGGTGATCCAAAGGGGACCGGATACGCTGACTTGAGTGATGGCAGCGACACATCGACATTCCGTGTGATCGTCAGCAGACAGGAGATCCCCTCGTGACCGTCGTCGGGCCGTTCGGACTGAGCGTGCGGGACCAGGCTCTTGAAGCCGGTGTCCAGGCCGGTTTGGCTGCTGTCGAGTCGGGGCTGCTCGATGCGACCAAGAGCGAGGTGCCCTTCATCACCGAGGCCGCGCAGCACCTGGTGCACGCGGGGGGCAAGCGTTTCCGGCCGTTGCTCGCGATGCTGGCGGCCCAGTTCGGTGACGCCGACGCCCCGGGCGTGGTGCCCGCCGCCGTGGTCGTCGAGCTGACGCACCTCGCGACGCTGTACCACGACGACGTGATGGACGAGGCCGACGTGCGGCGCGGGGTGGACAGCGCCAATTCCCGCTGGGGCAACTCGGTGGCGGTGCTGACCGGCGACTTTCTCTTCGCGCGCGCGTCGCACATCCTGGCCGACCTCGGCCCCGAGGCCGTACGCATCCAGGCGGAGGCGTTCGAGCGCCTGGTCACCGGCCAGATCCTGGAGACCGCCGGTCCGCGCGACGGGCGTGACCCGGTCGACCACTACCTCGAAGTGATGCGTGGCAAGACCGGTTCGCTGGTCGCCGTGGCCTGCCGTTTCGGCGCGATGATGGCCGGTGCCGACGACGCGGCGACCGACACGCTCACCCAGTACGGCGAACGGCTCGGCGTCGCCTTCCAGCTCGCCGACGACGTCCTGGACATCGCCTCCGACTCCCACGAGTCCGGCAAGACCCCCGGCACCGACCTCCTCGAAGGCATCCCGACCCTGCCCGTCCTCCACCTGAGGGCGCGGGCGGAGGCCGACGGCAAGCCGGACGACCTGGAGCTCGTCGCGCTGCTGGACGGCGACCTGACAGAGGACGGCCGGCTGGCAGAGGCGCTGCGCCGGCTGCGAGCCCACCCGGCGCTCGAACAGGCCCGCCGCGACACCATCCGGTACGCGGAGGAGGCGCGGGCCACGCTGGCACCGTTGCCCGGCTGCTACGCCAAGTCCGCGCTGGAAGAGATGTGCGACGCCGTGGTGCACCGCGCGGGCTGAGCGCCCGGTGGCGCCGGTGGCCGGATCTGCGCGCCGCCCCCTACGGGTAGGTGGACCGAGGGCCTCGCGGTGTCATACCGAAGAGGTATGAGGAGTTGCTCCCCCGGGCTGACGCTTCGGGCTCCCCGATTTGGTCAGATGGAGAACAACCACTCCTGACCAAAACGGGTGAGAATGGCGGCACGGAGTGGACGAGTGCATCCCGACGGAAGCCGCCGACCACGGAGGTAGGGCACACATGGCACCGAACGACAGCGCAGACACCAACGGCACGGCCCCGCACGGCCCCGCGCGAGCCGTCGCGGGCCGCCGGAAGGCGGTGCGCTACATCGTCCCGGTCGCGGTGGCGGGCGTCGCGGCCGCGACGATCGGGCTGGTCCCGGCGCTCGCGAGCTCGGGCGACCCCGATCTGCCGGAGATCACCGCGCAGGAACTCATCGAGAAGATCGCCGCCTCGGACACGGAGCAGCTGTCCGGCACGGTGAAGATCAGCACCGACCTCGGCATCCCGACCCTGGGCGGGCTGGCCGGTTCCTTCGTGCCGGACGGCGCGGGGGACAAGGGCGGCGCGAGCGCGGACCCGCAGTCGAAGCTGACCGAACTGGCGTCCGGCACACACACCCTCCGGGTGGCCGCCGACGGCCCCGACAGGCAGCGGGTGTCCATCCTGGACAACGCGTCCGAGTACAGCCTCATCCACAACGGCGACGAGGTCTGGGCGTACGACAGCAAGTCCAACGCGGTCTACCACGCAGAGGAGAAGGCCGGGGAGCACGCGAAGCGCGGGGACCAGCCGGTCCCCGACGGCGTACCGACCACCCCGAAGGCCTTCGCCGAACAGGCCCTCAAGGCGGCCGACGGCACCACGTCGGTGAAGGTCGGGGGCACCGCGCAGGTCGCGGGCCGCGACGCCTACCGGCTGGTCCTCACGCCCGAGCAGAGCGGTTCGACGATCGGTTCGATCACTGTCGCGGTGGACGCGAAGACCGGCGTGCCGCTCAAGTTCACCCTCCAGCCCAGCAGCGGCGGCAAGGCGGCGATCGACGCGGGGTTCACCTCCGTCGACTTCGGCAAGCCGGCCGCGTCCTCGTTCTCCTTCACCCCGCCCAAGGGTGCCGAGGTCACCGAGGCGGACAGCGCCGCGAACCGCGAGAAGGCGCACAAGGCCGAGGGCGGTCTCGGCCCGTTCGAGGGACTGAACGCCAAGGGCGAGGGCGTGAAGGTGACCGGCAAGGGCTGGAGCACGATCGCCGAGATCAAGGCCCCCGGCGGCAGCGGCATGCCCTCGACGTCCTCGGGCGACAAGGCGTCGGGCGACATGCCGGCCGAGGCGCAGGAGTTCCTGGACTCGATGGGCGACAAGGTCACCGGCACGTTCGGCTCCGGCACGGTCTTCAAGACCCGCCTGGTCAACGCGCTGATGACCGATGACGGCCGGGTGTACGTCGGCGCGGTCACGAAGGACGCGCTGGTGAAGGCGGCGGACAGCGCCGGCTGATATCGCAACACCTGTGCACGACGCCTCCGCCCCGCCGTAGCCTCCGTACGGCGGGGCGGACGCGATCCGCGAGCACGATCCGCGACCGCGTCCGCATCGTGGGCCATCGAGCCATGGGGAGCAGACATGACAGGGGCCGCAGCCGTGCCCGTGATCGAGACCCGGGGTCTGACCAAGCGGTACCGGGGCGGCCAGCTCGCCGTCGACGGGCTCGACCTCACCGTCCCCGGTGGCAGCGTCTTCGGCTTCCTCGGCCCCAACGGCTCGGGGAAGACCACCACCATCCGGATGCTGATGGGGCTGATCGCCCCGACGTCCGGCACCGCGAGCGTCCTGGGCCGCCCCATGCCGGGCGCCGCCCGCACGGTGCTCCCGCACGTCGGGGCGCTGATCGAGGGGCCCGCCCTGTACGGGTTCCTGAGCGGCCGGGACAACCTGGTGCGCTACGACCGCGCCGACCCGACCGCGGACCCGCGCACCCGGGGCGCCCGCGTCGGTGACGCCCTGGACCGGGTCGGCCTGGCCGCGGCGGGCGGCAAGAAGGCGCGGGCGTACTCGCTGGGCATGAAGCAGCGCCTCGGCCTGGCCGCCGCCCTGCTCAGGCCCCGCCGGCTGCTCGTGCTGGACGAGCCGACCAACGGCCTGGACCCGCAGGGCATGCGGGAGATCCGCACCTTGGTCCGGGAGCTGGCCGCAGAGGGCACCACGGTCTTCCTCTCCTCCCACCTCCTGGACGAGATCGAGCAGGTCTGCACCCACGCGGCGGTGATGGCACGCGGCCGGCTGCTCACCCAGGGCCCGGTCACCGAGCTCGCGGCGGGCACCCGCGGCCGGCTCGCCGTCACCACCCCGGACCCGGCCGACGCCGCCCGCGTCCTGGCGGAACACGGAGTCACCGGACTCACCCTCGACGGCGACCGGGTACGGGCCGACGCCCCGCCGGTCTCCGTCGAACTGTCGGAGCTGAACGCGGCCCTGGTGAAATCCGGCGTCCGGGTACGGTCCTTCGGCGTCGAACGGGCCTCCCTGGAGGACGCCTTCGTCGCGCTCACCGGAGAGGGATTCGATGTCGCAGGCTGAACAGGTACGCGAGGAGGCCGGCCCGCTCCGGCGCAACCCGCTGTGGACGCTCGGCATCCTGCGCTCCGAACTGACCACCACCCTGCGCCGCTGGCGCACCCTGGCCCTGCTCGGAGTGCTGGCCGCCGTGCCCGTACTGATCGGGATCGCGGTGCGGATCGAGACGGCGAACGGCTCACCGGCCGGGCCCGGCGAGGGTGGGGCCGGGCCCGCGTTCCTCTCCCAGGTGACCAACAACGGCCTCTTCCTGGTCTTCGCCTCCCTCGCCGCCACGCTCCCGGTCTTCCTCCCGATGGCGGTCGGCGTCATCGCGGGAGACTCCGTCGCGGGCGAGGCCAACGCGGGAACGCTGCGCTACCTGCTGGTCGCGCCGGCCGGCCGGACCCGGCTGCTGCTCGCCAAGTACGCCACCACGCTGGCCTTCTGCCTGCTCGCGACCCTGGTCGTGGCGGTGTCCGCGCTGGCGGTGGGCGCGCTGCTGTTCCCCGTCGGTGACGTCACGACGATCTCCGGCACCCGGATCGGTTTCGGCGAGGGCTTGGTGCGGGCGGCGGTCATCGCGGTCGCGGTCGCGGCGTCACTGATCGGTTTCGCGGCGCTCGGACTGTTCGTCTCGACCCTCACCAACAGCGGCATCGCGGCCATGGCGGCGACGGTCGGGGTGCTGATCACGGTGCAGATCCTGGACACCATCCCGCAGTTGCACGGGATGCACCCGTATCTCTTCCCGCACTACTGGCTGTCCTTCGCGGACCTGCTGCGGGCACCGGTCTACTGGGACGACCTGGTGAAGAACCTGGAGCTTCAGGGGCTGTACGCGGCGGTGTTCGGCTCGGCGGCCTGGGCGCGTTTCACGGTGAAGGACATCACGGCCTGACCGGGAACGGCGCCCTCACCCGTACCGTCGGCCGGGCGAGCCGTCCCCCGATCGGCTCGTCGCGGCACGAACGGCACGAACGGTGCGAAGGATGGGAACGAGCCGACACGGTACGTTCCGTTTCCGCTTGAGCATTGTTCGACTTCCGGCGAAGGACTGTCAATAAGGATTGGCTCGAACAGACCTATGCTCACCGAATGATCACATCGCCGACTTCACTGCGCCGTAGCGAGAGCTCCCGCAGGGCGACGCTGGAGGCGGCCCTCGACCTCTGTACGGAGAGGGGTTACGGCCGCGTCACCGTCGAGGCCATCGCGGCGCGGGCGGGTGTCAGCAAGAAGACGATCTACCGATGGTGGCCGTCGAAGAGCGCGGTGCTGCTGGAGGCGTTCACGGAGGCGCTGGTCCAGGCCGCCCCGTCCGCCGACACCGATGACATCGCGGCGGACCTGCGGACCCATGTGAACGGTGCGGTCGGTGTGCTGTCCGTACCGCCCTTCGGTCCCGCGTACGCCGGAATACTCTCCGAGCTCCACCACGACGACGAATTGGCCGAAACGATCCGCACCCAGTTGATCGAGCCCCGCTTCGACGAGGTGGTCGTCAGGCTGCGCGTCGCCCAGGAGCGGGGCCAGATCCCGCCGGGCGCCGATCTGCGGCTGGCGGTGGAGATGCTGTACGGCCCGGTCTACTACCGCCACGTCCTGCGCAAGCCGATGCAGGACCCGGAGGCGGTGGCGTCGCTGGTCGATCACGTGCTGCGGGCGCTGGGGGCGGCGGCGGGCTGACGCCCGCGACGGCTCGCCCGTAGGCCGGCCGGCGCCCGCTCATGGGTGCTGCGATGCCTGCCAGCCGTGGATCAGCAGATCGAACACCGTCTCCACGGAGGCGCGTGGATCGTGCCCGGACGTGGCCAGGGCCGGGACTTCCAGGACGAACCGTGCGAGCGCCGCACACGCGAGGTCATCGGCTTCCCGGCCGAGTTCCTCCGCGATCACGGCGCCGAGGGCGCTCGCGTGCCGCATCCACATGCGTTCCCAGTACTCGCGCAGCGCGGGCGTCCCGTCCACCAGCGCGGTGAACCGGTCCCGGCGCGGATCCGACGCGATCCGTGCCCAGGACGTCAGCGCGTGAGCGCGGAGCGCCTCGACCACGTCCTGCTCCGGGGGCCGTTCGCGGACGGCGGCGGTCAGCGCGGCCTCGACCTCCGCCTCGCGGTCGAAGACCAGCGCCTCCTTGCCCGGGAAGTGGGCGAACAGGGTCGTCGTCGACACGTCGGCCCTCTCCGCGACGTCGCGCACGCTCACCCGCTCGTATCCGTGCTCCAGGAAGAGTTCCAGGGCGGCATCGGCGATGGCCTGCCTGGTCGCGGCCTTCTTGCGCTCGCGGCGGCCGACGGCCGGAGTGTCTGGCATGGCGCCCACTCTACCGCATAGCTGGAATCAAGCAGAAACTGTAACGGTTGCAGTTTCGTACTCATTCCTGCTTTGCTGGTGCCGGCAGGGGTTGCCGCCCATCGGGGCGGGACGTCACCGGGACCCCGCCGACGGAAGGAATCCACCATGAACAGCCCGACACCCGCCCGAGCCCGCATCGCCGTCATCGGCGCCGGCCCCGGCGGCCTCACCTGCGCGCGCATCCTCCAGCGGCACGGCATCCCCGTGACCGTCTACGACCGTGATCCGGACGAGAACTCCCGGAACCAGGGAGGCTCGCTCGACCTGCACGACGACAACGGCCAGATCGCACTCCGTGAGGCGGGCCTGCTGGAGGAGTTCTTCGCGCTCGCCAGGTTCGAGGGGCAGGAGATGCGCCGGCTGGATCCGGCGGGGAGCGTCCTGGACCACCACATGCCGGACGCGGACGAAACGGCCCGGCCCGAGATCGACCGCGGACAGCTGCGCGATCTCCTGCTGCGCTCGCTCACCGAGGGGACGGTCCGGTGGGGGCGGGCCCTCGACTCGGTGAGCGGGCCGGCCGACGGGGCGCGCACGCTGAGGTTCACCGACGGGACGACCGTCGAGGCCGATCTCGTGATCGGTGCGGACGGCGCCTTCTCCCGCGTCCGCCCCGCACTCTCGCCCGCGACACCGCACTACACGGGGGTGAGCTTTCTTGAGGCGCGGTTCGACGCCATGGAGACCGCGCACCCCGAGCTGGCCGAACTGGTGGGACGGGGCAGCGCCCACGCCGCCGACGGGGACCGCGGCCTCTTCGCGCAGTGGAACAGCGGCGGCCACCTGCGCGTCTACATCATGCGGCGCGTCCCGCTGGACTGGATCGCGGCGACGGGGCTCCGCCCGGAGGACACCGAGGGCATCCGCGCGCAGCTGCTCCGCGAGTACGCGGCCTGGTCACCGCGGACACTCCGGATGATCACCGACAACGACGGCCCCTACGTCGACCGGCCGATCCTCGCACTGCCGGTGCCGCACACCTGGGAGAGCGCACCCGGAGTGACGCTCCTCGGGGATGCGGCACACCTCATGCCGCCGTTGGGCGTCGGCGTCAACCTCGCCATGCTCGACGCCAGCGAACTCGCCCTGTCGCTCGTCCGGTCTGCCACCGTCGACGACGCGGTGCGCGGCTACGAGAAGACCATGCTCCCGCGCTCGGCCGATGTGGCGCGCACACTCGAAGGCGGCGCCGAATTCCTGCTGGCCGTGCCCGGCCCCGACGAGGACGGCCCGGATCGGGACCGCCCCTGACACCAGCGCGTGGGCGCGCCGTTCAGCCGAAGACCCGCTCCAGGACGACCGCGACCCCGTCGTCCTGGTGGGACAGGGTCACCTCGTCCGCCTCCGCCCGCAGGAGCGGATGGGCGTTGGCCATCGCCACCCCGTACCCGCACCTACGGAACATCGGCAGGTCGTTCGGCATGTCACCGAAGGCGATCGCGGTTGCCGGGTCCAGCCCCAGGTGCTCGGCGGCCCATGCGATCCCGGCGCCCTTGTCGATGCCGTACGGCTGGAGCTCGACCGTGCCGGGCCCGGACAGCGTGACGGTCGCCAGATCCCCGACGGCCGCGTGCGCCGCTTCGGCCAGGGCGTCGTCGTCCAGTTCCGGGTGGCGGATCAGCACCTTGATGACGGGGGCGGCCCACAACTCGTCCCGGTGGGACGTCCGGTGGGCGGGCAGCGCCGGATGCGGCAGCAGGTAGCCCGGCTCGATCAGCGTCCGGCCGTCGGGCCCGTCCTGGTCCACCGCGGCGAAGACCTGCCCCACCTGGGCCTCTATCTTGCCGAGCGCGGCGGCGGCCGCCTCCCGGTCCAGGCCGACCGCACGGATCATGCGCCCCGCCCCGGCGTCGTACACCTGCGTGCCCTGCCCGCAGACGGCGAGCCCCCGGTACCCCAGTGCGGCGAACAACTCCCGCACACCGGGCACCGGTCGGCCGGTGGCGACGAGGTGGCGGGCCCCGGCGGCGCCGGCGAGGCCGAGCGCGGCACGGGTGCGGGGGCTCACGGTGTCGTCGCGGCGCAGCAGGGTGCCGTCCAGGTCCGTGGCGACGAGGGCGTATGCGGGTGGGAGAGACATGGGGCGAGCGTATGCGGCGGGCGGGCGGAGGGCACGGCCCGGCCCGGTCGCCCCGGGCCGGGTCCGTTCGAGGGCGATTCAGCTCCGGGTGTTGAGGACGATCAGGTGCCTGCTCGTAGCGCTGTCCGTCACGAAGACGCCCGTACAGCGCTGCGGCGAGCAGACGGCGGGAGGGGGTACGTCGCATGCGGGGGCATCTCTTCGTGCGGGGGAGACGGACGGCATGAACATCACCACCCGGGCCCCCGGGGCAGGCCCCATCCCCCTCCGGGTGCGCAGGAGTCCACTCATTCGGCGCCCGGCCGACGCCGCCCTCCTGCCCTCCCCGCGCTCACTGCACGCAGAACTCGTTCTCCTCCGGGTCCGCCATCACGGTCCAGGTGCCGCCCGGTTCCGCGACCTCGCGCACCACCTTCGCGCCCAGCCG
Organism: Streptomyces sp. AW19M42; assembly: GCA_000470535.1. Lineage (GTDB taxonomy): Bacteria > Actinomycetota > Actinomycetes > Streptomycetales > Streptomycetaceae > Streptomyces. The sequence goes on from CBRG010000327.1 coordinate 14,255, forward strand.
CTCCAGGCGGGCCACCTCCGCGTCACGGCGGTCCGGTCCGGCGTGCACGTCCAGGTGGAGGCGGTTCTTCACCGTCTTGGGCTCGGGGACGCGCTGGAACAGCAGGCGGCGCCCGAGCCCCGTACCGCTCTCCGGCTCGTGCGGGTCGTCCGGGTGCCGGGCCGCCGCCAGGTCGAGCCAGGCCCCGCGGCCGTGTGCGGTCGTCGTGATCGCCTCCGGCACGGCGCCGAGGCCCAGGAGGCGTTCCACCAGGGGGCTGTTGTCCTCGATCTCGTAGCCGAGGGCGGCGGCCCAGAAACCGGCCTGGGCGTGCGGGTCCGCGGCGTCGACGACGATCTTCCAGTCAAGGGGCATGGCGCCATTCTGGTCCGGCCGGACCCGCTCCCGGGGGCGAATCGGCGTTCGGGCGTGGCGGAGGTGTCAGGCCGGCCGGACCGACGTCAGCCGGGCGAAGGCGACCACGTTGGACTGGTAGCCGCCGGCGCTGGGGAAGTCGCGCTTCTCGTACTCCTGGATCGCGTAGATGCGGAACGTCGCGATCCTGCGGTCCGCGCGGCGGACCTCCACGGTGGACCCGGGGGCAGCGTGTCGAGTCCGGCGAAGGCGGCCGGGCCGGTCGCGGTGTCGACGTGGGCCACCACGATCGCGTTGCCGGGGGGCCCGGCGGCACCCCGTCCCGGTACCAGCCGGCCAGGTTGCGGTCCGCCGGATCGGGCACGCCGAGCTTGCCCCGGCTGTCCAGGGTCAGGCCCACCAGGGGTGCGCTGACCCGGAGTCCGGGGATGTCGATGCGGAGGGGGCGGGCGGCGGGGAGCGCGGCCGGGAGGGGCGCCGCCGCCGTGGGAGCGGGGCCGGACCGGGGGGCGGTCCCGCCGCCG
>CBRG010000328.1 GCA_000470535.1 Streptomyces sp. AW19M42
CGGCAGGGTGACGACAGGCCCTTAGGGCCTGTCGTCAGGTTTCGCCCCGTCGCGCCGCCGGCACGCACGTTCCTCACGGCGCAAACGCTACCGGTCACGGCACTGGCTCCGGGCCTGCGGCTACGGCGCGGCCGCCCCGCATCGCCGCGGTGCGGCGGCGGCTGGACGCGGGACGGCCGTGGGGCCGGCGGTCAGCTGTCGCCTTCGCGCTCGGCCAGGAACCGTTCGAATTCGAGGCCGATCTCGTCGGCCGACGGCAGATCCACCGGCTCGGCGACCAGATTGCCCCGGGTCTCGGCGCCCGCCATCGCGTCGTACTGGTGCTCAAGGCCCTCGACCAGCGTGACGAGTTCCTCGTCGCCCTGCCCGATCTGGCGGTCGATCTCCGTCTGGGTGCGGTGCGCCTCTGTGCGCAGTGCGTGGGCGATGGCCGGCAGGACCAGTCCGGTCGCGGCCGTGATCGACTCCAGCGCGGTGAGCGCGGCGTCGGGGTAGGCGGAGCGGGCGACGTAGTGCGGCACATGCGTGGCGACACCCAGCACGTCGTGTCCGGCCTCCATCAGCCGGTACTCGACCAGGGCCTCCGCGGAACCGGGCACCTGTGCCTCGTCGAACGGGCTGCGGTGGCCGGGCATGAGGTCGGTGCGGTTGCCGTGCGGAGTGATGCCGACGGGGCGGGTGTGCGGGACGCCCATCGGGATGCCGTGGAAGTTGACCGCGAGGCGCACACCGAGCCGTTCGACGATCTGCTCGACGGCCTCGGCGAACCTCTCCCACTCCACGTCGGGCTCCGGCCCGGACAGCAGCAGGAACGGCGCCCCGGTGGCGTCCTGGACCACCCGCACGTCCAGCGTCGGGGTCTCGTACGACGTCCAGCGGTCGCGCCGGAAGGTCAGCAGAGGGCGCCGTGCGCGGTAGTCGACGAGGCGGTCGTGGTCGAAGCGGGCCACCACCTGGTGCGGCAGCGATTCGAGCAGACCGTCGACGATCTGCTCACCGGTCTCACCCGCGTCGATGTACCCCTCGAAGTGGTAGAGCATGACCAGGCCGGCCGACTCCTGGGCCAGCGCCATGTCGACGACGGCCAGGCCCTTCGGCTCCCATTCGTACAAACCCTGCGGATCAGCCACGGTTACCGCTCCTCCTTGTGTTCCTGAAGAAGAACGCCCCGAGGGGCACGGGCATTCCCTCCCGTGCCCCTTCACATGGTGTTTACCCAAGGACCCGCGCGTGCAGTGCGGTGACCGCCTTCCGTGCCGAGGTGAACGCGCCGTGCTGCCAGGCGTCCGCGTAGCTCAGGTAGTCACCGGCGAAGTAGACCCGCCCGGCTGCCCGGTTGAGCGGTGCGAAGACCGGGGCGTCGGGGCCGCCCGCCAGGGAGTGCCAGGACGCTTCCAGGTGCGGGGTCTGCCGCCAGTGGTGGGAGAACGACGTGGCGAGTTCGGTCCGGTACTTGTCGCCGTGGATCTTCACGCCCTGGGCCACGGCCCGCGCCTCCCGCTGCGCCGGGGTGAGGGCGCCGTACGCGTCGGCGTCGGCGCCGGTGTTGTAGTACCCGATGACGGTGCCCCGCCTGCCCTGGTGGCCGTAGGACGGGTACCAGATGTGGGCGAGGTCCATGTCCGTCTCGGTGATGCCGCCATAGATCCGGTGGTCGCTCTCCCACCAGCGGCTGCGGTACTCGAGACCGATCTTCCCGGCCGAGGACGGCTTGCAGGCCTCCAGCGCGCTCTGGACGGCCGGGCCCAGGTTGTGGGCGGTCTTGGCGAGGATGTTGGGCGGCAGCGCGGCGACGCAGTAGTCCGCCTCGATGCTGCGGGCGCGCCCCGCCTGGGCGTAGGTGACGGTGACGCCGTGCGGGGTGTCGGTGATCTTCGTGACGGCCGCGCCGGTACGGATCCGGCGCTCCCCTATCGCGCGGGTGAGCGCGGCGGGTATCCGGTCCATCCCGCCGACCGGCTGGAACATCAGCATCGCCTGGTCGTACTCGAACTCGAAGGCGAAGTAGCGCCCGACGCCGCTGGCGAAGACCTCGGACGCGGAGGGTACGGACCCCAGCTCCTCGCCCGGGGTCCCGGCGGCCGCGGGGTCGACGCGGTAGCCGCGCCGGGGGCTTCCGGAGTAGTCGAGCGTGTCTCCGATGTCGCCGAAGTCCTTCAGGAACTCCATGAGCCGTTCCTGGTCGTCGGCGGTGATCTGCCGGTCCAGCGCTCCCTTGTCGGTGGCCTTGGAGAGGAGTTCGGCGACATAGCCGTACACGTCGGCCTTGGCGGTGCGGTAGCGCACCGGGGCCTTCATGCCCGTTTTCTCGTTGTAGATATAGGCATTGGCGTTCACATTGGTGAACATCTCGATGGGTACGCCGAGTTCGCGACAGTAGTCGAGGGTGACCATCCACTGCGGGATCCGGCCGGGCCCGCAGTTCATGTACTGGCCGTCGCTGAACCGGGCCGTCTGCCGGACGCCGTGGATGTCGGTGGTGGAGTCCCCGCCGCGCACGGTGAAGTTACGGCCGCCCGTGCGGCCGCGGGCCTCCAGGACCGTCACGTCGTAGCCCGCCTTGCGCAGTTCGTAGGCGGTGGCGAGGCCGGCGATACCGCCGCCCACGACGACCACCTTGGCCGCGGCCCTGCCGGTCAGCGAGAAGTCCCCCTCGCTGGGGACCCGGAAGTCGGGTTCGCGGCCTGCGGCCTGGGCGGTGGGGGCGAGGCCGAGGGCCCCCATGGTGGCGAACATGGCGCCCGCACCGCCGGTGATGCCGACGTTGCGCAGAAAGGTGCGGCGGCTGTCGCCCGGCGTCACAGAGGAGTGGTGCGAAGTCTGGGTCATGTAGCTCCCTGTCCGGATCCTGAGGTTGCCGGGATCCTGACAAGGGCGTGTTACGTGCCGTCAGTAATTCGTGTATCCCGCACGTTTCTCTCTGTTCACCCCCCTCACAGCCCTCACAGCCCTCACAGCCCTCACAGCCCTCACAGCAATGGTCCAGACCTTGACACCGCATCACCCTGTCCCTACCGTCACTGGGCAGCACGTTCAGAAACTCGCCCCACATTCACGTACGAGAACCCTGAACTCCTGACGGGAAGGCACCCCCATGCGCACCCGCACACTGCTCCCCGCCCTGCTCTCCACCGTCCTCGCCACCGGCGGCCTGATCCTCGCCTCGGCCGCCACCGCCGGAGCCGCGACGGTCATCCAGGTGAGCACGGCGCCCCAGCTCAAGTCGGCCCTCACCGCGGCCGCTCCCGGCGACACGATCCAGCTCGCGGACGGCACGTACACCGGCAACTTCAAGGCGGCCGTCCCCGGCACCGCCACCGCACGGATCACCCTGACCGGCTCCGCCGGGGCGGTCCTCACGGCCGGCGGCGGCTACGGGCTGCACCTCAACGGCGCCTCGTACTGGACCGTGAAGGGCATCACCGTCTCCGGCGGCCAGAAGGGCATCATGGCCGACAGCGCCGACGGCGTCGTCATCGACTCGGTCACCGTGCACGACCTCGATATGGAGGGCGTCCACTTCCGCAAGTCCAGCAGCGACGGCGTCATCAAGAACTCACGGATCTACGACACCGGACACGACGGCCGCGGCATGGGTGAGGGCGTCTACGTGGGCACGGCGGGCGACCTCTCCGACAACAGCGACCGGGTCCAGATCCTGGACAACACGATCGGCCCGGATGTCGGCGGCGAGAACGTCGACGTCAAGGAGGGCACCACGGGCACCCGGATCACCGGCAACACCTTCGACGGAAGCGGGCTGACCGGTGCCAACTACGACGACTCCTGGGTCGACGTGAAGGGCAACGACGTGCTGGTCGAGGGCAACCGGGGCTCCCGTACGACCAACAACGGCTACGAGACGCACACCCAGCAGAGCGGCTGGGGCTGCGGGACCGTCTTCCGGGACAACACCTCGGACCTGTCCGGTTCGACGGGCGACAAGCGGATCGCGTTCAACGTCACCAACTACAGCGCGACATGCCCGACGACGGTCTACGCGAGCAACACCGTGACGGGCGGCAACGGCCTGACCAACATCGCCGTCACCCCGTAGGAACCCGCCGGAACCCATAGGAATCCGCCGGAGACGACGAATGAGGCCCGCCCCCCGAAGGGGACGGGCCTCACCGTCATCTACTGCAGCCGATGACCGGCCGGAGGGTCAGAGCGTCAGCTCTGGCCGCCCGCCAGCTTCTCGCGCAGGGCAGCCAGGGCCTCGTCCGACGCCAGGGCGCCGGAGTTGTCCGCGGACTCCGAGGAGTACGAACCGCCACCGCCGCCACCGCTGCCGCCGGAGGCAGCCGGAGCCGCGCCGGCCGGGGCGGCAGCGCCCTCGGCAGCAGCGGCCTCGTCGGCCTCGCGGGACTTGATGACCTGGGCCTGGTGCTGCTCGAAGCGCGTCTGCGCCTCGGCGTACTGGGTCTCCCAGACCTCGCGCTGAGCCTCGAAGCCCTCGAGCCAGTCGTTGGTCTCGGGGTCGAAGCCCTCGGGGTAGATGTAGTTGCCCTGGTCGTCGTACGACGCGGCCATGCCGTACAGCGTCGGGTCGAACTCGACCGAGGCCGGGTCGCCACCGAAGGACTCGTTGGCCTGCTTCAGCGAGAGGCTGATGCGACGACGCTCAAGGTCGATGTCGATGACCTTGACGAAGATCTCGTCGTTGACCTGGACGACCTGCTCCGGGATCTCCACGTGGCGCTCGGCCAGCTCGGAGATGTGGACCAGACCCTCGATGCCCTCGTCGACGCGCACGAACGCACCGAACGGAACGAGCTTGGTGACCTTGCCGGGCACAACCTGCCCGATCTGGTGCGTCCGGGCGAACTGCTGCCACGGGTCTTCCTGCGTCGCCTTGAGCGACAGGGAGACACGCTCGCGGTCCATGTCCACGTCGAGAACCTCGACGGTGACCTCCTGGCCGACCTCGACAACCTCGGAGGGGTGGTCGATGTGCTTCCAGGACAGCTCGGAGACGTGCACGAGACCGTCGACGCCGCCCAGGTCCACGAAGGCACCGAAGTTGACGATCGAGGAGACGACGCCGGAGCGGACCTGACCCTTCTGCAGGGTCGTGAGGAACGTCTGGCGAACCTCGGACTGGGTCTGCTCGAGCCAGGCACGGCGGGACAGGACCACGTTGTTGCGGTTCTTGTCCAGCTCGATGATCTTGGCCTCGAGCTCCTTGCCCACGTAAGGCTGGAGGTCGCGGACACGACGCATCTCGACGAGCGACGCCGGCAGGAAGCCACGGAGGCCGATGTCGAGGATGAGACCACCCTTGACGACCTCGATGACGGTACCGGTGACGATGCCGTCTTCTTCCTTGATCTTCTCGATGGTGCCCCAGGCACGCTCGTACTGAGCGCGCTTCTTCGAGAGGATCAGGCGGCCTTCCTTGTCCTCCTTCTGGAGAACCAGGGCCTCGATCTCGTCGCCGACCTTGACGACCTCGTTGGGGTCGACGTCGTGCTTGATCGAGAGCTCGCGGCTCGGGATGACACCTTCGGTCTTGTAACCGATGTCGAGGAGAACCTCGTCGCGGTCAACCTTGACGATGACTCCGTCAACGATGTCGCCGTCGTTGAAGTACTTGATCGTCTCGTCGATGGCCGCGAGGAACGCGTCCGCGTCGCCGATGTCGTTGACCGCAACCTGCGGAGTGGTGGCGGTGGTCTCGGTGCTGCTCGTCATGTGGGAAAGGGCTCCGGTACGGACAGTGAGTCGAAGTTACTGCTACGCCGTGAGCCCGTATCGCCTCTGCAGAAGCCGGACAGCCTGGGAGGCGCCGGATCCCGCGAGCGGGAGGCGCCTCGTGAACCGAGGGGGCTACAACAGATGCGAGCGCGGCCTGCTAGGTCTGAGGCGCGCAGGCTCGCAGCGCAACTTGTAGCATACGGGGGCAGCAGGGCAGGGTCAATGCGCGAAGGCGCACAGCGGGGGCGGAACGCCCCATACCCGGCACAACTCGTGTTCACCGAGGCCACATCGGCCCCGATGGTGTCCCGGACACACGGGTCGCCCACCCACAGATCCCCCTTGGTACGTACCGCGTACGACGGGGTGAAGGCAAACTACAGCGACGGGCACGATGAGCCAAGAGATCCACCCTGCCGAACCCTCCGAGCACTCCCGGCCCTCGGAGCTCCCCGAACTCTCCGAACCCGAGGTGACACGCCGCAGCGCCGACGTGGCCGAGAGCAGCCGGGCCAGCCGCGGCTGGTGGGACCGCAACGCCGACGAGTACCAGAACGAGCACGGGACCTTCCTCGGCGACGACAGGTTCGTCTGGGGCCCGGAGGGCCTCGACGAGACGGAGGCCGGGCTCCTTGGCCCCCTGGACGACCTGGCGGGCCTGGACATCCTGGAGATCGGGGCGGGCGCGGCGCAGTGTTCCCGCTGGCTGGCCGCCCAGGGCGCCCGCCCGGTCGCGCTCGACCTCTCGCACCGCCAGCTCCAGCACGGGCTGCGGATCGGCGGCGTCCCCCTGGTCCAGGCCGACGCCGGGGTGCTGCCCTTCCGCGACGGCAGCTTCGACCTGGCCTGCTCCGCCTACGGCGCGGTGCCGTTCGTCGCCGACCCGGTCCAGGTGTTCCGTGAGGTGCACCGGGTGCTGCGCCCCGGCGGCCGCTGGGTCTTCTCCGTCACGCACCCGGTCCGCTGGGCCTTCCCGGACGAGCCGGGGCCCGAGGGGCTGTCCGTCGCCGCCTCGTACTTCGACCGCACCCCCTACGTCGAGCAGGACGAGAACGGCGACGCGGTGTACGTGGAGCACCACCGCACGCTCGGTGACCGGGTGCGGGACGTGGTCGCGGGCGGATTCCGCCTGGTCGACCTGGTGGAGCCGGAGTGGCCGGAGTGGAACAGCCAGGAGTGGGGCGGCTGGTCGCCGCTGCGCGGCAACCTGATCCCCGGAACCGCGATCTTCGTCTGCGAGCGCGACTGAGGCACCGGCCGGTGCGGGGCACGGCGGCGGACCGTACGAGACTGGGGGCGTGATCCGCACCGACGCCCTGGACCAATTGCCCGTCCGCACCGCCGTGCCCGCGCTGCGGCGGGCCCTCGACGACCGGGGTGTCGCCGTCCTGTGCGCACCCCCCGGCACCGGCAAGACCACCCTCGTCCCGCTGGTGCTGGCCGGGCTGACCGGCGACGGACCGCCGCGCCGGGTCGTGGTCGCCGAACCCCGGCGGATCGCGGCCCGCGCGGCGGCGCGGCGGATGGCCTGGCTGCTCGGGGAGCGGGTCGGGGAGCGGGTCGGCTTCACCGTGCGCGGGGAGCGGGTGGTGGGTCCCGACACCGTGGTGGAGGTCGTCACCACCGGGGTGCTGCTCCAGCGGCTTCAGCGCGACCAGGAGTTGTCCGGCGTCGACGCGGTGATCATCGACGAGTGCCACGAGCGCCATCTGGACGCGGACACGGTGGCCGCGTTCCTCCTGGACGTACGGGCGGCGATCCGGCCCGACCTGCGGCTGGTCGCCGCGTCCGCGACGACGGACGCGCAGGGCTGGGCCCGGCTGCTCGGGGACGCCCCGGTGGTCGAGGCGCAGGGCGTCTCCCACCCGGTGGAGGTGGTGTGGGCGCCGCCGGTCCGGCCGGTGCGGCCGCCGCACGGGATGAGGGTGGATCCGGCGCTGCTGGCCCATGTCGCCTCCGTGGTGCGGCGGGCGCTGGCCGAGCGGGACGGCGACGTGCTGTGTTTCCTTCCCGGGGTCGGCGAGATCGGCCGGGTGGCGGGGCAGCTGTCCGGGGTCGCGGCGGAGGTACTCCAGGTGCACGGGCGGGTCCCGGCGGCGGTGCAGGACGCGGTGCTGGCCGGTTCGTCCGAGGGGCGCCGGGTGGTGCTGGCGACCTCGGTGGCGGAGTCCTCGCTGACCGTGCCGGGGGTGCGGACCGTCGTCGACTCGGGGCTGGCCAGGGAGCCGCGCACCGATCACGCCCGTGGCCTGAGCGCGCTGACGACGGTACGGGCCTCGCAGGCGGCGGGCCGCCAGCGGGCGGGCCGGGCCGGCCGCGAGGCGCCCGGG
>CBRG010000329.1 GCA_000470535.1 Streptomyces sp. AW19M42
CTGCGCCTGAAACGGCAGGCGCCCGCCGCCGAACCGCACGACGAGCCGGACAGGGCGGGGGCCGGCGAGGTGGTCTGCCCGTACTGCCTGGAGAACATCCAGCTCGACCTCGGCTCGCTGTTCGTCACCGACAGCAGAATGCAGTACCAGCCGCTCAACCCCTCGGGCATCGCCAACCCGCTGCGGCGCCAGGACGTCATGCGCGGCGCCGTGCAGAAGTGCACGGCCGATCCGGAGTTCCCCGAGCACTTCATTCCGGTGCCCTATCTGACGTACGGAAAGCCGCTGACCATCGCGATGGTCGGCCAGTCCTCCACCGGCAAGAGCCATCTGCTGACCCAGATGATCGCGGCGATCACCGACGGCGGGCTGGAGCCGTTCGGCCTGAAGTGGCAGTCCGTCAACCCGGAGCAGCACGCCCGGTTCGTACGGGAACGAGTCCAGCCGCTGCGCAACGGCAAGGTCCTCGACCACACCAGCGGCGTCGGCCTGGACGGCTTCGCCCGCTTCGTGGAGTCCCTGCTGATCACCGACGCGCAGGGGCAGGTGCGGCCGGTCGCCTTCTTCGACCTGGGCGGTGAGGACCTCGTACGGACCGACTCCGCGCTCCGCTTCCTGCTCGGGGTCGACGCCATGGTCTTCGTCGTCGACCCGGCGCTCGCGCTTCCGCTGCCCCAACTCGACCACGCCAGGCAGCACTTGGGTCTTGAGGTGAACCGGGACGGCGATCTCGCCTTCGCCACCGTCCTGGACCGGCTGCCGAAGAACGGCCCCTACCTCGACGTGGCGGCCGCGATGGTGCTCGGCAAGGCCGACCTGCTGCGCTTCCAGCCGCCCGTCGACCGCTGGCTGGGCGAGGCCGCGCCCACCGCGCTCGACCCGGGTCTGACCCGGGAGGAGAGCGAGGACGTCTACGCGTTGCTGCGCCGGCTCGCCGGGCAGGCGTGGCTGCGCCCGTTCGACACGATCCGCCGGTGCACCCTGCACGTCTCCTCCGCCACCGGTGGCCAGGAGGCCGAGGGCCGCTACCCGGCGGGGGCGGGTCCGCGCCGGGTGCTGGAACCGCTGCTGTCGCTGCTCGCGATGCACGGACTGATCGAAGTGCCCGGCGGCGCGGAGGCGTTCGCGGTGGGAAAGGCGCCCGCGATGGAAGCGGTACAGCTGTCGCAAGCGAGTGACTCCCCGAGAGAGGAAACGATGTGAGCGACTTCCAGGACCGGAGGCCCGCTCACCGGGACCCGGCCGGACCGCGCGGCCGGGACGGGCAGCGGCCCCGGCGGCGCGGCGAAGAGCCGGGCCCGGTGCACCAGGCGGTCTTCCGCTGGGAGGGCAACCAGGGCCGCCAGGGCACCGGCATGAAGGCCGTCGCCCACTCCTGCCCGGCCGAGCTCGCCGACGAACTGGGCCGGGAACTGGGCCCGTTGCTGTGGGTGTCCGGTACGGCGGCCCCGCGGCAGAGCGTCGTGCGCACCCGCACGGCCGACGGCCGGATCATGCTCGTCCGGCGCTGGCCCACCACGGACCGGGGCGGCCGGCCCAGCACGGTCAGCCATGCGCTGATCGGTGACGCGCGGACCCTGGGGACCGAGAAGTGCCTCGGCCTCGCGCACGGCGGCTGGGGCAGCACCCGGGAGTCCGCGGAACGGGCCTCCGGCGAGCTGAAACTGGTGGAGTTCGGCCAGCTCGACCCACTGGTCTCCAAGTGGCTGCACGGCATGACGGACCGGCTGGATACGGTACGGCGCACGCTGATCCTGGTCACCGCGGAGTGGCTGCGCGATCCGGAGCAGCGGGTGTCGCTCCTGACGGACGAGGTGGACCCGGGCGGCGGGCTCGACCCGGACGATGTGCCGCTGGTGTACCTGGGGCTGTACCGGCTGTTCGGCTCCTGGCTGGGCCGGGACTGGACGTTCGCCACCTACGACACGTCCGACACCCATCAGCTGCGCCTGATGTGCGTGTCGCGCTGGGAGCCGGACGCGGGCGGCTCCGGCCCGCTGGCCCGGATCACCGGGCGGATGGCGGGCGAGCGGAAGTTCGAACACCTGGCGGCCGCCCGGCTGGTGGACCATCTCCTCGCCCACCCGGCCGCCGCCCCGGGTGTGCCGCAGCTGACCGACCTGCTCAGGGACGGCGCGGCCCTGGGCTGGCAGCGGCGGCGCGCCCTGCTGAAGGAGATCCTGGACGCCGAGCACCGGCGCGGCGCCCGCACCGCCGCCTCCCCCCAGCGCGACCGGGAGGCGGACCACGCGCCGCAGGAGACGGACCGCCTCCCGGAGCCCTCTTACGCCCCGGAGCCGGACTACGACACGCCGCCACCGCCCGACCGGCCGGCGGCCCCGTGGACGGAACGCGCCCCGGAAGGACTGTCCCGCGCCCCCGAGACGGACTACGACCCGGCTCCACCCCCGGCGGCCCCGTGGACGGAGCGCACCCCGGCCGCACCGCCCGAACGCCCCGGACCGCTGCCGGAACCCTTCGCCCCACCACGCCCCGCCATGCCGCCGGCGCCCTCGACCCCGACCCCGGCGCCGTCTGCGGCTCCCCAACGCGCCGAGCCGCCCGTACCCGGGTACCCGAGACTCCCGGACGGCTACGCGCCCGCACCGGCCGCCCGCGAAACAGCGCTCCGCGAGGCTCTCCGCGACCTCCGGCGCGGCGACACGGCCGGACGCGGTGCGCTCGCGGAACGCGTGCGCGGCGTCCCCGACGAGCTGCTGCTCGCCGAGCTGCGGTCGGAGGGGCTCACGCAGGAGTCCCTGGAGCTGCTGCTGAACGAGCTGGGGAGCGTCGGCCGGGCTTCGTCACGGCCGGAGCCGATGCGCCACGAGCTGTGCGCGGAAGTGCTGCGCAAAAGCCTGTACTTCGCACCGAACAGGCCGGGCGCGGAGGCCGTCTCTCGGTCGGCCCTGGCCGAGCAGTCGGCGGCGCTGTTCACCTGGGCCGTCGCACCCCTGGCCCGGGACGGACGCTATCTCCGCGATCTCCAGGAGCTGCTGCACCGCATGAGCCGGGACCGCCACCCCAGCGCGGCCACCTGGCTCCGGCAGAGCATCACCGACCCTCCCGGCGGCAGCGCGCCCGATCTGCCGCCCGTCCTGTGGCAGCAGCTCCTGCGGGACACGGCCACCCAGACCCCGGTGCCGTACCAGGCCCCCCGGACCCCGCACCCACCCCTGTCCCCGCTCGCCCCCGCCCCCGTACCGGTTTCCCCGTCGGCCCCTCAGAAGCCCCCGAACTGGTGGAGCGGGGTCACCGAACGGACGAACCAGGCCGGCTGCGTGGTCGGGTGCACCCTCGGACTGCTCGCCGTGCTGATCGCGGTCGTGGTCGTCTTCGTGTGACGGTGCCCGCCGGGCCGGGACGGCGCAGCGGTACGGCGGGCCTCGTGTGGGCTGTTCCGGGAGGTTTCCGGGTTTCCGCGAGAAATCTTCGGCGCGGTGTAGAGGACCGTCCGGCGGTTCCGGCGTCCCCTGTGAAGGCCGCCCACGAGGGGCGGCGGGGACACCAGGAGCCGGAACGATGAAATACATGGTGATGGTGCAGGGCTCGCAGGCCGACTACGAGGCGATGCGCGGCGACGCGAGCGCCGGCGCCCCGGCCTGGAGCGAGAAGGACGTACAGACCATGTTCGCGTTCATGGGCGCGATCAACGACGATCTCGCCGAGAGCGGTGAGCTCATCGACGCCAACGGCCTGACCGAACCGGCCCGGACCCGGTTCGTCCGGGCGGGCGAGGACGGCCGTCCGGTGATCACCGATGGTCCGTACGGGGAGACCACGGAGGTGCTCGCCGGGTACTGGGTGCTCGACTGCGCGAGCCTGGAACGGGTCACCGAGATCGCCGCGCGCGTCGCGCAGTGCCCGGCGCCCGCCGGTTCGCCCAGCAGCGCGGTGGTCATCCGGCCCATCGACGATGTCGGAGGCGATGTGTGAGACGTACGAGCGCGGTCGAGGACCTGCTTCGGTCGCAGGCGCCGCAGGTCCTCGGCGCGCCGGTGCGCCGGTACGGGCACGTCGACCCGGCCGCGGACACGGTGCGGGAGGCCCTCCACAACGCAGCCCGACAGTGGCCGGAGCAGGGGACGAACAACCGTTCCCTCGCGGTCCCTGCTCCTCCCCGTCCGGCGGCGGGGGCCGCCGGGCTGCTCGTCGGCTTCGGGGTCCCGGAGATCGGCACGGCCGCCGCGGTGGGGCTCGCGCTGTTCTCCGTCGGGGCCATCGCCGTCCATCTGCGCGCCCACGACCACGGGTACTGGCTGCCCGGCCTCTTCCTGCCGCCGGCCGTCGCCTCCCTCGTGCTGGGGGTGGCCCACCGAGGGCCCTGGTGACGAAAACGAACGGGGAAACGACGGAAAGCGGCGGCAAACGGCTGCAATCGGAGGCGAACCGCTCCGCCCACGGTCATGGTGCTGGCCGTCGTACCCCGCTCTCGCGATGATCGGTCCATGACCAAGAGCGACAACGGACGAGACATCACCCTCCGGATCGCCCAGCAGCCGGAGGCGGACGAGCTCCTCGCGCGCAGTCCGCTCGCCGCCCTCGTGGGCATGCTGCTGGACCAGCAGGTGCCGATGGAGTGGGCCTTCTCCGGCCCGTACGCCCTGGCGCAGCGGATGGGCGGGGACGATCTGGACGCCCATGAGATCGCCGTGTACGACCCCGAGGCGTTCATCGAGCTGTTCACCGCCAAACCCGCGTTGCACCGCTACCCGGGCTCCATGGCCAAGCGGGTGCAGCAGCTGTGCCAGTACCTGGTGGCGCAGTACGACGGTGTGGCGAGCGCGGTGTGGAGCGACGCCGCCACCGGGGCCGAGCTGCGGAAGCGGCTGAACGCGCTGCCCGGGTACGGCACCCAGAAGTCGCAGATCTTCCTGGCGCTGCTGGGCAAGCAGTTCGGCGTCCGGCCGCCGGGCTGGCGCGAGGCGGCGGGACCGTACGGGGAGGACGGCTCGCACCGCTCGGTCGCCGACATCACAGGGCCCGAGTCGCTCGCCGAGGTCCGCGCGTACAAGCAGGACGCCAAACAGGCCGCCAAGGCCGCGAAGGCCGCCGCCAAGGGGAAATAGGCGCAGCCGCCCGGCTCGCGGAATTCCGGCATAGCCGCTTATATGCCCTTGCGGTCGGCGGCGTAGTCCGGCCTCATGGCTGCGCCCGGAGGCTCCAGGCCGGTAGGCTTTCCGTGTGATCTTCAAGCGCATCGGAAATGGGAAGCCTTATCCCGACCACGGCCGGGAAAGCACCCGGCAGTGGGCGGATGTCGCGCCGCGCCCGGTCCGCCTCGACCAGCTCGTGACCACCAAGGGCCAGCTGGATCTCGAAACCCTCCTCGCCGAGGACTCCACCTTCTACGGCGACCTGTTCGCGCACGTCGTGAAGTGGCAGGGCGACCTCTACCTGGAGGACGGACTGCACCGCGCGGTCCGGGCCGCGCTCCAGCAGCGCCAGGTACTGCACGCCCGCGTGCTCGAACTCGGCTGAGACACCACTTCTCCCCGCCGTTCGGGGTTCGTTCGGGTGTTTTCCCACTCGGACGGGTGCGATCCATTGATCATTTAGTAGGCATCATCACCGGGTCGCACTACGCTGCGCCCATGAGCATGCTCACTCCCCCAGGCATGGGCGGAAAATACCGCATCACGGGTGACACGTACCCGCGCATGCGGCGCCCCCGCCGCCGCAGCAAACTGGTCCTCGCGACCGTCGCCTCCGTGGCCGCCCTTGGGGTGGCCGGATGGGGCACGCTGCAGCTCATCGATGTCTTCACGGGCGGCGACAAGACGGCCAGCGCGGCCGACCGCAAGGCGGACTGCCCGTCCGCCGAGCCGTCCGCGCACGCCGTGGCGCTGCCGAAGCCCGCGAAGATCAAGGTGAACGTCTACAACGCGACCCCGCGCGGCGGGCTCGCGAAGTCGGCGGCCGATGAGCTGAAGAAGCGCGGGTTCGCGATCGGCAAGGTCGGCAACGCCACGGCCGCGTACGACAAGAAGGTCGCCGGGACCGGCATACTGCTGGGCGCTCCGACCGCGGTCAACGGCACCTTCCCGGTGCTCGGCACGCAGTTGCCGGGGGCCACGACGAAGACCGACGCCCGCAAGACCGCGGACGTCGATCTGATCATCGGTACGAAGTTCAAGGCGTTCAGCACGCCCAGGGCGGCCTCCACCGCCTTGACCGCCCTGCTCGAGCCCTCCCCCGCACCGTCCTCCTGCTGAGGACCGCGCGGGGCGGGCGGGCAGGGCGGGCCTGGCTGCCGAACTGTCGGACGCCCTAGTCGGCGGTGCCGTACATCCGGTCACCCGCGTCGCCCAGGCCCGGCACGATGTAGCCGTGCTCGTTGAGGCGCTCGTCGACCGAGGCGGTGACCACGGTGACCGGCGTCCCCGCCAGCTCGCGCTCCATCACCTCGACGCCTTCGGGCGCGGCGAGCAGCACGACGGCGGTGACGTCGTCCGCACCGCGCTTGATCAGCTCCAGGATGGCCGCGACCAGGGTGCCGCCCGTGGCCAGCATCGGGTCCAGGACGTACACCTGGCGGCCCGAGAGGTCCTCGGGCATCCGGGACGCGTACGTGGACGCCTGCAGCGTCTCCTCGTCGCGGATCATGCCCAGGAAGCCCACCTCGGCGGTCGGCAGCAGCCGCACCATGCCGTCGAGCATGCCGAGGCCGGCCCGCAGGATCGGCACGACCAGGGGCCGCGGGTAGGAGAGCTTCACTCCGGTGGTGGGTGTCACCGGGGTCTCGATGTCGACCTGCTCGGTGCGCACATCGCGGGTGGCCTCGTACGCGAGCAGGGTGACCAGCTCGTCGGCGAGGCGCCGGAAGGTCGGGGAGTCGGTGCGCTTGTCGCGCAGGGTGGTGAGTTTGTGCGCGACCAGCGGGTGGTCGACGACGTGGATCCGCATGGGACCCACAGTAGCCGCGCCTCCCGTACCCGTGCGCTGGCATCAACCACACGTTCGGGGGGAAGGTGAGGGCATACGGACCCAGCCTTGGGGTGATGAGCCGATGCCGGACGGGGCACAGCGGAAGCGGGACGGGGCGGACCCTCCCGGCCTCAGGGATGCGCGGGACCCACGGGACACCCAGGACGTCCAGGACGCCAGGGACACCGACGCGCAGGAGACCGACGCGCAGCGTCGCAGGCGCCGCGCCCAGTTCCTCCGCGAGCTTCACGAGGCCAAGGCGTTGCGCGACCGGGTCCAGCCCCGGCGGGTCAAGGCCGCCCGAATGCGCCAGGCCATGCGGATGCGGACGTTTCGCTGGTAGCCGTCCGGCCTGCGGAAGAACCCCCTGGTGGCCGCCCCGGACAGAACTGATGGCCGACGCAACGTCCGAACTGCTCTCGCGAGGCCCTTGTTTCTGCCACGATTCCGATGGGCGGGACGCAGGGCAGCCGGACCACCGACTGCCCTCCCGCCGGACCGACACCCCTATGACCAGTGGGAGAGTCACGGTGTACTTCGCCGCACTGCTCGCGCGCACCGAAGACGGGTGGGAAGCGAGCGACACGGATCTCGACGATGTGGAGACCCTGTCCGATCTGACTGATCTGGCCCGTGAAGCCTCGGTGGACGAGGACACGGTGCTCGTGTTCATCGAGCAGGAGGACGCCTGGTTCGGCGTCATCCGGGTGGACGGTGAGGAGGACCCGCGTATCTACGTCTCGAACGCCTCCGCCGCCACCCGCTCCTCGTACGGGGAGATCCTGCTCACCGATGAACTGCTCGGCCGCGAACCCGGGGCCGAGGACTCGATTGCCGCCCTCGAAGAGCTCGTCGGACTCGACGGTACCGAGGAGGGCGAGCCGGACAACGCCCCCGACAACGACCACGCCGACCACGCCAACGACCACGCCAACGATGACGATGACGACGGACTCGACGCCGTACCGGCAGGCCCGCTCGGTGACACCGGGCTCCTGTCCGACCTCGGGCTCCCCGAGGCCGAGCTGCTGATGCTGCGGACGGACGCACTGGTGGAGATCGCGGACGCGCTGGGAGCGGCCGAGGTCCTGGAGACCGTCCGTTAAGGTCCGCGGGTGACCGAAGCACCGCCCCCGCAGGCCCCGCCCCAACCGCCCGACGCACCGCACGATCCCGTACGGGACCCGTGGCGGGTGGCCATGCGCCGTGCCCTGGACGAGGCCGACCGGGCGGCGGCGGCCGGCGATGTGCCGGTCGGCGCCGTCGTCCTCGGCCCGGACGGCGCGCTGCTCGCCGCGGGACACAACGAACGCGAGGCGACCGGCGACCCGACCGCGCACGCCGAGATCCTCGCGCTGCGCCGGGCCGCCGCCGCGCTCGGCGAATGGCGGCTGTCCGGATGCACCCTGGTGGTCACGCTGGAACCCTGCACGATGTGTGCGGGGGCCCTGGTGCAGTCCCGGGTGGCCCGGGTCGTCTACGGGGCCCGGGACGAGAAGGCCGGAGCGGCCGGATCGCTCTGGGACGTCGTCCGCGACCGCCGGCTCAACCACCGCCCCGAGGTGATCCCCGGAGTGCTGGAGGCCGACTGCGCGGCCCGTCTCA
The DNA here is from genome assembly GCA_000470535.1 of Streptomyces sp. AW19M42. Lineage (GTDB taxonomy): Bacteria > Actinomycetota > Actinomycetes > Streptomycetales > Streptomycetaceae > Streptomyces. The sequence goes on from CBRG010000329.1 coordinate 8,533, forward strand.
CCGCCTTCTTCCGCCACCGCTGACCTGGTGTCCCCGCGTGGGGACCGTGCCGGCGGGAATCGGATTTCGACGGACGGCCGAGATGGTCTAAGCTCTCTCTCGGTAGCGTGTCCGAGCGGCCGAAGGAGCTCGCCTCGAAAGCGAGTGTGGGGAAACTCACCGAGGGTTCAAATCCCTCCGCTACCGCTCTCACACCCTCCTGATCTGCGGAAACGCGGTCAGGAGGGTGTTTGCGTGCGGGACGTCCCGCATGACCGTGCGGAACGTCCCGCATGACCGGTGGGACGTGGACTTCGCGGACGGTGTCGGACAGCTCGGGGAGGCGGCTCTCCCGGCGGGCCCGGTACAGCTGCGCGGGCGGCCGCCGGTACATCGGCGTCAGGTAGGGGTACCGGCGGTTTCGGCGCCGTTCCGCAGGCGGCAGGACATGAGGCTCTCGGACTGCTACCTCACCGTGAGGACGCCCCTACTACGTCACCCCTCGTCGCGCGTTCCTTCGGTGCCGCTTCCTCGCCCGGCGTCACTGGGCCTACAGCTCCGCGTTCCTCGGGCGCCAGATACTGCGTGCCTTTCAGCGACCGCCCGGTGAAGTGCCGCAGCGCGAGATCGGCTACGTCGCGCGCCCTTTCCAGCACGACCCAGTGATCTGATTCGCGGATTGTGACGAACGTGCTGTCCTCGATCGTCGCCGCGAAGGTCCGCTGCTCGTTCACCGGGGTGAGGGTGTCGTGCTCGCCGCTGAACACGAGCGTCGGTACTCCGGCGAGTCCGCCGTCCATGGGGGGCAGGACCGAGCTGAGGGCGCGGTGCAGCGAGGCGCGGGCGTGCGGCGTACGGGAGTAGGTCTGGAACACGGCCCGCTTCACATAGCGGTAGGCCAGGTTGCGGTGGAGCACCGGCAGGGAGGGGTCCATGCACAGCATGGACTCGGCGAACAGTGCCGCGAACTCCTGGAGCCGGCCCGCCTCCAGCTGCCCGGCCAGCTCATGGAGCCGGGCGTACTGAGCATCCGAGACGGCGGTCGGCACGCCGCCGAGTACCAGCCGCGCAGTCCGGTGAGGCCGGCGCTGTGCGCACAGGTAGGTGATGACCGACCCGAAGGAGTAACCGAACAGGTTGACGCGCTCCAGGCCGAGGTCGTCGATGATCTGCTCGGTGGCCCGGCACAGGAGCGGGAGCACATCAGGCGCGGTCAACGGGTCGGCACTGCCCGAGCCGGGGAGGTCCGCGGTGATGACGCTCGTCATCGGCCCGAGCCGGTCCTCTATCTGAGGCCACCCGTACATGCCTTGCAGCGCGCCTCCCAGGACGAGGACGGGCTCGGTGTGGGTGTGCCATCCGGATACCAGCCGGTAGGAGTACGACATCCCGTCCACAGTCAGGGAACGGACGATTTCCTCGGTCATGGCTTCCTCACGTTGACTTCGTCCGCCCGAGCGGAGCGTCGGCTGTGGTGGGTCACGCGCGTGTGAGCACGAGGGCGGCGGTGAAACCGCCAAAACCCATCGATGTCTTCACGGCGCAGTCCAGCCGGGCACTCCGGGCCTCCTTGGCCACCACCTCGACCAGGACGCCGGGGTCCAGAGAGGTGAGGTTGGCGGTGGGCGGGACGAGCTGGTGGTGCAGGGCTAGCACGGTGAGGGCGGTCTCGATGCCCCCGCAGGCGCCCAGTGTGTGCCCGGTCATCGCCTTGGTGGACGTCACGAGAGGGCGCTGACCGCACACACGGGCGATGACAGCGCTCTCGACGAGGTCATTGACCACGGTGGCGGTGCCGTGGGCGTTGACGTGATCGACGTCGGCGCCGCTCAGATCCGCGTCCGCCAGAGCCGCACGCAACGCACGCTCCAGCCCTGCCCCTTCCGGGTCGGGCGCGACGGTCGCCTCGGGGTCGGTCGCGGCCCCGTACCCGGCGATCTCGGCCAGGACGGTGGCGCCGCGCGCACGGGCGTGCTCAAGTGACTCCAGGACCAGCAGCCCGGCGCCCTCCCCGAGGACGAAACCGTCGCGGTCCGCGTCGAAGGGGCGGCACGCGGACGCCGGGTCGTCCCGGCGGGTGGACAGGGCCTTCAGCTGATTGGCGCCGGCCACCAGCAGCCGGCTGGCCACGGACTCCGCGCCACCGGCGACCGCGATGTCGCAGGCACCGGCCCGCAGCAGTTGGAGCGCCGTGCCGATCGCGTGCGTGCCCGAGGCACACGCCGTTGAGACCGCGAGACCGGGCCCGCCGGCCCCGAGATCCCGGCAGACGCTGTCAGCGGCACCACTGACGGGCGTGAGCAGGCCCACCTTGGGCGAGACCCGCCGGGCCCCCCGCTCACCGAGGACAGCGTTCTGCTCGTCGTAGAAGGGCAGGCCGCCATGGGCCGAACCGATGACCACGGCGACCCGGTCGCCGTCCCACACGTTCCGGTCCAGTCCCGCCGCCGCGACCGCCTCACGCGCCGCGACGACCGCCATCTGGGAGAAACGGTCCATCAGCCGGGACGTAGCCACCCCGAGCAGCACCTCGGGGTCGAATCCGCCGACGGTGTACGAGAAGTCGCAGGACATGCCCTGCAATGCCGGATGCGGACCCACCCCCTTCGGCGTGGTCGACCGTGTAACGCTGTCCCACGTGCGCTGGGCACCGATCCCTGCCGACGTGACCAGTCCCACCCCGGTCACCGCCGCCGCGGACGATGTGCCGCGCGCCACCTTCACAGGTCCGCCTTGATGCATACGAGATCAATGAGCTGAGCCACGGTGTGCCGAGACGTCAGATGCACGTCGTCCAGGTCGACATCCAAGCGGTCCTTGATGATGACGCGCAGCTCTTCGAGAGCCAGAGAATCCATGCGCAGCCGATGCAGGGGAGTATCCATCGGCACCGACTTCGGGTCGATACCGAAGTTCCGGTTCAGTACGTCCTGGACGTGTCGCGCGGCGTCCGTGCAGGCGTCCATGGGCCCTCCTCAGGTGCGTCGGTGCTCAGCCAAGGATTGGCCCGCCTCGCTGCTGAACGCTTGAATCGGCGGGCAGTTACGCTCCGGGCCTCCCCGGTACCGAACAGATCGCACAACAGGGCGAAACGCGGGTCGGGCCGCATGTGGCGCCGGGCGGTGGGCCTTGGCTGAGCACCGACGCGTCCAAGGATGGCCCAGCTTCCCGCCCGCCCCAGGGTGACCACAGGTGACGTCGATCAGGAGCCCCTGCCGCTGTTGTCCGAGGGGACTTACGGGAGAGCGGCCTGTGGCACCGCGGCGCCGACATCATCCGGGTGATCGAGCGGACCCTGTGTGCCGGGCCCGCCGGGTGGAACGCCGAGGCCGTGCCGGCGCCCTCGAACGAGCGACCTCCAAGCCCCTGACTACTAGGGCTTGGTCATGTGCAGGT
>CBRG010000330.1 GCA_000470535.1 Streptomyces sp. AW19M42
GAGGCCCGCGCCGCCGCCCGCCGTGACCCGGGCCGGCTGCGCATCGCCGTCGCCTGGCGGCCGCCGCTCACCCTGACCAGGACCGCGCCCCACCCGGAGGTACGGCGCGCCGTCGCCGCCCTCGCGGATGCCTTGGCCGCGCTCGGCCACCATGTCGAGGAGGCGCGCCCCCGCTACGGGCTGATCGGCCTCGGCTTCGTGCCCCGTGCCACCGCGGGGATCGCGGAACTCGCCGCACTGCATCCCGAACCCGCGCTCCTGGACGCGCGCACCCGCAGCGCCCTGCGCACCGGCACCCGGCTCGGCGGCCGGGTGGTGCGGGCGGCCAGGGAGCGCGAGCTGCGCCAGCACCGCCGGATCGGGGCGCTGTTCCACCCCACGCGCGGGCGGGCCGGATCGGGATTCGATGTGCTGCTCACCCCGACCACCGCCCTCCCGCCGCCCCGGATCGGCAGCTTCGAGGGGCTGAGCGCCTGGCGCACCGACGTGGCGATCGCGGAGGCCTGCCCGTACGCCTGGCCCTGGAACGTACTGGGCTGGCCGGGGATCAACGTCCCCGCAGGGTTCACCTCCGACGGCCTCCCGGTCGGCGCCCAACTCCTCGGCCCCTCCCGCAGCGAGGAGCGGCTGATCTCGCTCGCCGCCCAGCTGGAGGCCGACCGGCGCTGGTACGAACACCGCCCGCCGGCCGTGCCGTAGCCTCGGCCGTCTTCACGCGGGCTGGGTGGCCTTGACGCGTCCGACGGCGCAGATCGCGCCGAATTCCTGCTCAAGGACACCGAGCCGGCCGAGCTGCTCCGGGCCGTCCGTGTCGCGGCGAGCGGCGACGCGCTGCTGTCTCCCGCCCTCACCCGCAGACTGATCGGCACGTTCGTCGCCCGGCTCCCCGACCGGTCCACCGCCCCCGGATTCGAGACCCTGACCCGCCGGGAACGCGAGGTGAGCGCCCTCGCGGCCCGGGGGCTGACGAACGAGGAGATCGCCGCGCACACGGTGATCAGCCCTTTCACCGCCAAGACGCACACCATTCGCTACATGATCAAGCTGGGCCCCGGGACCGCTCCCAACTCGTCCTGTTCGTCTACGAGTCGGGGCTCGTCACACCCGGCGAACCGGGGCGCGGGCCGTCCCCGGACTGAGCGGAACGACAGGCCCTACGGCACCCGGGCGGTCCACTCCTCGGTGGCGAACTTCGTCCGCACCAGCTCCTCTGCCTGGGTCATCTCCTCCGCTGTGACGCCGTCAGTGGCCAGCCCGTAGCGGTTACGGAAGGAGGCGATCATGTTCTCGATCACCTGTTCCCGGGCGAGGCCGGTCTGGCGGCGAAGGGGGTCGACGCGCTTCTTGGCACTCTTGGTGCCCTTGTCGGACATCTTCTCCTTGCCGACCCGTAGTACCTCCAGCATCTTGTCGGCGTCGATGTCGTACGACATGGTCACGTGGTGCAGGACAGCTCCAGGGCCACCATCAGAACCGACGATCCGCTTCTGAGCTGCGCCGGCGATCTTCCCGGCATCGGTCGCGATGTCGTTGAGCGGCTGGTACCAGGCCTTGATGCCCATGTCGCCGAGGGCTTCGAGCACCCAGTCGTCGAGGTAGGCGTAGCTGTCGGCGAAGGAGAGGCCGGAGACCAGCGACTCCGGCACGGAAAGGGAGTACGTGATGGTACTCATGGGCTCGACGAACATGGCCCCACCACCAGAGATGCGGCGTACCACGGTCATTCCGTGCTTTGCCGCCCCCTCGGGGTCCACCTCGTTGCGCAGCGACTGGAAGCTGCCGATGACCACGGCGGGCGAGGCCCATTCCCAGACCCGCAGCGTGGGAGCCCGCCGCCCGGCGGCCACCTCGGTGGTGAGGACCTCGTCCAGTGCCATGTGCAGGGCCGGGGCCTGGGCTTCCATGTGCACCAACTGCCAGTCGTAGTCGCTCCACTCGGTTGCATGGGCCAGCGCTCGCCGAACAGCGATGCCGACGCCCTCCGCGGTCAGGCCGAGCATGACGGTCGACTCCGGCAGCCCCGCCGTGATGCGGGCCGCCAGGCCTGCGGCGTCCGTCGAGGAGGGGGCGCCCTCCAGGGCCCGGTCTATCGAGAGGATCGCTTCGTCGGGCTCCAGGAAGAAGTCCCCGGCGACGCGTACGTTGCGTAGTACGCCTTCGTCGACGTCCAGGTCCACGACGACAAGCTTGCCGCCGGGCACCTTGTACTCTCCGTGCACGGCTTCGTTCCCTTCCAGTGCGCGAAATGGGATGGACGCGCGCATATCTCGCATCGCACTCTAATGCTTGCTCGTGACGGGCGGCTGCGGAGCCTCGGTGTCGCTGGAGTGGCATCGGAAGTGCGATCCTGCCCAACGATGTACGACCCGGACTGCCGCCCACGACCAGCACGTGCGGAGTGCCTGGCAGGGACCCCGCACAGTGAAGCCAGAGGGCATGTTCACAGCCCGGACCGGTTCCTGCACCGCGCCGTCGCGGAGGACGAACGGCAGAGGGGGGCCGGCGTTGACGATCCGGGCGCCGGTGCCGTCCAGGGCAATCCGGATGAGTTGCCCCGTGGCGAACGTGTGGCGTCCGTGCCCGATGAGCCCTCCGCGCCGTGCTGTCGGCGTCGGTGTGAAGCGATCCACACGCCGCCCGGGCCGTCGCCGCGCCGAGCGTGGCCCGCATTCCTGCGGATCGGGCCTGGCCGACGTTGCGGAAGCAGACCGGTACGACGAGAGGGCCCGCGGCGCGGGAGAACGGGGCGCGCGCAATCGCGGAGGCGACTCGCCGGCCACCGATCCGGTTCAGGGGTGGGTGGCCGTGTGGCTGTCGGGGTGGAGGGGGAAGATCTGGTCGAGGCCGACCGTGCGCAGGACCCGCAGGGTGTGGGCGGGTACGGCGGCGAGCGCGATGTCGGCGTGGGCGGCCTGGGCGTGGTTGCGGGCGACGATCAGAGCGGTGAGGCCGCTGGAGTCGCAGAATTCCATACCAGCGAGGTCCAGGACGAGACGCTGGCCCGGCCGGAGGATCAGCGCGTTGAGCACGTCCCGCAGCTGGGGGGCGGTGGAGTGGTCGAGTTCGCCGATGATCTCCAGGACGGGGCCCGTCGTGGCATTGCGGATGGTGATCCTCAGTGGCGTCATGCGGTGGTTTTAGGCGTGTAGCCGGTGTGGGGGACGCCCAGGGCAAGGAGTGCGGTGTCGTCGTCGAGGCCGTCGCCGAAGCTGTCCAGCAGGCCGGTCAAGGCTTCGATGACGACGTGAGGGGGCTTGCCGGCGTAGCCGGTGCTGAAGGTACGCAGCGCCTCGTCTCCGTACAGGGTGGCGCGGTCCTGTCCGGTGCGGGCTTCGGTGAGTCCGTCGGTGTAGAGGAGCAGGGTGTCACCGGGGCCCAGGGTGGTGGTGGCGGCGGTGAAGGATGCTGAGGGCAGGATGCCGATGAGGATACCGCCGGGCGTCGGCAGGAAGTCGACCGTGCCGTCCGCGCGCAGGATCAGGGCCGGAGGGTGACCGCCCGATGCGAGTCGAACGGCGATCTCTCCGGTTGCGGGATCGGGTTCGAGGATGCCGAAGACGGCGGTGCAGTAGCGCGGATCTCCGCTGGTGTAGCGCTCGTGGAGCACGGTGTTGAGGGTGGACAGGGCGGAGATGGGGTCGGGGTCGTGCAGGGCGGCCGCGCGCAGTGTGTAGCGGGTCAGGGAGGTGACCGCGGCCGCCTGGGGGCCTTTGCCGCACACGTCGCCGAGGAAGAAGGCGAAGCGTGTGCCGTCGACGGGGAAGAGGTCGTAGAAGTCGCCGCCGAGCTGGTCGGGTGAGGCGGTGCGGTAGTGAGCGGCGGATTCCATGCCGGGTATCCGGGGCAGGGTGGCGGGCAGCAGCGACTGCTGCAGTACAGCCAGGGCGTCCTGCAGCCGGGTGCGGTCCGCTTCGGCCTGTTCGCGTGCTTCCTCGGCCGCTTTGCGGGCCCGAAGAAGATCGTTCTCGTAGGCGCGGCGGTCGCGGGCGTCGAAGACCGTCGTACGGATCAGCTGCGGCTCACCGGTACTGGCGTACCTGATCCTGGAGGAGACCAGCACGGGCAGCCGGTCTACGCCGGCCTGTCTGATCTCCAGGGCGATGCCGCTGATCTCGCCCCGCATCCGGAGCAGCGGAGCGAAGTGCGTCTCGTGGTACAGCTTGCCGCCCATGGTCAGCAGGTCGGCGAACCGCATCCGCCCCACTACGGCCTCCCGCTCCAGGCCGATCCATCCCAGCAGGGTGCTGTTGATCTTCGCGATGGTGCCGTCCATCAGAGTGGACAGATATCCACACGGAGCGTGCTCGTAGAGTTCTTCCGCGTTGTCCTCCAGCAGGGAGGCGAACGTCGCGTTCGATGTGGTCTCATCGCCCTGCTCCTGCCCAGTGCGGCACATCACCGCAGGTCGGCCAGGAAATCGGTGATCGCCTGGTTCGTGGCTTCGGGCGCGGCCAGGTGGGGGCAGTGCCCGGTGGCATCGAGAGTGACCAGCCTGGATCCGGAGATCGCCCGGTGGACGAACGCGCCCACCTCGCGCGGCGCGATGATGTCCTGGGTGCATTGCAGCACCAACGTCGGCACGGCGACACCCTTCAAGTCGTCCCGTGAATCCGACCGGAACGTGGTCCGGGCGAAGACACGGGCCATCCCCGGGTCGGTGGCGCAGAAACTGTCCGTCAGCTCGCTCCCGAGCTCGGGCCGGTCCGCGTTCCCCATGATCACAGGGGCCATCGTCGCCGACCAGCCCAGGTAGTTCGACTCCAGGGACTCCAGCAACTCGTCGATGTCCTGGACGCTGAACCCGCCCCGGTAGCCCTCGTCGTCGATGTATCGCGGGGACGGTGCGACCATCACCAGCGCCCCGATACGCTCGGGAGCCATGCCGGCGGCGAGCACGCCGACCATCGCGCTGACCGAGTGCCCGACGAACACCGCGTCGCGCAGGTCGAGTGCCTCGCACACCTCCACCGCATCACGGGCGTAACCGTTCAGCGAGGCATAACGAGCCTCGGAGAACGCGGACAGATCCGAACGGCCCGCACCCACGTAGTCGAACAGCACTACCCGGTACTTCTCCACCAGGGCGGGTACCGTCAGCCGCCACATGTTCTGATCACAGCCGAACCCATGAGCCAGCACCACGGTGGGCCCGTGCGGGTTCCCGGTCACAGTGACGTTGTTTCTACGTTCGATATCCATATGTGTTGCACCTACCCCCTGAAGCCCCCTTCATCAGCAAAGTGCGTAGCAGAAGCTCAGCGAGGCTGATCCTCGCGGGTCGTCCTCGCCACCGACCAGCGAACCGACCTGCGCATGGCCATCCCTCCGCACCGTCACACGTGTCTTCCAGGATGTGGGAACCGACACCTTCCTGCACACTCACGCACCGTCGACGCCGCAGCACCACCTGACCCGAACCCAGGATTTCGGCCCCGTCTGAAAGGCGTGGAGCTGGGTAGGCGGTAGGTGTTCCACATCGCGGCGAGCGGGCCGCGATGGGTGTTGACGGGGGTAAGGTCCATGGAGCAACTGACGATGACAGGGCAGCGACAACGAGAGACGGCTGCCGCAGGCACGGTGCGGGGCAGCACCGGCTACGACATGACATCCGGCGAGATCGCCCGCGCCCGTGCCTTCGTCAGAAGGTTTCTGGACGTCGCCCAGTCACGGCACGGACTGACCGTCTCTGCTCGCGCGGTGGAGATCGCGCAGCTGATCGTGAGCGAGCTGGCCACGAACGTCTGCAGATACGCCCCCGGCCCTTGCCTGCTCGACCTCGAATCCGACGGTGCGCTGCTGGACATCATCATGTGGGACTCCGGCCCCGTCCTGCCCGCCGCCTCCCCCGCAGATCCCACCCGGGTCGGCCAGCACGGGCTCGAACTGGTTCTCATGGTCTGCACGAGCTTCGCCGTACACCGCGAACCAGTCGGCAAGCGCATCCACATTCAGATCCCACTGGGCGATGACTCGCTCGTTCAACCCGCCTGGTAGGGACCGCCCGCCTGCGGGGACGGCGACGGCGCAGCGGTGATCGACCGTACTGGAGCAGAGTTGTCACGCCAGGTCCTAAGGCGTGTTTCGAAAGTCCC
>CBRG010000331.1 GCA_000470535.1 Streptomyces sp. AW19M42
CACACCCAAGGCGATCCGGTCCGACAACCGCTCACCCGACGACTTCACCTGCCCAGGCCTTGGCACACCACATCCAACGACCCACACAGCCCAAAGTCACCGGTATTGACCCTAGGCGAGCTTCCCGGTCACCGGCTCCACCGCCGCCACGAGCCCGCCCGCGCGCACGAAGGCGTCCGCCGCGGCCAGGTCCGGCGACAGGAAGCGGTCGGGCCCCGGGCCCTGCGCGCCGGCCGCGCGCAGCGCCTCGACGGCCGCCAGCGAGGCGGGCGCCGGGGTCAGCCCCTGCGCTGCGCGCAGCTCGACCGCGCGGGTGGCCGCGTACAGCTCGACGGCGACGATCCGGGCGAGGTTGTCGACGGCGGTACGGAGCTTGCGCGCCGCCGACCAGCCCATCGAGACGTGGTCCTCCTGCATCGCGGAGGACGGGATCGAGTCGGCGGAGGCCGGTACGGCGAGCCGCTTCATCTCGCTGACCAGGGCAGCCTGGGTGTACTGGGCGATCATCAGGCCGGAGTCGACGCCCGCGTCGTCCGCGAGGAACGGCGGCAGCCCGTGCGAGCGGTTCTTGTCCAGCAGCCGGTCGGTGCGGCGCTCGGTGATCGAGCCGAGGTCCGCGGCGACGATCGCCAGGAAGTCCAGGACGTACGCGACCGGGGCGCCGTGGAAGTTGCCGTTGGACTCGACCCGGCCGTCGGCAAGGACCACCGGGTTGTCCACGGCGGCGGCGAGTTCGCGGTCCGCGACGAGGGCGGCGTGGGCGAGGGTGTCCCGGCCGGCGCCGTTGACCTGCGGGGCGCAGCGCACCGAGTAGGCGTCCTGGACACGCGGGGCGTCGTCCTGGTGGTGACCGGTGAGGCCCGAACCGGCCAGCACCCGCAGCATGTTGTCGGCGCTGGCGCCCTGGCCCGGGTGCGGGCGGATGGCGTGCAACTCGGGGGCGAGGACCTTGTCCGTGCCGAGCAGGGCCTCCAGGGAGAGGGCCGCGGTGATGTCGGCCGAGGTGTAGAGGTTCTGGAGGTCGGCGATGGCCATCACGAGCATGCCGAGCATCCCGTCGGTGCCGTTGAGGAGGGCGAGGCCCTCCTTCTCGCGCAGCTCGACCGGGGTGATGCCGTGGGCGGCGAGGAGCTCGCCCGCGGGGCCCACGGTGCCGTCGGGGCCCTCCGCGTCGCCCTCGCCCATCAGGGTCAGCGCGCAGTGCGAGAGCGGTGCCAGATCGCCGGAGCAGCCGAGCGAACCGTACTCGTGAACGACGGGTGTGATCCCGGCGTTCAGGACGTCGGCCATGGTCTGCGCGATCTCCGGCCGGACGCCCGTGTGGCCGGAGGCGACCGTCTTCAGCCGGAGGAACATCAGCGCCCTGACGACCTCACGCTCGACCCGCGGGCCCATGCCGGCGGCGTGCGAGCGGACGATGTTGCGCTGGAGCTGGGCGCGGAGCTCCGGGCTGATGTGGCGGCTGGCCAGCGCCCCGAACCCGGTGGAGACCCCGTAGACCGGCTCGGGCTTCGCGGCGAGCGCGTCGATGACCCCGCGGGCGGCGGCGAGAGCGGCCACCGCGGCGGCGGAGAGCTCGACACGGGCGTTGCCGCGGGCCACGGCGATGACGTCCTGGGCGGTGGTACCGGACGTCCCCACCACGACTGTATGCATATCCATATTCAGAAGCGTACGGATTGAATCTCTTCATGTCACTAGTGGTCGCCGGGTTGACCCCTTACCGATCGGGCCGGGTGGCCACCGACCGGACCGGGTGACTCAGGGAGGGTTGCCGCGCAGCCGGCGGCGGTCGTGGGCGGCCTTGGGCGGGGAGTCGGCCAGCCGGATCACCTCGCCGTCGCGCCCCGCCACCACGGGCCGCAGCGAGCGGGCGGCCTTCGCCCGGTACTGGGCCGCGTCCGCGAGCCGGAACAGCCGCCGCGCGGAGACCACCGGGCCGATCGGGTCACCGGTGGAGGCGATCCCGCAGGCGACCCCGTTGCCGAACTCCAGCTCGGCCGCCCGCTCGCACAGCTCGGTGGCCACCGCGACCACCTCGTCCGCACCGGGCCCCACCGCCAGCAGACAGAACTCGTCCCCGCCGAGCCGGGCGGACAGCGCTCCGGGCAGCATCGCGCCGCACCGGGACAGCACCGAGCCGAACCGTTCCAGCAGACGGTCTCCGACCGCGTGGCCATGGGTGTCGTTGACCCACTTCAGCCCGTTGAGATCGCAGACGGCCAGGCTGACCACCGCACCGTCCGCCCGGTGCCGCTCCACCGCCTCGTCGAGGCGCATATCGACGGCCCGCCGATTGGCGAGGCCGGTCAGCGGGTCGGTGAAGGCGAGCTTGCGGACCTCCTCCAGGCGCTCCGTCTGGGAGATCCCGGCGGCCACGACGGCGGCCAGCACGGTGGCGAAGTCCGCGTCCGCCCGTCCGAACACCGGCTCCCCCACCGGACGCGCCACATACAGCTCGCCCCAGGCCCGGCCGTGCAGCACGATCGGCGCCACCACGCAGCAGCCCCGCCCGCGCCGGCGCAGGGCCGCCACCCGCTGATGGCAGTAGCCGCGCCGGTAACCGTGCGCGCCCGGCCTGGCCTCCCGGCCACCGCCCGCGGGCCCCGGCTCCACCGGGCCGTCGGCCGTCTCCACCCAGGCATCCGGCTCACCACCCCCGGCCCACCGCTCATGGAGGAACTCGGTGATCTCCGGGAACTGGTGCACCGGGTACGCCTCCTCGTCGGGGAACTCCTCCTCCCCCGCGGCCCGGTCGCCCGCGTTCACCAGGACCCGCAGCCGCCCGCGTCCGCGCTCCCAGACCGACAGCGCGGCGAAGCTGCCGCCCAGCGCCTCGCACGCCCCCAGCGCGGCCGCCCGCCAGCACCCCCGCGGGGTGTGTGCCGCCGCCATCGCCTGTGCAAGCGAAACCACGGCCCGGAGCCGTGCATCATCACCACCCATCACAACAGCTTATGTAGATTTGTGATGATGTGATCAGCTTCCCGTCGTGACCCTGCACGTTACGTCGCCATTCGGTCACCGAGCGTCGCGGTCGTGTCATTCTCCGGGCCAGTTCGGCTGCCGCTTCTCGTTGAAGGCGGCGACCCCCTCCGCGCGGTCGCCGGAGAAGGCCACAGAGCGCCACGCGGAGTCCTCCACCTCCAGACCGGCCCGCAGATCGAGCCCGTGCCCGAGCCGCAGCGCCCGCTTGGCCGCCCGCAGGCCCACCGGGGAGTTCCCCGCGATCCGCCCGGCCAGCGCCAGCGCCTCCGACCTGTCCTCGCCCGACGCCACCAGCTCGTCGACCAGCCCCAGCTCCCGGGCCTCGGCCGCCTCCACCCGGCGGGCGGTGAAGATCAGCTCGGCCGCCCGCGCCGCCCCGATCCGGCGCGGCAGCAGCTGGGTGCCGCCACCACCCGGGATGACCCCGACCGAGACCTCGGGCAGACCCACCAGCGCGGTGGCGTCGGCCACGATCAGATCGCAGGACAGCGCCAGCTCGAAACCGCCGCCGAGCGCGAAACCGTGCACCGCGGCGATCGTCGGCATCGGCAGTTCGAGAACACCGGTGTAGGCGGCGCGGGCGGTGGGCCGCTGCCGCACCAGGTCGGCGTCGGTGAAGGAGTTCCGCTCCTTGAGGTCCGCGCCCACACAGAAGGCCCGTTCATGGCTGGAGGTGAGAACGGTGACCCGTACGTCCGGGTCGGCGGCGAGCGCGGCGCAGGCGGCGCCGATCGAGCGCGCCATGTCCGTGGACACCGCGTTCATGGCCCTGGGCCGGTCGAGGACCAGCTCGGCAACGTGCCCCAGGCCCTCGTGACCCCGTACGACGACGAACTCACCGAACCGCTGCTCGGACGTGACGGTCATGGCTGCACCCCTGTCGGTTAACGAGCGTTACCGGAGGGATCCTAGGTCGTGTCCGCGAAGTCTCCCAGGGCGAGGTCAGGAGCCGCCGCGACGGGCCAGCAGCCACGGTTCGACGACGCCGAGGCCGCGCACCGGGCGCTGCCACATCGGCTGGAGCCCGTAGCGGTACTTGGGCACGGGCATCGGCTCCTCGCCGTCCCCGCCCTCCCGGCCGGCGCGCTCGGCGGCGGCCGCGGCCTCCTCAGCCGCCCGCGCCTCCGAGGCGGGGGCGTCGCCGGTACGGGTCAGCTCCTCCGCGAACGCCCCGTCCACCAGGACGGCGTCCTTCGGCGCTATCGAGGTGAGCCGGCTGGCGAGGTTCACGGTGGTGCCGAACACATCGCCCATCCGGGTGGTGACCGTGCCGAACGCGATGCCGACGCGCAGCGCGGGCATCTGCTCGTCCATCGCCATCGCCTCGATCAGGCGCAGCGCGATCTCGGCCGCGGTGCCCGCGTCGTCGGCGGCGAAGAGGACCTCGTCACCGAGGGTCTTGATGAGCCGGCCGCCGTGGGCGGCGACCAGGTCGGCGCAGGTGGTCTCGAAGGCCTCGACGAGTTCGCCGAGCTCCTCCTCCTCCAGGCGGCGGGTGAGCCGGGTGAAGCCGACGAGGTCCGCGAAGCCGACGGCCAGCCGGCGGTCGACCATCTCGTCGTCGTCCGCCGCCTGCACGACCCGGCCGGTGGCGGCGGCGAGCTGGCGCCGCCACACGTAGACCAGGAACTCCTCCAGCTCCGGCAGGAGCAGCTCGACCAGCGGGTAGGTGACCTCGGTGCGGGTCATGCCGGGCTCGGGCGGCTCGGTCAGGCCCTCCAGGAAGGAGTCGATCTGCCACTCCGCCAGCCGGGCTGTGGTCTGCCCGGTGGACCGGGCCACCTGGATCGCCATCGGCTCGCTCAGCAGCCCGGCCTCGACGAGACCGGACAGCCGGCGCAGCGCCAGCACGTCCGCCTCGGTCAGCGCCTTGGCCTGGCCGATGTCCGCGAAGCCCATGGCCCGCCAGAACCGTGACGCCAGGTCCATCGAGACGCCCGCGGTCCGGGCGGCCTGGAACGGGGTGTAGCGCCGGTCGGCGCCCAGGATCAGCGCTTCCAGCCTGATCGCGAGGGGGTCGTCGGTCGGCTCTGCCGTGTGGTCGACTTCGTGATGGGGTGTCGCGTGGACCGATGGGTCCGACGAGGGCTCCGAGCCATCGCCGGAGGTCGTGTCGTCGACGGTCACCAGCCGCCTCCTGCCCGTTCCCTGCGCACTGCCCTGCCGATCTGTCGGTGGATCGCCTCAACGATACGGCAGGTGTGCCCTACCTCACGTCCTCAGTCCGCCCCGACCTGGGGCGCGCCGCTCAGGTCAGGCCGCCCCCGGCTCCCCTCAGGTGCACGATGTCGCCCGCGGAAACCGGCTCCTGGAGGCCGTCGCCGACCGACAGGACGAGGCGCCCGTCCCCGTCGATCGCCACCGCCTCCCCGGTGAGCGTGCGGTCGCCCGGCAGCTGGGCCCGCACCGTGCGCCCGAGCGTCGCGCAGCCGGCCGCGTACGCCTCCTGGAGGCCGCTCGCGGCCGCGTCCCCGTCCGCCGCACGCCACTTCCCGTACCACTGCTCCAGCGACCGCAGCACGCCCCTGAGCAGCGTCTCGCGGTCGGTGGAGACCGCTCCGGCCAGGGCGAGCGAGGCGGCCGTGGGGGCGGGGAGCTCGTCCTCGCGGAGGGAGACGTTGAGGCCGATACCGATGACGACGCCGTCCCCGGCGCGTTCGGCCAGGATGCCGCCCGCCTTGCGCTCCTCCGTGCCGACGGTGACCAGCAGGTCGTTGGGCCACTTCAGTGCCGTGTCGACGCCCGCGGACCTTGCCAGGCCCGCCGCCACCGCGACCCCGGTGAGCAGCGGCAGCCAGCCCCAGCGCTGGACGGGCACCGCGCCGGGCGTCAGGTAGACGGAGAAGAAGAGGCCCGAGCGGGCGGGTGCGGTCCAGGTCCGGTCGAGGCGTCCCCGCCCCGCCGTCTGCTCCTCCGCCACCAGGACGGTGCCCTCGGTGAGCCCGGCGGCGCGCGCCGCGAGGTCGGAGTTGGTGGACCCGGTGGCGTCCACGACGTCGAGGGCGCTCCACAGGCCGTCCGGCCGGAGCAGACCGCGCCGCAGCGCGGGAACGTTCAGGGGCGGCCGGTCCAGGTCCGACCAACGGCTGTGGGACGCATCCGAGGGTGTCATGCAAGCCACCCTAGGTGTGTCAAACGACGCACTGCCGAACCGTATCCGCGCCGATACGCTACGGGGCAGTAGCTGTTCATTCGCTGATCAGCAGCACAGTCGTCCCCGTGACCAGGCAGGGAGCCGCAACCCGATGTCCGAGCCGGAAGAGACCGACATCCACACCACCGCGGGCAAGCTCGCGGACCTGCAGCGCCGTATCGAGGAGGCGACCCACGCCGGGTCCGCCCGCGCGGTGGAAAAGCAGCACGCGAAGGGCAAGTTGACGGCGCGCGAGCGCGTGGACCTGCTGCTGGACGAGGGCTCCTTCGTCGAGCTCGACGAATTCGCCCGGCACCGCTCGACGAACTTCGGGATCGAGAAGAACCGCCCGTACGGAGACGGTGTCGTCACCGGCTACGGCACGGTCGACGGCCGCCCCGTCTGCGTGTACTCGCAGGACTTCACCATCTTCGGCGGCTCGCTCGGTGAGGTCTACGGTGAGAAAATCGTCAAGGTGATGGACTTCGCGCTGAAGACCGGCTGCCCGGTCATCGGCATCAACGACGGCGGCGGCGCCCGTATCCAGGAAGGCGTGGCGGCGCTGGGCCTCTTCGCGGAGATCTTCCGGCGCAATGTGCACGCCTCCGGTGTCGTCCCGCAGATCTCGCTGATCGTGGGACCGTGCGCGGGCGGCGCGGTCTACTCCCCCGCGATCACCGACTTCACGGTCATGGTCGACCAGACCTCCCACATGTTCATCACCGGCCCCGACGTCATCAAGACGGTCACCGGCGAGGACGTCGGCTTCGAGGAGCTCGGCGGCGCCCGCACCCACAACACATACTCCGGTGTGGCGCACCACATGGCGGGTGACGAGAAGGACGCCATCGAGTACGTCAAGTCGCTGCTCTCGTACCTCCCGTCGAACAACCTCTCGGAGGCGCCGGCCTTCCCGGAGGAGTCGGATCCGGCGGTCACGGACGAGGACCGCGAGCTGGACACGCTCATCCCGGACTCCGCGAACCAGCCGTACGACATGCACACCGCGGTCGAGCACGTGCTGGACGACGGTGAGTTCCTGGAGACCCAGGCCCTGTTCGCGCCGAACATCCTGACCGGCTTCGGCCGGGTCGAGGGCTACCCGGTCGGCATCGTCGCCAACCAGCCGATGCAGTTCGCCGGCTGTCTGGACATCAACGCGAGCGAGAAGGCCGCGCGCTTCGTCCGCACCTGCGACGCGTTCAACGTGCCGGTGCTGACCTTCGTGGACGTGCCCGGCTTCCTGCCCGGTGTCGACCAGGAGTACGGCGGCATCATCCGGCGCGGCGCGAAGCTGATCTACGCGTACGCGGAGGCGACCGTCCCGCTGATCACGGTGATCACCCGCAAGGCGTTCGGCGGCGCGTACGACGTCATGGGCTCCAAGCACCTGGGCGCCGACATCAACGTCGCCTGGCCGACCGCCCAGATCGCCGTCATGGGCGCCCAGGGCGCCGTCAACATCCTGCACCGCCGCACGATCGCCGCCGCGGAGGATCAGGACGCCACCCGCGCCGAGCTGATGGCGGACTACGAGGACGCGCTGCTCAACCCGTACGTGGCGGCCGAACGCGGCTACGTGGACGCGGTGATCATGCCGTCGGAGACCCGGGCCCACGTGGTCAAGGGACTGCGGCAGCTGCGGACCAAACGGGAGACGCTGCCCCCGAAGAAGCACGGCAACATCCCTCTCTAGAAAGGGCTCTGGCCATGATCAAGGTCGTACGGGGCAATCCGACCCCGGAAGAACTGGCAGCCGCGCTCGCGGTCGTCCAGGCACGGGCCGCCGCGGTGGCCGCCGTCTCGTCCGGAGCGCCCGAGCTGCCCGGACAGTGGTCCGACCCCGGCCGGCTCGCCCGGCGCGGCCGCCATCTGCCGGGGCCGCACGCCTGGGCGCGTACGTACTGGCCCGGGTAGCAGGTACGCACGGAGCGGTTGTTGAGTACGCGTACTCAGGCGCTCGCCCGGCCCCCGCAGCAGGATCGGAGACATGCTGTGGTCCGATCCCGAGAACAAGCCGCCGAAGGAACTGCGCGACGTCCAGGACATGATGCGGCGCGTGGGTCTGGTGCTCGCGCTGGCCATGGTGGTCGCGATGTTCGTGAGCGGCACCCGATGACGGTGCGGGCCCCCGGGAACGGGCCGGCCCGCACCGGCTGATTTGTACGATGGTGCGCATGACTGATCCCGCGCCCCGCCGCCTCGTGCTCGCCTCCGCCTCCCCCGCCCGCCTCGGTCTGCTCCGGCAGGCCGGCTTCGCGCCCGAGGTGATCGTCAGCGGGGTGGACGAGGACGCGCTGAGCGCCCCGACCCCCGCCGAGCTGGCGCTGGTGCTCGCCGAGGCCAAGGCCGCCGCCGTCGCCGCGCTGCCGGAGGTCGCGGGGGCCCTGGTCATCGGCTGCGACTCGGTGCTCGAACTCGACGGCGAGGCGCTCGGCAAACCGGCCGACACCGAGGAGGCCACGGCCCGCTGGAAGTCGATGCGGGGCCGGTCCGGGGTGCTGCGGACGGGCCACAGCCTGACCGACACCGCGAGCGGCCGGACCCTCTCGGAGACCGCGTCCACGACGGTCCACTTCGGTGAGCCGACGGACGCCGAGATCGCCGCCTACGTGGCCTCCGGCGAGCCGCTGCACGTGGCGGGCGCCTTCACCCTCGACGGACGCTCGGCGCCGTTCGTGGACTCCATCGACGGCGACCCGGGCAACGTCATCGGGCTCTCGCTGCCCCTGCTGCGGCGGCTCCTGGGCGAGCTGGGGATCACGGTCACCGAGCTCTGGGCCTGAGCGGAGCCCGTCCGTCCGGTCAGACGGGGGCGGGGGCCACCGGCTGCTCGGCGTCCGCCCCGGTGGCCGGCTCCTCGCGGCCGGGGCCGTACGCCACCAGCGTCAGCACGATCAGGCCGAGGACCGCCATCATGGACACGAACGCGGTCCAGCCGATCAGCCCCACCGCGAGCGCGCCCAGCACCCCGTGGATGACGGCACAGGCGATGAGGACGATCCTGGCGATCCGACCCGGGGCCCGGTCGCGGATGCCGGTCAGCAGGAGCAGCACACCGCACAGCAGCAGGAACAGTCCGGAGATCCCGCCCAGCACCCAGGCGCCGTTGGCCATGACGTCGGGGTCCGTCCCCGCCAGGGACATGTCCTGGTTCTTGACGAACGTCGCCATGACACCGTTGACGATCACGACGCCCACGGCCTCCGCGAACAGCACGATCGCGGATATGAATGCCACCGGCCTGCGCACCACGGCGCTCACCCCCTGTTACCTGCAGTACGTGCGATAGCGCGGACCCTACTTATCGGTAACGCTCCGGACAAGGGGTTCGACCGCCTTCGGGCGCCGCACGGCCGGTGCGGCGGGCGCCCGTCGCGCGGGCGGCCGGGCGCCGGGCAAAGAAATGCGCGGCCGTTAGTAGGAATCAGACAAAGAAACACCGGGCGTCGCTGCCCGTACCGACAGAGACCTGGACCACACCTCGTGGCTACTGTGCGGTTATGGTTCCCGGCGTACCGTGGTTCCACAGGGGATTTCGCGACTTGAGCAGGCCTCGAATCACACTCCGTGTGGGCAAGCTCACCATTGGGGACGGGTCGTTGGGCCGTGTCGGTAGTCCCTAAACTCAGCTTGTTTCAAGGAGGGAGCCATCGTGCGCAAGGTGCTCATCGCCAACCGTGGCGAAATTGCTGTCCGTGTTGCCCGTGCTTGCCGGGACGCGGGGATCGGGAGCG
This sequence comes from Streptomyces sp. AW19M42, assembly GCA_000470535.1. Classification (GTDB taxonomy): domain Bacteria; phylum Actinomycetota; class Actinomycetes; order Streptomycetales; family Streptomycetaceae; genus Streptomyces. Next base: position 9,859 of record CBRG010000331.1, read on the forward strand.
TGGCCGTCTACGCGGACCCGGACCGTGACGCGTTGCATGTGCGTGCGGCCGATGAGGCATTCGCGCTGGGCGGTGACACTCCGGCCGCCAGTTATCTGGACATGGCCAGGGTCCTGCAGGCCGCGAAGGACTCGGGGGCGGACGCGGTCCATCCCGGGTACGGGTTCCTCTCGGAGAACGCCGAGTTCGCGCAGGCGGTGCTGGATGCCGGGCTGACGTGGATCGGGCCGCCGCCGCAGGCGATCCGGGACCTCGGTGACAAGGTCGCCGCCCGCCACATCGCCCAGCGTGCCGGTGCCCCGCTCGTCGCGGGCACCCCCGACCCCGTGTCCGGCTCCGCGGAGGTCGTCGCCTTCGCCGAGGAGAACGGGCTGCCGATCGCGATCAAGGCCGCGTTCGGTGGTGGCGGGCGCGGGCTGAAGGTGGCCCGCACGCTGGAGGAGATCCCGGAGCTGTACGACTCCGCGGTCCGCGAGGCGGTCGCCGCGTTCGGGCGCGGGGAGTGCTTCGTGGAGCGCTACCTCGACAAGCCCCGGCACGTGGAGACGCAGTGCCTGGCCGACACCCACGGCAACGTGGTGGTCGTGTCGACCCGTGACTGCTCGCTCCAGCGCCGCCATCAGAAGCTCGTCGAGGAGGCCCCGGCCCCCTTCCTGTCGAAGGCGCAGAACGCGGAGCTGTACGCGGCGTCCAAGGCGATCCTGAAGGAGGCCGGCTACGTCGGCGCCGGCACGGTCGAGTTCCTGGTCGGGGTGGACGGCACGATCTCCTTCCTGGAGGTCAACACCCGTCTCCAGGTCGAGCACCCGGTCACCGAGGAGGTCACCGGTATCGACCTCGTACGGGAGATGTTCCGCATCGCGGACGGTGAGGAACTCGGCTACGGCGACCCGGTCATGCGCGGGCACTCCTTCGAGTTCCGGATCAACGGCGAGGACCCGGGCCGCGGTTTCCTGCCCGCCCCCGGCACCGTGACCCTGTTCGCGCCGCCGTCCGGTCCCGGTGTCCGTCTCGACGCCGGCGTCGAGACCGGCAGCGTGATCGGCCCGGCCTGGGACTCGCTGCTGGCGAAGCTGATCGTGACGGGTGCCACCCGTGAGCAGGCGCTGCAGCGGGCGGCCCGCGCGCTGGGCGAGTTCACCGTCGAGGGCATGGCCACCGCCATTCCCTTCCACCGCGCCGTCGTGAGGGACCCCGCGTTCACCGCTGACCCGTTCACGATCCACACCCGCTGGATCGAGACCGGGTTCGTCAACGAGATCCCGGCCTTCGCCGCCCCCGCCGACACGGACACCGACGAGGAAACCGGCCGCGAAACCGTCGTCGTCGAGGTCGGCGGGAAGCGCCTCGAAGTCTCACTGCCCTCCTCGCTCGGCATGAGCCTGGCCCGCACCGGACTCGCGGCCGGCGCCAAACCCAAGCGCCGCGCGGCCAAGAAGTCCGGCTCCGCGGCCTCCGGCGACACCCTCGCCTCCCCGATGCAGGGCACGATCGTCAAGGTCGCGGTCGAGGA